>JABDMC010000207.1 GCA_013001695.1 Akkermansiaceae bacterium
GTCGTGCACGACTTCCGATCGCTCGGCATGACCAGCGAGCGCATGAGCGAATACGCCATCCTCCTCCATGCCTGGGGACAGGCCGACCCGCAGGGCGCCCTCGACTACGCCCTCAAGAACACCGGCACGAACTTCGCCCGCAAAACGGTCCTTGCCAGTTGGGCCGGGGATGACCCCGAGGCCGCCCTCACATGGGCCAACGCGCACGCCCCGGAGGGAAAACCCAACGCCCTTCTCATCGGCGTGATCGAGGGCATCGCCCCCCGGGACCTCACCCGCGCCACCGAGATTCTCGGCACCCTTCCCCGCAGCGAGGAACGGGGCGAGGCCTTGCGGGCCATGCTCCCCCTGGTCCTCAGCGACGGCCTCGACCCGGCCCTCGCATGGAGCGAGACCATCCCCGATTCCGTCCTCCGGCAGGGCGCCGTGACCTTCATCGCGCAGAGCATCGCCGATGAGGATCCGCAGCAGGCGGCCGACATCGTCCTGTCGCTTCCCGAGCGCGAGTTCCAGGAGCGCGGTCTCTACGGCATCAGCGCCTCGTGGGCCGACGCCGACCCCGACGGCGCCATGGCGTGGGCCGAAAACCTCGATCCGGAACTCCGCGACGAGGCCGCCGCGGGGATCGTCGCCGACCTCGCCCGCAACGATTCCCTCCGGGCCGCGGAGTGGATCGAGTCGCTCGCCGGCTCGACCGACATCCAGCCGGCGGTGCGGACCCTCGTCGATGCGGTGTCACGCAAGGATCCCGCCCTCGCCCTGGCATGGACCACGGAACTCGAGACGCTCCGGGAACAGGAACGCAGCTATCACAGCGTCCTCGGCGACTGGATGCGCCGCGATGCCGCCACTGCCCGGTCGTGGCTGGAAAGCAACCGGGACCAGGTCCCCGAAAGCGTCCGCCGGAGGTTCTCGCCGGACCGCAGCGACCGGCCCCCGCCCCCCGGGGGATAGGAATTTTCGCGCCGGCATTGGACAAATTCTAACAATCTGCTAGGGATCGGGTATGCCCTCACCCTTACGCATCATCACCCTCGGGCTTGTACTCGGAGCCGGTCTTTGCGCCGCGCAGGACAAGAAGCCCGAGAAGGAGACCACGAAAGTTCCCGACCCGGTCACCCGCAACGCCTCGGTCACCATCGACGGCGAGGAGATCGACTACAAGGTCACCGCCGCCAAGCTCGTCCTGAAGAAGGACAATGGCGACCCGCGCGCCAGCGTCTTCCACGTCAGCTACGAGCGCACCGGCGTCAAGAAGCTCAAGGACCGGCCGGTGGTCTTCGCCTTCAATGGCGGACCGGGATCCTCCGCGGTGTGGCTGCACCTCGGCGCCCTCGGCCCGCGCCTCGTGCCCACCAGCGAGGACGGGACGAAGCCCCTGGCCCCGCCCCACCGCGTCACGCCCAATCCGCACTCCATCCTCGATGTCGCCGACCTCGTCTTCATCGATCCGGTCTCGACCGGCTACTCCCGCCCGGAAAAGGACGCCAAGGCGTCGGAATTCCACGGCGTGCAGGGAGACATCGAGTCGGTCGGCGACTTCATCCGCCGCTGGGTCACGGAACACGGACGCTGGGGGTCGCCAAAATTCCTGCTCGGCGAAAGTTACGGCGGGATCCGCGCCGCCGGCCTCGCCGACTACCTCCAGTCGCGCTACGGGATGAACCTCAACGGGGTCGTCCTGCTCTCGTCCCTCCTCGACTTCCGGACGCTGCGCTCCGCGCAGGGCGACGATCTCATGTTCAGTGTCTACCTGCCGGCCTACACCGCGGTCGCGCACCACCACAACAGGATCCGGGGCGACCGGGACCAACTCGTGAAGCAGTCCCGGAACTTCGCCTTCGGCGAGTACGCCTCCGCGCTCCTCAGCGGGGCCACCCTCGACGACAAGACCCGCCAGCGGCTCGCGAAGCGGCTCTCCGAATTCACCGGCATCAGCCCCTCGATCTTCCTCGAGACCGACCTGCGCCTTTCCTCGTCGCGCTTCCGCAAGGAATTGCTGCGCCGCGACGGCCTCGTCCTGGGCCGCTTCGATGCCCGGGTCGCCTGGCCGGCCGGATCGAAGTCCTCCGACACGGCGCGCTACGACCCGTCGTTTTCGGTGGTTTACGGGGCCTTTTCCACCGCCATGCTCGACTACCTCACCAACGACCTCGGCTGGAAGGAGGACAGCCCCTACGAGATTCTCTCGGGGAAGGTGCGGCCGTGGGACTGGGGTGCGGAGAATTCCTACGTGAACCTCACCGGCCGCCTCGTCAGCGCCATGCGCGAAAATCCCGAGCTGGAGATTCTCGTCCTCTGCGGATACACCGACCTCGCCACCCCGCCGGACGGCATCGAATACAGCCTCCGCCACGTCTTCACGCTGCCGGACGACCGCCGCGACGCCATCCGGATCCGGTACTACGATTCCGGCCACATGTTCTACCTGAACCAACCCGACCTTGCCAAGCTGCGTGCCGATCTGGTGGAATTCATCGCCCCCGCAACGGGCGAGGAATGAGCCCCGACGAGCCACCCCCGATTCCCGAGACTCCGCCGGCCTTGCCGGTGCAGGCGCCGCCGCCGCAATCGACGGCCCTCGCCCCCGGGGCCGTCACGGCGACGCCCGACTCCACCATCGCCATGCTCGCCCATCTCCTCGGGCTCTTCACGGGCTTCATCGGTCCGCTCATCCTCTGGCTGGTCAAGAAGGACGAGTCGGCGTTCGTCAACCACCACGGGAAGGAAGCCCTCAACTTCCAGCTCTTCTACCTGATCGTGAGCCTCTCCCTCCTCGCCCTCACGCTGGTCTCCTTCGGGTTCGCCTTCATCATCACCGCCCCCCTCCTCATGGTGATGGTGATCCTCTTCCTCGTCTGGGAAATCCAGGCCTGCGTTGCGGCCAGCCGCGGCGAGTGGTACCGCTACCCGCTGAGCCTCCGCTTCATCGCCTGAAACTTCCGGGCTTAGCGTGCCTTCGGCGGCAGGGATGACAGGGAGCCCAGTTCCCGGAGACGCTCCTTGGCCCAGTCGAGTCCGTCCTCGAACTCGGAGTTCCCGCGATCGAGAGACGCCAGCGCCGTCCAGGTCCCCATCGATTCCCGGAAGAACTTCACGGCTTGCCCGTCGTTCCCGGCCAGCTGCGCGGCATGCCCGAGGTCGGTGGTCAGGTAAGCCAGCGACCGCCGCAACTGCCGGGGCGTCGGGTAGTGCCCTCCGGATACCAGGAGACCGTTGAGGGCGTCCCGCGCCTCGGTTCCCAGCCGGATCTCCTCGCTGCGCTCCCCGTTCAGCCCGTGCAGGCTCGCCTTCTGCCAGTTCAGCAGCGCCAGCCGGAACTTCGCCATCTCGCTGCCGGAATTCTTCTCGAGGGCCTCGCGGGCGTGCCGGATGCCCTCGTCGACGAGACGCATCGCGATGTCGCCCTTGCCGGCATCACGCTGGCAGGCCGCCAGCACCGCCTTCAAGCCGGCGAGCCGCACCAGGACCCGGTCGTCGGCGCGGTTCCCCTGGGCGATGGCCTCGAGATACTCCGCGGCACGCTTCGCCATGCGTTCCGCCCGCTCCATTTCGCCGAGGTCCAGGGCCGACTCCGCGAGGGCGCCCAGCGCCTCCGCGAGATCCAGCTTCAAGTCGTCGCGCTGCGGCTGGGACTCGATCAGTTCCAGCAACTCCGCCGCCGACTGCTGCTGCAGGAGCACCGCGGTGTCCTCCATCCCGTTTCCGTCGGCCACGCGCCCGGCCTCGCCGAACCCGCGCGCCCGCCAGGCCCGCAGGGCCGTCAGTTGCGGCTGGCTTTCGCACAGGCGCGTCATCGTTTCAAAGGCATACCGGTAAACCTCGAGGCTCTCCTCGGTGGCGCCCGCCACGCGCAACCGCCGCGCCTCGGCGAGATTCAGCGCCGCCACCATCTTCTCGCGCTCGTCCTTGGAAATGCTGAGCTCCTCCACCGCGGTGCGCGCTTCCGCGATCTCGCTTTCCGAAACTCCCATCGCGGGATCCTCCGATCCCAACAGGCAGATCAGCAACCGTGCCCGCGCCATCCGGTGCGCGACGGTGCCGTCATCCGGCGGGGCGTGCTCCAGGGCCGCCGCAAAGCGTTCCCGCGCCGCCCCGGCCTGCTTGCCGGCGAGGGCCACTTCCGCCAGCGCCAGCTCGATGCGCCACCGCTGGCGCGCCATCGGCGGATGCCGCTCGCTCTGCTCCAATAGGTCCCGGAGCGATTGGTCGAGGGCCCTGATGCGCTCCGTGCGGCCCTCGAGGACCGGGAGCTCCTCGGATCCGGACTCCACCGTCCACGCCAGCAGGCGGTCCGTCAGGGCGTAGGAATTCGCGAGGTCTTCCGCCATGCGCCCGTAGCGGGCCCGCAGGCTTTCGCTCGAACGCGCCGCCCGTTCCGCCTCGCGCCGGGCCTCGGCAACGGCGGTGCGGCTGACATCTTCCGCGCCGGGCTCGTCCGGCCCGGGATCATGCGGCGGTTCCGCCGCCACCGGCGGGGCCTCCGGCAGGCGCGACTGCTTGAATAGAGTCCCGGCGGTCATGACGCCGAGCACCACGCTCGCCGCCACCCCGATCGCGGCGGTCGTCTGCCACGCCCTCTTGCGGCGCTCGAGCTGCAGGATCTTCTCGCTCTCCTCGTCCTGCTCCTCGCGCGCCTGGCGGGACGCCGCGATGGCCTCGAGGGCCCGCAACACTTCCCCCATGTCCGCGTAGCGCTCCAGCGGGTCGAGCCGCAGGCACCGGTCGATGACATCGCGGGCCTCCGCTTCCTCGCGGGTCGGCGACGGTCCCCGCCAGCCGGACATCTCGGTCTCGTCGAGCTTGGCGGCCACCCGCTCGCAATCCGCTTCCACCCCGCGGCGGCGGGCTTCGCCGGCCACCGGCGCCACCCGCTGGAAGGTCTCGTCACAGCGCGGAAAGACCCCGTTCACAAGGCGGAAGGCGAGCACGCCGAAGGCGTAGACATCCCACCCGAAGCCCGCGCCCTCGAGATATCCCTCCGGATCCCGCAACTGCTCCGGCGGCGCATACAACAGCGCATCCGTGTACGGCAATTCGCGGATCCCGGGCATCAGCCCCTGCGCGTAATCCGACAGGAGCAATTCCCCGTCGGCGTCGAAATAGATGTTGCCCGGCTTGAGGTTTCCGTGGGCCACCCTCCGCCGGTGGAATTCCGCGATGACCTGCGCCAGGCGCCTCACCAGCATCCACGAACCGCGCTGGCCGAGAAACTCTCCGAGGCTCATCTGCAGGGTTCGCGGCACCGGCATATCCCCCATCCCCTCCTGCACCTGGTCGGCCACAAGGTGACTCACCAGCAGGTAGGGCGCGCGCTCGAGGGAGTGCGCAATCAACGGCACCGCCGCCTTCGGGGGCACCGAACGGTAGAGCCGGTTGACGCGATTCGCGATGAGCGCCGGGTTCACCGACTCCGGGCTCAGGACCTTGGCCGCCACGAGGCTGCCGGACTCGTGCCGGGCCAAATAGACGGCTCCGCAGGCCCCTTTTCCGATCAGGCCTTCGATTTGGTATCCGGGTATTTCAGGAACATTCATCCAGTCGGGGGGAGGAACCCGCCGCTGCGTCGCGTCTAGCATGAAAGGGTGGCGAGAACAAGGGCGTAGAAGGCCCACAGTAGCGGCCGTCAGGCCCTTGTTCTTAGAGGATCTTAACATCTAGGCACGCAAAGACCATGAAAAAGCAATCCTGCCCCGGAAACCCCCTTTCCCGCGATTATTCCCGCCGGGAATTCCTTTATGTCGGCGTTTTGGGCGGGATCGGCCTCACCCTGCCGCAATTCCTGCGGATGCAGGCCAGCGGGGCCCAGAAATTCTACGAAACCCGCGAAGGGGTCGCCAAATCGGTTATCAACATTTTCCTCCCCGGGGGAATGGCCCACCAGGAGACCTTCGATCCCAAGCCCTACGCCCCGATCGAGTATCGCGGCCCCTTCGGCTCCATCGAGACCGCCCTCAAGGGCGAGCGCTTCGGGGCCAACCTGAAGAACCTCGCCAAGGTCGCCGACAAGATCACCGTGATCCGCTCCATGGCGCACGGGGAGGCCGCCCATGAACGCGGCACCCACAACATGTTCACCGGCTACCGCCCCTCCCCCGCGGTGGACTACCCGTCGATCGGTTCGGTGGTCTCGCACGAGCTCGGGCCGCGCAACAGCCTCCCGCCGTACGTCTGCATCCCGAACGTCCCGAACGTCTACGCCAACTCCGGGTACCTCTCGTCGGCATACGGCCCGTTCGCCCTCGGAAGCAATCCCGAGCGCGACGATTTCAAGGTGCGCGACCTCAACCTGCCCGCGGGCGTCAGCGATGAACGCTTCAACCGCCGCCGGTCGCTGCTCGAGACCGTCGACCACCACTTCAAGACGCTGGAGGATTCCGACGCGCTCGACGCCATGGACGCCTTCTACAGCCACGCCTACAAGCTCATCTCGTCGAAGGATGCCCGCGAGGCGTTCAACCTGAAGCAGGAAGACGAGAAGGTGCGCGAGCGCTACGGCAAGCACGCCCCGGGACAGCGCATGCTCCTCGCCCGCCGCCTGGTGGAAGCCGGGGTGCGGTTCGTCTCACTCACCGCCGGCGGGTGGGACCACCACAACAACATCAAGAACGCCATGCAGAGCAACATGCCGCCGGTGGACCACGCCATCGCGACGCTCATCCGCGACCTCGATGAGCGCGGCATGCTGGACTCGACCATGGTGATGGTCACCACCGAATTCGGACGCACCCCCAAGATCAATGCCACCGCCGGCCGCGACCACTGGCCGCGCGTCTTCTCGGTCATGCTGGCCGGGGGCGGCACCAAGCGCGGCCTGATCCACGGGTCCTCCGACGCCCTCGCCGGGGAACCGGAGGAGGACCGCGTCGGCGTCGCGGATCTCGCCACCACCGTCTATCACCAGCTGGGAATCACGGCCGACAAGGAACTCATGGCCCCCGGCGACCGCCCCATCGAGATTGTCGATGGCGGCCGCGTCCTCGACGAAATTCTTGAAAAGAAAGCGTAAATCGTAGCGGTCCCGGCCAGGGCGGCGGCGGGCTGCCGCGCCTCCGGCCTCATTATGATCACCATGCGTCCCATTCAAACCCTCGCAGCGCTCGCGCTGCTGGCGGGCAGCGTGCCGGTGGCGGCCTTCACCCCGGTGGTGAACCTCATCGAGCCCCGCGGCGTCCAGCGCGGCACCGAGGCCGTGGTCACCTTCGTCGGGGACCGCCTCTACGATCCCCGGGAGGTCATCTTCTACCACCCGGGCATCACGGCGCGGAAGATCGAGAAGGTCGGCGACGACCACAAGCGGGTGAAGGTGTCCCTCACCATCGCGGCGGATGCCGCCCTCGGTGAGCACCCCATGCGGCTCCGCTGCAAGGGCGGGGTCTCGTGGATGCGCACCCTCTGGGTCGGCCAGTTCCCGACGGTGTTCGAGAAGCGCCAGGACAAGAAGGATCTCAACAACGACTTCAACGCCCCGCAGGAGGTTCCCCTCAACTCCACGGTGCAAGGCGTCGCGGATCGCGAGGACGTCGACTACTACCGCGTGGCGTGCAGGAAGGGCCAGCGCCTTTCGGTGGAGGTCGAGGGCATGCGCCTCGGCCGGGTTCTCTTCGACCCTTACGTCGCGATCCTCGACCAGAACCGCTTCGAGCTCGCCTCCAGCGACGACGCCCCGCTGCTGAATCGCGACAGCGCCCTCTCGCTCGTGGTGCCGGAGGACGGGAACTACACCATCATGGTGCGGGAGTCGTCCTACCAGGGGCAGCCGACGTGCCAGTACCGCCTCCACATCGGCGAGTTTCCGCGTCCCACCGCGGTCTATCCGCCGGGCGGGCGCCCCGGCGAGGAACGCAAGTTCACCTTCATCGGCGACGCCGCCGGCGAGACCACCACCGAGCTGGCGCTCCCGAATGAGGAGACCGAGATCCGCGCCTTTGCCCGGGCCGGCGACCTCCTCGCCCCTTCCGGCAACCCGGTGCGGGTCAGTTCCATCCCCTACTACAACGAGAAGGAGCCCAACGAGGGGTCCGCGGAAGCCACCCCCGTCGGCGAAGCCCCCATGGTGCCCATCGCCTTTCACGGCGTCATCTCCAAGAAGGAGGACAAGGACTGGTTCCGCTTCGCCGCCAGGAAGGGCCAGAAGATCCGGGTCCAGGTCTACGCCCGGCAACTGCGGTCCCCGCTCGACAGTTACATCATCGTCCGCAACGCCAAGGACGGAAAGCAGATCGGCAACAACGACGACGGAACCCAGCGCCAGCCCGACAGCCGCCTCGACTTCGACGTTCCGGAAGACGGCGAGTACCTCGTCAACATCCGCGACCAGCTCTACGGGTCGGGCCCCGACTACACCTACCGCATCGAGGTCGGGCCGCGCCGTCCCGCCATCTCGGCATCCTTCCCGTATGCCCAGCGCAACATCAGCCAGAAGTGGAAGGTGATCTCGGTCCCCCGCGGGAACCGCGTCGCCAAGGTGGTCAACATCAGCCGCGCCAACATCGGCTGCGACATCGAGTGCGCGGCGGACGGCCTGCCCGGCGGGGTGCGGCTCGATGTCGATCCCGCCCCCCGCAGCGTGACCTCCTTCCCGATGGTGTTTGAAGCGGCGCCCGACGCCCCCCTCGAGGGCGGGCTCTATCGCTTCACCGTGAAAGATCCCAAGTCCGGGCTCACCGGGCCGCTCAAGGAGGCCATCCACCACATCGAGGTCAACAATGCCGGCACCTTCCACACCACCCGCAGCGAACGTCTCGCCGTCGCCGTCATCGAGAAGGCGCCCTTCGAGATCCAGCTGGAGGTGCCCCCGGTCCCGCTGGTGCGCAACGGCGTCATGCTCCTCACGGCCCGCGCCAGGCGCGACGAGGGGTTCGACGCCCCCATCAAGGTCACCCTGCCATGGAAACCGCCGGGCGTCGGCGGCCCGACGAGCGTCGACATCAAGAAGGGGGAGAACGAAGCCACCATCCAGATCAACGCCAACGGCGAGGCGCCGGTGCGCTCATGGCGCATCTGCATCCTGGCGGAAGCGACCACCAAGCGGGGCCCGGTCCTCGTGTCATCGCGGCTGCAGACGCTCGACGTCGGCGAACCGTATCTCGGCGTGAAGATCGAGATGGCCGCCACGCAGCCCGGCAAGAACACCGACATGCTCTGCAAGATCGAGCAACTCAAGCCCTTCGATGGAAACGCGAGGCTCATCCTGCAGGGGCTCCCGCACGGGGTGAGCGCCTCCGAGGTCAGCATCACCAGCGATTCCAAGGAGGTCATCTTCCCGCTCGAGGTCACCGGCGAGGCCCGGAAGGGCAAGCACGCCACCATCTTCTGCCAGGCGGTCGTGACCAAGGACGGCCATCCCGTCACCTCGACCGCCAGCCCGAAGGGCGTGCTGCGCATCGACCCACCCCCGCCCGCCCCGAAGAAACCCGCCCCCGAGAAGAAGGACGCCCCGGCGGAGGCGGCCGCCAAGGCGGCGGAGCCGAAGAAACAACCCGCCAAGAAACCCTTATCCCGGCTCGAGCAACTCCGCCAGCAAGCCGGGAAGTAACCCCGCCATGAACCCCCGAGGCCATCAATTCCCCCGCCGCCTGCCGGCAGCCATGGCCGCATCCTTGTGGTGCGCGTGCCTGATGACGGCCCCGGCGGCCACCTTCCAGCACGTCCGCCCGATCCTCGAGCAGAACTGCGTCGAGTGCCACGGGGCCGAGAAGGACAAGGGCGGGCTGCGCCTCGACACCCGGGCGGCCCTCCTCGAAGGCGGCGATTCCGCCGATGCCGTCGACCTCGGGGATCCCGCCAAATCCGAAATCCTGCGCCGCGTCACCCTCCCCCACGACAACGACGAGTTCATGCCGCCCCTCGACAAGGAGGAGGACGACCGCGACCCCCTCGCCGCCGGGCAGGTGGCGCTCCTCGAAGGCTGGATCAAGGCCGGCGCCCCGTGGCCGGAGAAGGTCACCCTCGTTCCCAGGCCGCGCACCGCGCCCACCGAGAACCCCGACGAGCCCGATCCCACCCTCGCCGCCATCGACGTCTACCCGTCCGACGTCACCCTCGAAACCGCGGCGGACTTTCACCGCGTCATCGTCATCGCGCGGCACCACGACGCCACGACCCGCGACGTCACGGCCTCCGCGCGGCTCCAGCTCGCCGACCCGAACGTGGCCCGCCTCGACGGAACCACCCTCTACCCGCAGGCCGACGGCCGGACCTCCCTGAAGATCGCGTTCCGCGGCCGCTCCGCCGAAATCCCGGTGGTCGTCAAGGATGCCGCAAAGCCGCGCCCGATCTCCTTCCAGCTCGACGTCATGCCGGTCCTCACCGCCTCGGGGTGCAACACCGGCTCGTGCCACGGCTCGGCCCGCGGGCAGGACGGGTTCATGCTCTCCCTCTTCGGCTACGATCCCAAGGGCGACCACTTCCGCCTCACCCGCGAAATGGCCGGCCGCCGCATCAACCTCTCCCTTCCCGAGGAATCCCTCCTCGTCACCAAGGCCACCGGCAGGGTCCCCCACACCGGCGGAAAGCTCTTCGAGGAAGGCTCGGCCTACCACCGGACGCTCGTCCAGTGGATCCGCGACGGCGCGCCCTACGACGGCGAAAGCGTCGCCCTCCCGGTCGGCATCGAGGTCGAGCCGAAACAATACGTCCTGGCGGGAAGCCGGGTCCGCGTCCCGCTCACGGTGCGGGCCCGCTACGCGGACGGAACCGACCGCGACGTCACGACCCTCACGAGCTTCACGACGTCGAACGACAACAGCGTCGCCATCAACGAGTCGACCGGCGAGGCCAGGAGCAAGAACCGCGGCGAGGCCTTCCTGATGGGCCGTTTCCACACCTTCACGGAGGGCGCCCAGGCCATCGTCATCCCGGCCCGGGTCGACTACCGGAAGCCGGACCTCCCGGAGTTCAACTACATCGACGGCCACGTCTACAACAAGCTCCACAAGCTGCGCATCATTCCGTCCGGACTCTGCAGCGACGAGGCCTTCATCCGGCGCGCCTACCTCGACATCGTGGGGCTCCTGCCGACCGAGGAGGAGCGGGCCGCCTTCCTTGCCGACGAGGACCCCGCCAAGCGCGAGGCCCTCGTCGACGACCTCCTCGGCCGCAAGGAATTCACCGAGATGTGGGTCATGAAATGGGCGGAGCTCCTCCAGATCCGCTCCACCGGCAACAACGCCAACCAGGTCACCTACAAGGCCGCCCTCCTCTGGTACGAATGGCTGCGGGACCGCATCGCCAGCAACCAGCCGTTCAACGAGATCATCTACGACCTCCTCACGGCCCGCGGCGGAACCTTCAAGAACCCCGCCACGAACTACTACAAGCTCGAAAACGACGTCAAGAAGCGCACCGAGAACGTCGCGCAGGTATTCATGGGGACGCGCATCCAGTGCGCCCAGTGCCACAACCACCCGTTCGACCGCTGGACGATGGACGACTACTACGGGTTCGCCTCGTTCTTCTCGCAGATCAGGAAGAAGCGCGCCGAGGACCCCAACGAGGAGATCGTCTACGACGCGGGCGGCGAGATCAAGCACCCGGTCACCAACCAGAACGCCAGCCCGCAGTACCTCGGGGATGACACCCCCGCGGACACCAGGAACAAGACGCGCCGCGAGGCGGTCGCCGGGTGGCTCACCGCCCCGGACAACCCGTGGTTCGCCCGCAACGTCTCCAACATCGTCTGGTCGCACTTCTTCGGCATCGGGATCGTCGACCCGGTCGACGACATGCGCATCTCGAACCCCGCCACCAACCCGGAACTCCTCGATGCCCTCACCGCCAAATTCGTCGAGTACGACTTCGACTTCCGCAAGCTGGTCCGCGACATCTGCACGTCCCGGACCTACCAGCTCTCGACGCAGACCAACGAGACCAACGCCGGCGACGACACGAATTTCTCGCACAGCCTCGTCCGCAGGGTGCGGGCCGAGGTGCTCGTCGACATGCTCGCGCAGGTCACCGAAACGCCCAACAAGTTCCGCGGGCTCCCGCTCGGGGCGCGCGCCGTCCAGATCGCGGACGGCAACACCACGAACTACGTCCTGACCACCTTCGGGCGGGCCACCCGCGCCACGGTGTGCTCGTGCGAGGTCAAGATGGAGCCGAACCTCTCGCAGGCCCTCCACCTCCTGAACGGCAACTCGACCCACGACCGCATCGAGCGCGGCAAGGTCGTGGAAACCCTCCTCAAGGACGGGAAGTCCCCCGCGGAGGTCATCGACACCGTCTACGTCCGCTGCCTCGGCCGCGTGCCCACCGAGGTCGAGAAGAGCCGCCTCCACGAGACCGTCGCGCAGGCCAAGGACGAGAACGACCGCAAGGAGATCCTCAACGACATTTTCTGGGCCATCCTCAATTCCAAGGAATTCCTCTTCAATCACTAGAACGTGGCGTCCCGCGCCCGCGGGACCAGCCCGCGACACCGGTCCACCAAAACCCACCCGGTTTCCTCATGACGCTCCCGCAGCCATACCGACTCGGCAAGTGCCTGCTCCTCGCGACGTGCTCCGCGCTTCCCCTTGCGGCCGGCGCGGAGAAGGTCACCTACGAGGATCACGTCTTCCCGATCTTCGAGCAGGCCTGCACGAATTGTCACAATCCGGACAAGAAGAAGGGCGACCTCGACCTCACCAGTTACCCCGGAACCATGGCGGGCGGCTCGTCCGGGAAGATCGCGGTGCCCGGCGACGGCGGCGGCTCGCGCCTCTACTCGCTCATCACCCACACCGAGGAACCGGTCATGCCGCCCAAGGGCGACAAGCTCGAAAAGAAGCAGGCCGACGTGATCCGGGCGTGGATCGACGGCGGATTGCTCGAGACGAAGTCATCCACCGCGAAGAAGGCCGACCGGCCGAAGATCGAGTTGGCGGTGAACGTCGATCCCGCGAGCAAGCCCGAGGGTCCCCCGCCGATGCCCGCCGACCTCTCCCTTGAACCGGCGGTGGTCGGCATCCGGGCCGGCATCGTGAAGGACATGGCCTACAGCCCGTGGGCCCCGCTCCTCGCGGTCACCGGCCAGAAGCAGGTTCTCCTCTACAACACCGACTCGCTGCGCCTCGCCGGGATCCTGCCCTTCCCCGCGGGTCAACCCGAGGTCCTCTCCTTCCATCCATCCGGGCAGTATCTTCTCGCCGGCGGCGGCATCCCCGGAAAGTCCGGCACCACCATCACCTGGGAGATCAAGACCGGCAAGGAGGTCGTCATCGCCGGAAAGGAATTCGATTCGGTCATCGCCGCCGGCCTGCGCCCCGACCTCGGCGGCGTCACCACCGGCGGCCCCTCCCGCCTCGTCAAGCTCTGGGACACGCAGAGCGGCGAGCAGTTCAAGTCGATCAAGAAGCACACCGACTGGGTGACGTCCCTGGCCTACTCGCCCGACGGCGTGCTCCTGGCCACCGGGGGCCGCGGCGGCGGCGCCTACGTCTGGGAAGCGGCCACCGGCAACGAGTTCCACACCCTTCGCGCCCACCAGAAGGCGCTCACCGCGATCTCCTGGCGGGCCGATTCGAACGTCCTGGCGACCGCCTCGGAGGACGGCAACGTGATCTTCTGGGAGATGAACGACGGCAAGCAGGTCAAGAAGCTTGCGGCCCACGGCAGCGGCGTGCTCGCCTTCGATTACGCCCGCGACGGGCACTTCGCGACCTCCGGACGCGACAAGCGCGTCAAGATCTGGAAACCGGACTTCAACCTCAAGAAGGAGCTTCCGGCCTTCAAGGAGCTGGTGGTGGAAGTGGCCTTCTCCCACGACGGGAAGCGCCTCTTCACCGCCGACTACAGCGGGAAGCTGGAAGCGTGGGACTGCGCCACCTTCGCGAAGGTGGGCGAACTCAATGGCAACCCGCCGCGCATCGCGGACCGCCTCGCGTGGTACGAGAAGGAACTCAAGGCGGCCCCGGCCGCGGTCAAGGCGGCGGAAGAGAAGCTCAAGGCGTCCGAAGCCGCCGTGGCCAAGGCGCGCCAGGCCCACCAAGACGCCGTGGCCCGGCGCGACGGGGCCAAGCAGAACATCGCGCGGTTGAAGCAGGAACTCGCCAAGCTCGGCGCGGAGGCCAAGCAGCTCGAGGCCAGGCGGAACCAGCTTGCCGGCCCGCGCCAGCAGCGCGAGAAGGCGTTGCAGGTCGCCGAGAACAGCCTCAATGACCATCGCCAGGCGCTCGAGGGCGCCCGCCGGGAGCTGGCCAACGCCGCCCCGCCCGCGAATCCGCGCGCCGAGGAGGAGAAGAAGCTCGTCGCCGAGGCGCAGAAGTGTCGGAAGCTCTCCGACGAGAAGCCGGAGGACGCCGGCTTGAAGCGCCGCGCCGAGGAGGCCGAACGCCGTCTCGCCGATCACCGCCGGAATCTCCTCGCCGCCAACCAGCAGGACGACGGACCCGCCAAGCGCGTGGCCGAACTCGAGAAGCAACTCGCCGGATCCGAGGCGAAGGTCGCGGAGGCCCGCAAGGCCTTCACGGAAACCGACAAGGAATGGCAGGGCGTCGAGAAGCGCCGCGCCGAGATCGCCGCAAGGCGCAAGGTCATCAATCCGGCCCTGGCATCCCACGCCAAGAAGCTCCCCGAATTCGAGAAGGCCATCAAGCCGGCGCAGGAAGCCATCGCGGCCCGCGAGAAGGACCTCCCCCCGCTCAAGAAGGCCCTCGAGTCCGCCCGCAACCGTCACGCCGCCCTCGGCAGGGACCAGAAGTTCTGGATGGCGGCGGCCGTCAACACCGAAGCCCGGGCGGCCCGCGCGGAACACCAACGGCTCAAGGGCGAACAGGATGCCGCCCTCGCGGAATTCAAGGAACTCAGCCGGAAGCTCGGCCAGCTCCGCAAGGACCTCGAGGCCGTCGAAGATCCCGGGGCCCGGAAGCCGCTCCTGGAGGAGATCAAGGTAGTCTCCGCGAAACTCAGCGACATCCGCACCGCCATCGACCAGCGCGCCCCGAAACTGGCCGAACTGGAGAAGAAGGCCGCCGCCCTCAAGGCCCGGCACGCGGAGTTGCAGCAGTAGGAGGGCAGAGGCGCTCAGCCGCCGGCGAGCAATCCACGGCCCCGCCGGCGCCCCGGAAAACGGCACGGACCAATTTCCGGCCAATCCCCACCGCCCAGGTCCCACCTTCCAACCCCCCGGTGACACCGCGCCTGCGATCAGGACCCTGGCCCTCGGATTGATCCGGAGATTGAAGGGTTATTTGCGCTCCTCGCCCCTTCCCTTGACACCTCGGACTCATGCCTTATCACTGCTCCCTGACAGGGGAGTCCTCCGCTCGCAGGACTGAGATCACCGGACGCGCCGGAACACCCTTCGAACCTGAAGCGGGTCACGCCGCCGTAGGAAGTCGACATTCCCCCAGTCCTCTCTCTCCGGCCGCGCCAACCAGCGCGGCCATTTCTATTTCAACTACCAACCACCGCTTGTCCGCCGAAGCCATGGCGAAGGCGGAACCCCTGACTCCCGACCCTCGATTCCTGACCCTCGATTTCCGACACAATGGGCTTGGCGGTTGAAAACCGCCGCCACATCCGACCACCAAACCACCATGTCCCTCTTTCCCAATTCCCGCCGCGTCTACGTTTCGGGCGCCACGCACCCCGATCTCCGCATCCCCTTCCGCGAGATTGCCCTCTCCGACACGAGCCACCCCGACGGCCGCGTCGAGTCGAATGACCCGGTGCGCGTCTACGATTGCGCCGGCCCATGGGGCGACCCGGAGTTCGACGGCGACGTGACCGCCGGCCTCCCCGCCCTGCGCCGCGAATGGATCCTCGCCCGCGACGACGTCGAGGAATACGAGGGCCGCCACACCCGCCCCGAGGACGACGGCTACCTCTCGAGCGAACACGCCGAAAAATACAACGCCAACAAGGAGGCCAGGAACAAGCTCAAGGAATACCCCGGCCTGAAACGCAGGCCCCTCCGGGCCGCTTCCCATCCGGTCACCCAGAAGTGGTACGCCGACAATGGCATCGTCACCCCCGAGATGGAGTTCATCGCGATCCGCGAGAACATGGGCCGGGCCGAAGCCTTCAAGACCACTCACGACAGCTATTCCGGCGCCCGGCCCCCGGCCGCCGGCCACGGCAATGCGACCCCGTCGCATTACGAGATGCCCCGCCCCTCGGAAATCGACCCCTTCAAGCAGGTCGCCCGCAACACCTTGAACCACCAGCACCCCGGCCAGGCGTGGGGCGCGCAGATCCCGGAGTTCATCACCCCCGAGTTCGTGCGCGACGAGGTCGCCGCGGGCCGCGCCATCATCCCGTCCAACATCAACCACCCGGAGGCGGAGCCCATGATCATCGGGCGCAACTTCCTCGTGAAGATCAACGCCAACATCGGAAACTCCGCGGTGGCCTCCACCATCGACGAGGAGGTCGAGAAGATGCGCTGGGCCACGAAGTGGGGCGCCGACACCGTGATGGACCTCTCCACCGGCAAGAACATCCACGCCACCCGCGAGTGGATCATCCGCAACTCGCCGGTTCCCATCGGCACCGTCCCGATCTACCAGGCCCTCGAAAAGGTCAACGGCCGCGTCGAGGACCTCACCTGGGACATCTTCCGCGACACCCTCATCGAGCAGGCCGAGCAGGGCGTCGACTACTTCACCATCCACGCCGGGGTCCTCCTGCGCTTCGTCCCGCACACCGCCCGCCGCATGACCGGGATCGTCTCCCGCGGCGGGTCGATCATGGCGAAGTGGTGCCTCCACCACCACGAGGAGAGCTTCCTCTACACCCACTGGGATGACATCTGCGACATCTGCGCCGCCTACGACGTGAGTTTCTCGATCGGCGACGGCCTGCGCCCCGGGTCCATCGCGGACGCCAACGACTACGCCCAGCTCGCCGAGCTCGAGGTCCAGGGCGAACTCACCGAGCGCGCCTGGGCGAAGGGCTGCCAGGTCATGAACGAGGGGCCCGGCCACGTCCCGATGCACCTCATCCAGGAGAACATGCAGAAGCAGATCGAGTGGTGCCACGGCGCGCCGTTCTACACGCTCGGACCGCTCACCACCGACGTGGCCCCCGGCTACGACCACATCACCTCCGGCATCGGGGCCGCCATGATCGGCTGGTACGGCTGCGCCATGCTCTGCTATGTCACGCCCAAGGAGCACCTCGGCCTCCCGAACCGCGACGACGTTCGCGAGGGGGTCATCACCTACAAGATCGCGGCCCACGCCGCGGACCTCGCCAAGGGGCACCCCGCGGCGCAGTTGCGCGACAACGCCCTCTCGAAGGCACGCTTCGAATTCCGCTGGGAAGACCAGTTCAACCTCGGCCTCGACCCCGACAAGGCCCGCGAATTCCACGACGAGACCCTCCCGCAGGAGGGCGCCAAGACGGCCCACTTCTGCTCGATGTGCGGCCCGACGTTCTGCTCGATGAAGATCACCGACGACGTGCGCAAGTACGCCGAGGAACACGGCTACACCGCCGAGGAGACCGCGAAGCAGGGCATACAGAAGAAGGCCGGGGAGTTCGCCGGGGCCGGTGGGGAAATCTACTCGTAGCAACCCCGTCGCCCTGGTCAGGGATTGCACCCCCGGTCCCTCTCAAAGCCGCAACCTCCCCATCGGCAGGATTTGATATCCAAGCGGATCACGGT
>JABDMC010000241.1 GCA_013001695.1 Akkermansiaceae bacterium
GTCCCGCGGCGTTTACGTGGCCCCGCCGGGATGTTCGGCGGCGTGGCATGCCGATGTGTTCCGGATCTTCGGACCCCTGCGGGAGGATGTGATTTTCGAGGACCGCGCCTTCAGCTTCCGGGCCTCCCTGATGCACGGCATGGGGGTCGTCCGGGAGGATCTCGTCAGCTATCGCATCAACGATTTCAGCGCCTCCAAGACGGAGGCCGGATTCGGGGCGGCCGGCATCCGCAATTTCAAGGAGAAGCTCGGGGCGCGCAGCAGGCGGGAGCGGAATTTCCTGGCGGTCTACCGCGGCATGGCGCGGGACCTCGCGGTCGCGAGGGCGGAGGGGCTTCTCCCCGACGCCCAGGCCGATCGCGCGGAGGCCGCGGTTGCGGCCAGGATCGAGGAGTGCGAAACGAAACTGGATTGGTGGAACCTGGGGTTGATCCAGAAGTGCCGCTCGATCGAATGCGCCCCGTTGCGAAGCAGGCTCGGGAAACTCGTTTGCCTGTTGCCCCTCAAGCACTGACCCCGCCGGAACACGACCCCGCGCAGGGGCCCGGACCAATTTCCGGAATGAACCCATCCATCACCAAGCGGGCTTGATGCCCCCCATCGGCAAGGAATAATCCCTCATCCCCAGAGACAAAATGATTGTGAGATCACTCAAGAACCAGGCAAGGAAACTGCAGAAGACCAACCCGCAGCTCTTTCGCCTTGCCCAGAAGACCTACCACGAGCTCCAGTACTGCAAGGGAGTCCTGAAATCCCGCCTGATGACGCGCCAGATCGGCGGCGGTGGAAAGACGAAGATCGAGGTGCCGCTGGCACGGATCAAGTATGGCAATTTCGGGGCGGACAACCAGTGGTCGCTTCCGAAGGACCCGGGGTTCCAGGGGATCGCGCGGGTGAAGGGCGGCGACTGGGACCTGGCGAGGGCGGAACTGCGGGAGGTCGAGATGTTCCGCCTCGCGAGCGCCTACCTCGAGAAGGGGGAGGAATTCGGCGACTCGGACATCATCGGAGCGCAAAAGGTCTGGGCCCCGGCCAACAAGGAGAAATACGAGGATGAGCTCAGGAAATACTCGGCGATCTACGAGTCCATCAAGAAGGACGGCTACAAGTCGCAGGAGGAACTGGGAGGGGAGAACCCGCTCGACGAGATGACGGTCCGGATCGGGCGGTCCGGTGAAATCCTGTTCGAGAACTCCTTCCACCGGTTCGTGGCCGCCAACCTGCTCGGGGTCGAGACGGTGCCGGTGGTCGTGACCGTGCGGCATGCCAAGTGGGTGCAGATCAGGAACCGGTTCCACCAGTTTGCGGCGTCGCGGGTGGCGGGCCGGTTGTATGGCAAGCTCCTGCATCCCGACCTCGGCGATGTCCCGCACCTCCATGAATGCGATGACCGGGTGGAGAAGATCGAACCGCACATCGCCAAGCTGGAAAAGGGACCGGCCCTCGATATCGGGGCGGACCTCGGCATCTTTTCCCACATGCTCGAGAGGGCGGGATTCGAGCCCACCGCCGTCGAGCGGGACACCGAGCTGGCCCACTACATCCGCCTCCTCCGGGACATCGAGGGAAAGACCTTTGACGTCATCACCGGGGACATCATGACCGATGAGATCCAGGACAAGGTGACCGGCAAGCGCTACGCCCTCGTCAACGCCCTCAACATTTTCCACCATTTCGTCAAGGACGAGGCGACCTTCAAGATGCTGGTGAAGCTCCTCAACAACCTCGACATGGAGGCCATGGTGTTCCAGGCGCACGACACCGGCGAGGAGCAGATGGCCGGCGGGTTCATGAACCCGGAACCCGACGAGTTCGTGAAGCTGATCCTGGAGCATTCCTGTCTCAATCATTCCGAGCACATCGGGACCGCCGACCTCGACGGCCGGCAGATCTACATGCTCCGGAAGTGATTCCGGGACCGGGGGGCGCTGCCGACCGCCCCGGCCACGACGGGCCCCGGCCGCACGACATGGACATCCTCTTCGCCAGCCCCGACAGTCATCGCAATACCGATGGCCCCCGGGTGTGGACCCGGCGCCTGGCGCTGGCCTTGGCGGAGCGGGGGAAGAAGGTGGGGGTGGCCGTCATCCGGCGCACCGCCCGGGCCGGCTATCTCGAGGAACAATTGGAGGGATCGCCGGTGACGGTCTTCTCCCGGGACTCGGGGAGTCATTCCGAGAATGCGCGATGGATCGAGTCGCTGGTGCGGGAGAACCGCCCCGCGGTGCTGGTCGCCCAGCATCACTTCCCGGCGTTGACGGCCTGCTACCGCCTGCGGAGTTTCCCGGTGGAGACGGTCATGGTGATGCATTCCGACGACACCCTCTACTGGCGCCTGAGCGACTTCTACCTGAAGCCCGGACAGGAGTGCCCGAAGCACCTCGTCTGCGTGTCCCGCTATCTCTTCGACCGGCAGACTGCGGCGCGGGTCAACGACGACGCTTACGAGATTCACCAGGTGCCGTACGGGGTGGAAGTTCCCCCGGAATTGCCCGCCCGGGAACCGAATCCATTGCGGCTGCTCTACGTGGGGCGCATGACGCAGCGCCAGAAGCGCATCCGCGACGTGGTGCGGGCCTTCTGCGCGGCGTGCGAGGCGGTTCCGGGGACGACGGCCACGCTGGTGGGCGCGGGCCGCGAGGAAGCGGAGGTGCGGGAGTTGGCGGAGACCCTTCCCGGCGGGTCGGCCCTGAGGTTCACGGGGCTCCTGACCGCCGAGGAAACCCGCGAGGAGTTCGGGAAGCACGATGCGATCGTGCTGCTTTCGGACTACGAGGGACTGCCGATATCACTGATGGAGGCCATGGCCTGGGGACTTGTGCCGGTCGTGACGAAGATGACGAGCGGCATCCCCGAGCTCGTCCAGGACGGGGAGACCGGCCTCGTGGTGGACAACCGCGGCGAGGCCTTCACGGCCGCGGTCCGGGCCCTCTCGTCGGACCATGGCCTGCGAACGCGCCTGAGCGAAGCCGCCGCCCGGAAGATCAGGGAGGGATACGGATTGGATCAGGCCGTCGGGTTCTGGGAGGGGTTGATCCACTCCGCGAGGACGGAAACCGGCCGGGAGGAAGTCGCGGAAATCCGCGAGACCGGCTTTCCCAGGGGACTGTGGCGCCAACCGTGGGGCGACGCCTCCGTGGCGCCGTGGTACCAGAAGCCCATCGCCTCCCTCCTCGACGCCCTGTGGGCATTCTGGATCAGGATTCCCGTCGAGCGCCGGGTGCGCATCAAGCGCCTCTTCGGACGGCGTGATCCCGAGATCCACGCGCCGGCGTCCCCTTGAGCGTGCGGCGGCGCGCCCGCTCGCTTCTTGGGGGGGTTGACGAATGGGCGAAACATGTCAATATCTCCGGGACCGAGGGGCACGCACGGGTCAACCTGACCGGTTCAAAGCAGGCGTTTCATGGACTCACGCAAACTCACCGCCATATTTCTGGTCACCCTCGGGCTCTTGTTCGGGGTTTATGCCATGGCGCAGATCCTGACGCAGGGATGGAATGCGCTCACGGAGACCTTCAAGTATGTCGGCGGAGCCCTCCTCCTCGGGGGGTTCATCGTGCCGCGCTTCGGATTGTGGGTGCTCCTGATCTCCCTGGGGTACCTGGACCTCGTCAAGCGCCTCCTGGTCCTGGCGGGGACCACCACCTACTACGATATCGGCGTCATCCTCGCATTTGGTCCCATCCTCGCCCTGGCCATCTTCGCGGGGGTCGTGCTGCAGGACATCCGGAAGTTCCGGCTCGTCGGCACGCGCGCCAAGCTCTTCGTGGTCACGTGCGCTCTCATGCTCCTGCTGGGAGCGACCCCGATGTTGTTCGCGGGCATGGGCCTCGGCGGCATGAAGCAGGCCGCCAACTACGGGGCCTTCGTCACCCTCCTCTACGTGATCCCGGCGCTGTTTGACAGCCAGGAGAAGCTCTACGCGATGCTTCGGCGGGTCGTCTGGATCTTCATTCCGGTCGCCCTCTACGCGTTTTGGCAGACGAAGTACGGATTGTCCTGGTGGGAGATCGAGTACCTCGAAACCGGTCTCAGCACCGAGTTCCGCATCCTTTTCGGACAGGAATTCCGCGTCTTCTCGACGCTGAACTCCTCGCAGAACCTCTCCAAGGTCATGGCGATGGTCGGGGCCCTCGCCTTCATGATCCCGTGGTCGAAGAAGAAACCCGGGGTGTTCTCCAGGCTTTGGGGTATCTCGCTGTTGATCATGTTCAACGCGGCCGCCTTTTTCTCGGGTTCCCGAACCGGGCTCGTCATGGGACTTGTGGCGATCGCCTGCTTCGTGATCTACCGCTACAAGCTCCTGACGCTGTCCTTCTACGCCGGCTCGGCGGCGTTCTTCGTCCTGATCGTCATTGTCTCGGATTCGCTCCTCGAAGAACAGGCCCTCAACCGCTGGACCGGCAACATCTCGGAATCGCTGGGCCTCTATGACGAAGACGTGGGCCGCGTCAACCTGGCGACCTTCAGTGTCCGCCTGCAGAGTTTCAGCAACTTGAAGGATCCCGGATACTGGACACCCTTCGGGTTCAAGGTCGCCGGGAAGAACATCTACACATCCGGATTCAAGACGCACGACATGCTCGGGAAACTGCTCCTCGGCATGGGTTACATTCCCCTGAGCATCCTGATAGCGTGCTTCGGCTACGCGATGTTGAGGCTGCACCAAAGCGTGTGGAGGGTGCGCCATTTCGTCAATCTCAAGCTGATCGGGATCTCGCAGGTGACCTGCGTCATCGTGGGAGGATTCTCCGCGCAGGAGAACATCGGGACGTTCCCCGTGAACGCCCTTCTCTACCTCGCGGGCGGGACGGTGATCTGGGCGACCTTCGCCTCGCGGGCGGCGGAACGCGCCGAGAAGACGGCCGCCCAGCCGGCCCCGGCCCCGGTCCGTCCCGGCATCGGCCGGTTTGGCCCGGGCCCGAGCCCGACCCCGACCCCGACCCCGAGTCCGAGTCCGACGCGCTGAGGAGCCCGGACTCCGCCGGGCCGTGGCGGACATCGCGATCCGGCGGCGCGGCCGCCGCGACGGAATCGACCGGAAACCGTGACGGGATCGCGCCCCGCGCCCGGGAGACATCATGAAGATTCTCGCCATCAACTACTCCCTGAGCGGGGGGGACCTGCCGGTGGAGGAGACCCATATTTCGACGAGGAGGAAGGCCTTCGTCCAGCGGGCGGCGGATGACGCACCCGCGGGGCGCGAGTCGATCCCGGGCGCCTACCTGCGCCTCCTTCGCCACGCCCTTGCCGCCGACTTCGAGGTCATGGTGCTGCTGGCCAACGGCCACGGCGGCATGGAGGGGAAGGGGGCCAGGCTCCGGAAAGTGAGCTGGCTCCTGCAGTCGGTCCTGACCGAATGGCTGGTGCGCATCGCGCTGCGCAGCCGGTCGAAGGTGTTGGTCGTGGTCGACCTCGGGGATGACCGCACCATCGCCCGGAGGGACGCGTGGTTCCTCCGGCGGTGCGCGTTGTATTTCAAGCGCGAGCTCGCGGCGGATGTGATGAACAGCCTGCAGCTTGTGGTTCCGTGGTGGACGCATATCGGGCTGGCATGCTTCACGCCGCGCGTCCAGGACTGGGCGCGGAAGCTGCGGCCGATCCCGCTGGGAATCCCGGGTCCCCCGCCGGACCCAGCCGGCCGCCAGAAGAAGCACGATATCTTCTACTGCGGCACGAACCGGACGATGCACTTCATCCGGCTCGAGGTGGAAAAGGTCCTCGAGCGCCTCGAGAAGGACCACGGGGTGAAGGTCTGTTTTCCGAAGGAGCGGATCCCGCGAAAGGAGTTTGCGGAGGCGATCGCGGACAGCTGGATCTCCATTTCGCCGAGCGGGGTCGGGTGGGATTGTTTTCGCCACTACGAGGTCGCGGCGGGCGGGGCGGCGCTCCTGCTGAGCGTCCCGACGATCCGCTGGCATCGCCCCCTGCGGGACGGGAAGCACTGCCTCTACTTCCTCGACGGCGAGGACCTCGAGGAGCGCATCCTGGAGCTGCTTCCGGACAAGGAGCGGATCGCCAAACTCAGCGCCGCGGGCCGGGAACACGTCCTCCGTTGGCACACCTTCGGGGCGATCCGGAAATACATCTTCGGCGAAATCGAGTCGTGCCTGGCGGCGCGGAATGCCGGGGGCAAGGAGCGGGACCTGGGCTGATGTTGGAGAACAGGGCATTGCTCCGCACCAAGGAACTGCTCCGCAAGCGGGCCCCGTGGGTGCTCTACCGCCTGGGCCGCCTGGCCAGCGGGACGGTTCTCTTCCGCCGGGAGCGCGCCTACCTGAAGGGGAAGCTGACCAACCCCGGCGGGCCGCCGAGCGTCTTGTTTTTCACGACGATCCGGTGCGCGTCCCAGCGGACCGATTCCGTCATCAGCCGCCTGTTCGAGGCGAGCGGCGGCGTCGCCGTCAACCTCGCGAAGTACGAGTTTCACTCGGGCGGCCGCAAGGGCATGCCGGTCTGGGACGCGGATCATGCCTCCCGGATCCTGCAGCCGAAGGGATTCTACTTCGGGACGGGGCCGATCATTGCTCCCGACTTCGACATCAGCCCCTACCGCGTGGTGGTGGTGGTGCGCGATCCCCGGGACATCATGGTCTCGTTCTTCTATTCGCTGGCTCACGCCCACACGCCGTCCGACGCGAAGTTCGCGCGGGATGCGGGCGAGGCCCGGGAGAAGGGGATCGAGTGGTTTGTCCGGCAGCCGGAGCGCCTCGCCATGGTGGGCGGGGAGCTTCGCGACCGCCTCGAGAAATACTGGGGCCGCGAGGGGGTGTTCGCCTGGCGCTACGAAGACATGATGCGGGACTACCGCGGGTTCGTGGAGAAGCTGGCGGAGTACCTCGGGGTCGGCGAGGAGGGGCGCGACCTCCGCGAGGAGCTGATCGAGGAACAGGAGGGGGGAGGCGGCGCCGGAGGCGGGGAGAACGTGCTTTCCCACCGGCGGTCCGGGAAGGCCGGACAGTTTCGGGAAAAGCTGGAGCCGGAGACCGCGGAATTCCTCACCGAGGAGTTCGGGGAATTGCTCGATGGTTTCGGGTACGAGCGTTGAGCGGAGCCCGGGCGTTGACAAGGGGCGGGAATCGGAACCGGATGGAACGGAGATCGCGCCCATGAATGTCCTCCTGCCGATCCGGCTGGACCGGGCCCAGTCGCCGATCGCGACCTTGCTGCGGGAAATTGCGATGCGAAACGCCGGAGTGAACTTCACGAGTTTCAGCGGTCCCCTGACCGCGGAAGACGAACGCCTCGCGGAGCGGCTCTGGGGCCTGCCCCAGGTGCGCCGGGGCGGTCCGCCGCAGATGCTGCTCAGCCGCTTCGACGTGGTGCACACCGCCTCCGCGACGCCCCGCAACCGCCAGGCCGTGCAGTTGGCCAAGCTGCGATCCGGCGGGCGGACGCGCCATGTCCACACCGCGAACTGCGAACCGCACGAGGGCGACCCGCACCTCGAATCCTACGAGGCGGTGGTGCGCAGGTGCGACTACCTCGTGGCCGTCAGCGAAACCGTGGCCGCCGCCGTCGAGGACCGATGGGGGCGCCGCGCGGACCGCGTCGTGCCGAACGGCTTCGACGAAACCTATTACGATCTCCCGGCGCCCGGCCGGCCCCGGGAGAGGACCATCCTGTTCGCCTCCGCGATCATTCCCCGGAAGCATCCCGAACTGGTCTTGCGTCTCGCGGAGCTGATGCCCGATGCTTCCTTCGTCATGGTGGGATCCGAGCCGCCGGAAGACCGCGAATTCTCCGGGCCGTTGCGCGCCGAGGCGGAACGGAGACCGAACATCGATTTCCGGGGCCGGGTGCCGCGGGGCGAGTTGCGGGACCTCATGCAAACCGCCGCGGTCCTGGTGTTTCCGTCGGACTACGAGGGCCTGCCGCTCACGGTGGTGGAGGCGATGGGATGCGGGATGCCGGTGGTGGCGCAGGATGCGAGCGTCCTGCCGGAGATCATCGAGGACGGGGTCACGGGATGGCTCCTGCCCCGCGAGCCCGAGGACGGGTGGGTGGCGCGGGTGCGCGAGATCCTCGCATGGGATCCGGCCCGGCAACGGGAGTTCGCGGAACGGGCCCGGGCCTCGGTCTGCGCCCGCTTCCCGTGGGACGCGATCGCATCCGCCTACGGCGACATCTACCGGGAGATCGCCCGCAGCTGAGAGGAAAGATGAAGGTCGCGCTGCTCAAGAACATCCTGCCCCCCTACCGGATCGAGTTTTTCCGGGAGCTGTCGCATCTTTGCGATCTGCGGGTCATCTGCGACGCCATGACGGAGCCGAATCGCAGCTGGACCGTGGACCCGTCGACCTTCGGATTCGACTACGTGGTGATGGGGGAGAGCGGGAAGCTCTTCGACCACAAGCGGAAGGACCTGGGCTACACCGAGAGCCGGGTGCGCTATTCGGGGCGCGGGTTCCGGAAGGAGCTCGAGCGCTTCCAGCCGGACGCAATCATCAGCGCGGAATTCGGCATGCGGACCCTGGCCGCGCTGCGCTTTGCCCGGGGCCGGATCCCGGTGGGGATCTGGTCGGAAGGGACGCGCCACACCGAGAAGCAGGTCAAGGGTCCCCGCCTCTGGGTGCGCAAAATGCTGATGCGCCGGGCGTCGGGACTGTGGACCAATGGCGCCGCGTCGCTGCGCTACCTCGATGACCTGGGCCGCGGCGACCGCGCCGTGGCGGTGGGCATCACCGGCATCTCGACCCACGCCTACTATGCCGCCGCGCAGGAGATGCAGGAACGCCGGGACGAGATCCGTTCCGCCCACGGCCTCACGGGAACCGCGCTGGTGTTCGTGGGGGCCCTCGCCGGGCGCAAGGGCGTCCCGCAGTTGATGGAGGCCCTGGAGAAGCTCGATCAATCCGATGTCCCGGAATCCTCGGTGATCCTTGTCGGCGAAGGCCCCCTGAGGGATGACCTCGCGGCGCTCGCCGGAAAGTTGAAGCGCATCAGGATCATCCTTCCGGGCCACCAGGACCAGCGCGGGGTCCAGGAGTTGCTCGCGGCGGGTGATGTCTTCGTGATGCCCACCCTCGACGACAACTGGCCGCTGGTCACGCTGGAGGCGCTGGTCTCGGGAATCCCCCAGATCGGGAGCATTTTCAACGGGGCGTCCGAGGACCTCGCCGCCCGCGAGGGGGTGGGATGTTTCCTCGATCCGACCGACCGCGAGGCCCTCACGAACCAGCTCGAATCCGTCATGCGCAACCCGCCGCCGCGGGTGCCGGAGGAAACCGTCCACTGGGCGCGGGACTATTACAGCCCGCAGCAGCAGGCGCAGCGGGCCCACGCCCTCATCCTCGAGATGGTGGAGCGCAC
>JABDMC010000249.1 GCA_013001695.1 Akkermansiaceae bacterium
GCCGGCGGGCGGCGTCGGCACGAGCGGGTTGCCGGCGGGCGGGTTGGTCACGGGGTTCGGCGGGAGGAGGGGATTGGGGGCGTTGCCGGACGCGGGCAAGCCGGGGATCGCCGGGGGAGTGGTGCCGGGCGCGGGGGCCGGCGGCGGCGTCACGACCTTGGGGGGCGCCACCCCGAGGAGGGAGATCCGCTCGTTGGCGAGTTGCGTGATGGAGAGGCTGTTTTCGGGGAAGTCGTCCCGGGCGCGCTCGAAGAGGGCCTTCGCTTCGTCCTCCTTGCCGGCGGCGCGCTGCAGGTCGCCGAGGGCGAAGAGGGCGAAGGGGGCGAGATGCTTGGCGTTCGGATCGTCGATGACCTCCTGGAAGATGGCGGTGGCCTCGTCCTTCTTGTCCTGTTCGAGGAGCCGCATTCCAAGGGCCATGCGGGCCGTGGGGGCGGCGGGGTGATCCGGCTGGTCGGCGAGAAACTGCCGGAGGCTGGCGATCGATTCGGGCCGCCGGCCGTCCTTCCACTGCTCGTCGGCGAGGAGGATCGCGGCGCTGCCGGCGGCCGGGGTGCCGGCGTGGGCTTCCATGACGTCGCGAAGGGCCGCGATGCCCTCCGCCGAGACGAGCGCTTCGCCGGCGGTGGTGTCCTCGGTCTCCTTGAGGCCGGTCAGGACGATGTAGCCCGAGGCCGCCACGATGAGGGCGAGGAAAAGCAGGATGAGCTTCTTCTGGTGCTCGTCGAGGAAGGCCTCGAACTTGGAGGGGCCGTGCTCGATTTCGCCGAGCGGGGCGGGGTTGGAAGTTTCTTCGGCCATAAAGCTCGTCTGGAGGAGGGTGCGTATCCTGAGGGAACCACGGAATCAAGCCCAAGGGACGCATTTCTCGCCGGGCCGCCGGCGGGAGCGGGGCCTCCCGGCGGGATTTGGGATTGGCGGGGGGCCGGATGGCATTAGCTTGGCCGCGTCGATGGGAACGGTGGCGTATTTCGTGGCGGGCGAGCACAGCGGCGATACGCGCGGGGCGGAATTGATGGGGGCCCTGCGCGAGCGCCGGCCCGATTGGGAGTTCGCCGGGCTCGGCGGCCCGAAAATGCGGGCCCTTGGCGGCGATGCGGTGCGCGACTGGGTCGAGGACGCCGCGGTCGTCGGGCTGTGGGAGGTCCTGAAACGCTACGGGTGGTTCAAACGGCGCTTCGAGGAAACCAAGGCGGAGATCGCGCGGCGGGATCCGGATGCGGTGATCCTCGTGGATTACCCGGGGTTCAACCTGCGCCTCGCGCGGGCCCTGCGGGAAGGCGGCTCGCGCTGCCGCATCATCGACTACATCAGCCCGCAGGTGTGGGCCTGGAACAAGGGACGCATTCCGCGCATGGCGCGGTGGCTGGACCTGATGCTGTGTCTCTTTCCCTTCGAGCGGGAGATGTTCGAGTCGGCGGGGCTCAAGACGGTGTGGATGGGGCATCCGCTCGTCGACCAGCTCGAGGCGGAGCGGATCCCGGCGGAGCGCGGCGCCTCGCTCGTCGGGTTGTTCCCGGGGAGCCGGGAACGGGAGGTGGCGCGGCTCTTTCCGCTCATGCTCGAGACCGCCCGGTCCCTGGCGGGAGCAGGGTGGACCTTCGAAGCCTCGGCGGCCTCGGCCGGCCTCGCCGCCACGATGCGCCGGCTCGTCGACGACTCCGGGCTGCAGGGCGTCGTCGAGGTGCGGGAAGGCGACTGTCACGGGCTGATGCAGCGCGCGACGTGCGGCGTGGTGGCGAGCGGCACCGCCACCCTCGAGGCGGCCTTCTACGGGATGCCCTATTGCCTCGTCTACAAGGTGGCGTGGCCGACCTTCTGGGTGGCGCGGATGGTGGTGAACCTCGACCACATCGGGATCGTCAACATCCTCGCCGGCCGCCAGGTGGTGCCCGAGTTCGTGCAGGGCGATGCCAGGGCGGACGATGTCGCGGCGTGGATCGCGGACAGCATGCGCTCCCCCGGGCGGCGGAGCGAGATGTCCGCGGAACTGCTTGAAACCGCCGCGAAACTGGGTGAAGGCGGCGCCGCGGGCCGCGCCGCGGAGGCCATCATCGAACTTCTTGAGCATCGTGAGTGACGACGAAAAGCCCCTCCTGAGGTGGAAGGTGGCGCTGGTGCTGCTGCCGGTCCTGCTCGGGACCGCCATTTTCGGCGCGCTGCTGTGGAAGATCCGGGACCAGGGGCGCACCCGTCCGGACGCCCGCCTCGCCCTCGCCGCCTCGCCCGTCAGTCCCGCCGAGTTGCGCCAGCATTACCGGAAGCTGTCCGATCTCGTGGGCGGCCGCGACTGGGAGTCGGTCGAGGGCCGCAAGAGCGTGCGCCGGGTGATCGCCTTCATCGACGGCACCCTCAGTCCGCAGAACTACGGGTTCGAGGTGCAGCGGGGGGGCGAGGTGCCGTTCGTCGAGGAATTGTGGCCGACCCTGTGGGTCGATCTCGAGGGGAAGGCGGAGCCGAAGAACGTCGTGCTGGTGGCGGTGCCCTACGACCGCGGCAACCTGGCGGTGGGGGCGTTGCTGGCCATCGCGAATGACCTGCGCGACGACGACCTGGCAAACACGGTTCGCCTCGTCTTCTACCCGGCCCGCCTGCTCGCCGACGAGCCCAGGGTGGACTTCCTCGCGGGACGGGACGAGACGGTGGTGCAGGTTCTCGCCGTGAGCCGGCTCTTCGGGCCGGGCCGGACGCTTTGGCTCGCGGATGAGAACGGCGAGCAGGCCGCTCCGGCGGGCGGGGCGGGCCAAACTCCGGCCCCGGACTCCCGGCCCCGGGACCACGGCTCCCTCCTCGCGGAGGAACTGCGGATCTTCGGGTCCCTCGGCGCGCCGGTCCTGGTGTGCCGCGGCTCCGCAGGCGCCGGCCCCGAGCCCCCCGGCCCCTTTCCCGGCGGGAAGGACCCGAAGGCGACCGACGGCCCCGGGTTCGACCGTTACGTGGAAAGGACCATCCTGCTGCGCGACCTCCTCCGGGAAATGGCCCGGATGACGAAAAAAGGGCCTTGATGCCGCGGGCCGGTCGGATTATCCCTCCGGCCCCGAACGACGAGGGGCGTTAGCTCAGTTGGTAGAGCGCCTCAATGGCATTGAGGAGGTCAGCGGTTCGACTCCGCTACGCTCCAGTCTTCGTTCAGGCCGATCCGCCGGGCGGGGCTGCCATCACAGTCCGGCCCGCGGGATGACGCCGGGTTCCTCCCGCCGGCCGATGCACGGCCCGGACGACGCCTCCCGCTTCGGGCCGGCGGCGCCTCGCGGAGGACGCTTCGCCGGGAACACCCCAGGAAACCTGATGGCAGACGACGGACAAAAACTCGCAATCGCATGCGCCCGGGCCGCGGATGAAACCAAGGCGGAGGTGATCCGGGTCATGGACCTCCGCGGGTTGTCGTCCCTGACCGACTTCATGGTGGTGTGCGCGGGGAACTCCATGCCGCACCTCAAGGCCATTCTTCGTGAGGTGGAAACGAAGGTCCGGGAGTGGACCGGGGCCGATCCCGTCCATTCCGAGGGGAAGGCCGACAGCCGCTGGATGATCCTCGATTACGTCGACGTCATGGTCCACGTCATGCACGAGGACCTGCGGGGACACTACGCCCTCGAGGACTTGTGGGGTGATGCCAAGGACGTGGAGTGGGAAGGCGTCGCCAGCGACCAGTAGGAGCCGCCCGGCTGCCGAAACCCGGCCGCGCCGATTTCCCCCGGCCAACGCCCACGATCACCGCCCGATGCGCATCGAACTCCTCACGACCGGAACCGAGCTGCTGCTCGGGACGACGCAGAACACGCACGGGGCGTGGCTCGGGCAAGAGTTGTTCAAGATCGGGCTGCGGATTGCGCGGCAGGTCACCGTTCCGGACGGGCCGGCCGTGATCGAGGCCATGCACGATGCCGCCGAGGCCGCCGACGTCCTCCTCGTGACCGGCGGACTGGGTCCCACCAGCGATGACCTCACGCGGGAGGCCGTGTCGGAGGTCTTCGGGGTCGAGTTGCTCGAGGACGCCGCCGCCCTGGGCACGATCGAGAAGTTCTTTGCGGAGCGCGGTCGCGAGATGGCGGAGGCCAATCGCAAGCAGGCCCTCGCGCCGGTGGGGGCCGACATCCTGCCGAATCCGAACGGGACCGCGCCGGGGCTCTACGTGCCGCCGCGGCTGACCGGCGACCGGCAGTGCGCGGTCTTCCTTCTCCCGGGGCCGCCGGTCGAGATGTATCCGATGTATCACGCCGAGGTCGTCCCCCGCCTCGAGGCCCTGGCGGGCATCGAGGCGGTCCCCGGGATGCTGGAGCTGAAGTTCGTCGGGATCGGGGAGAGCGATTTCCACCAGGGCATCGACGACGCCCTCGAGCAGATCGCCGGGCTGGAGGTCGGCTACTGCGCCCGCCTCGGGGAAGTCGACCTGCGCCTCGTCGGCGCGCCCGATGTCATCGCCGCCGGCCGCGAACTCGCCCTCGCGCAGTTCGGAAAGCAACTCGTCAGCGACGACGGCAGTTCCCTCGAGGAGACCGTGGTGCGCCTCCTCAAGGCCCGGGGGAAGTTCGTGGCCACGGCGGAAAGTTGCACCGGCGGGTTGATTGCCACCCGCCTCACGGACGTGCCGGGGGCTTCGGAGGTGTTCGGCTACGGATTCGTGACCTACGCCAACGAGGCCAAGCGGGACGTCCTCGGGGTCTCATGGGATGATCTCGAAAAGCACGGGGCCGTCAGTGAACCGGTCGCCCGGCAGATGGCGGAAGGGGCCCTGCGCGTCTCGGGGGCCGACGTGGCGGTGGCCGTCACGGGAATCGCGGGACCCGCCGGCGGGAGCGAGGAGAAGCCCGTCGGGACGGTCTTCCTGGCGGTGGCCGAAAAGGACGGAAGCACCAAGGTCGTGCGGCAGATGCATCCCCGCGGGCGGGCCGCCTTCCGCCGGGCCGTCAGCCAGTCCGCGCTGGAGATGGTGCGGCGCGTCCTGGCCCGGTAGGGATCAGCCCGGGACGGCCGGGTCGTCGCGCCGCGTGTAGTGGCGCACCTCGAAGGCGTCGTGGGTTTCGAGGACCTCGCAGCGGGGGAAGCGCGATTCGAACTCGGGAAAGCGCGTGTCGCCGGGGTGCGCTTCGTGGACCCGGGTGACGAGGAGGTCGTCGAGGCGGGGGAGAAAGAGTTCGTAAACCTGCGCCCCGCCGATGATGAAGACGTGCGGGTCGAGAAGGTCCAGGGACGACAGGTCGCCGGGGTCGTGGATCACCTCGATGCCCTCCGCCGACCAGTCGCGGTCACGGGTGAGGACGATGTTCTGCCGCTTCGGGAGCGGCCGCCCGATGGAGTCGTAGGTCTTGCGGCCCATCACGATGGGATGCCCGCTGGTGGTCCGCTTGAAGAACTTCAGGTCCCCGGGGAGGTGCCACGGCAGGCCGCCGTCCCGGCCGATGATGCGGTCCGGTGTCATGGCGACGATGGCGGTGAGGTGCATGGGGTTCGTTTCGCGGTTCGATGTCTTGTCCTTCGGTGCCTCGGCGAGGAAGAATCGAGGTCGCGGCGATTCGGCTGGAGCGTCCCGACTGCCGACTACTGCCTACTGCCTACGGAACAAACCGCCGCCACGTCCGGCTCCCTCACACCGAAACGGCGGCCTTGATGTGCGGGTGGGGGTCGTAGTTCCGGAGTTCGAAATGCTCGAAGGTGAAGGCGTCGATGTCGCTGACGGACGGGTCGATGGCCATGGTGGGCAGCGGGCGCGGGTCGCGGGTGAGCTGGAGTTCGGCCTGCTCGAGGTGGTTCGAGTAGAGGTGCAGGTCGCCGAAGGTGTGCACGAAGTCGCGCGGTTCGTAGCCGCACACCTGCGCGACCATCAGCGTGAGGAGGGCGTAGCTCGCGATGTTGAAGGGCACCCCGAGGAAGAGGTCGGCACTGCGCTGGTACAGCTGGCACGAGAGCCCCGGACGGGCCGACTCGGGATCGTGGACGTAGAACTGGAAGAGGAGGTGGCAGGGCGGCAGCGCCATCCGGTCGACCTTCCCGACATTCCATGCCGAGACGATGTGGCGGCGGGAATGCGGGTTGTTCTTCAGGGAATCGATCACCCGCGCCACCTGGTCGACCGGCGGGCCGTCGTCGGTCTGCCATGCCCGCCACTGCTGTCCGTAGACCGGGCCGAGGTCGCCGTTCTCGTCGGCCCACTCGTCCCAGATGCGGACCTTGTGCTCCTTCAGGTAGGCGATGTTGGTGTCGCCCATCAGGAACCACAACAACTCGTGGATGATGGAGCGCAGGTGGAGCTTCTTGGTCGTCAGGCACGGGAAGCCCTCGCGCAGGTCGTAGCGGACCTGCCGGCCGAAGACCGAGCGCGTCCCGGTGCCGGTCCGGTCGGCCCGCTCCTCGCCGTGCGCGAGGACGTCGCGGAGAAGATCGAGATACTGCCGCACGCCGTCTTCCTAGAGGGAATCGGCGGCCTTGACGCTCCAACCCGGCCGCCCCGCTGGGAACAACTGTGAAGAATCCGGCCGGCCGCCCCGGTCGGCATCTCCGGACGCGTAGACGGAGACGTCGACACCCTAGTCGCTGGTGCCCGGGGGGCGGCGCTGGGCCTTTTTCTCGCCGTGGCGGCGCTTTTTCTCGACGTCGCGCTGGCGTTGACGGCGGGAGCGGCGGCGTTTTTGCCGGCGGATCTTCTCGATGGCCTGCTGGCGGGCGGACTTCTCGCCGAGCTGGGCCTCCTCGAGTTGCTCACAAAGCTCGCGACGGGCGATGAAGCGGTTCATGGCGCGGGAGCGCTCCGCCTGGCACTTGACCTCCACGCCGGTGGGGAGGTGCTTCAGGTAGACGCAGGAAGACGTCTTGTTGATCTTTTGGCCGCCGCTGCCGGCCCCCCGGATGAATTTTTCGAGGAGGTCCTCCTCGCGAATGCCGAGGGCCGCCATCCGGCGCTGCATCGCTTCGCGTTTTTCGGGACCAACCATGTTCGACGGGGTGGATCTCAGGGCTCGGTGGGCAGCGATTCGGGCGACCGCTGGCAGGCGGCGACATACTCTTTGGCGGCGCGGGAAATCTCGCCGGCCACGTCGGCGCGGGGGACGGCGAAGGGGGGGACGAACCACGGGTAGGACCCGAGGATGTCGGTGACCACCGCGATCTCGCCGTCACAGCTGCCCTCGCCGCAGCCGATCCCGATGGTGGGAATCTCGATGGCGGCGGTGAGACGGCGGGCCACCTTGGGAAGCACCGATTCGAGGACGATGCCGAAGCAGCCCTCGGCCTGCAGGACCCGCGTGCCGGCGATGAGCTCCTTGATCTCGGCGTCGGACCGGCCCTTCTTCTTGTAGCCGCCCTCCTCCTTGACGCGCTGGGGAAGCATGCCGAGGTGACCGAGGACCGGAATGCCGTCGGCGACGATGGCGCGCACCTTCCCGGCCTGCCGGACGCCGCCTTCCAGCTTCACGGCTTCGGCGCCGGCGTCGACGAGGGCCCGGGCGTTGGCGAGGGCCTCCGCGGGGTTGCGGTAGGAGTCGATGGGGAGGTCGGCGACCAGGAGCGCCCCGCGGTTGCCGCGGGCCGTGGCGGCGGTGTGGTGGAGCATGTGCTCCATGGTCACGTGGGTGGTGTCCGGAAACCCCAGGACCACCATCCCGAGGGAATCGCCCACGAGGAGGAGGTCGACCCCCGCCTCGTCGAGGAGACGGGCCGTCGGGTAGTCGTAGGCGGTGAGCGCCGCGATGGGCGGACCGGTCGTCTTGCGGGCCCGCAGGGCGGCGGATTTGTCGGCAGGGAGCACGGGAGGGAACCTCAACACCGAAAACGCGGCCTGAACACTCGAAAATCACCAGGTGGCCTGCACGAGGGTGAGCGCGCGCTCCCCGGAGTCGATCCGCCGGAGGTGTTCCGCGATGGTGGCGCGGTCGCCGGGGAGAACGAGGTGGGGACGGATGTCGGCCAGGGGTTGCAGGACAAAGAGCCGGTGGGTGAGGCGGGGATGCGGGAGGGTCAGGATATCGCCCTCCATGACCAGGTCGTCGAAGTAGAGGAGGTCGATGTCGATGACCCGCGGGGCGTTGCGCTCGCGCACCGATTCGCGGCCGAGGTGAAACTCGATGCCCTGGGCGCTTGCGAGGAGCTCGTGCGGCTTGCCGACGTAGTCGAGTTCCACCACCGTGTTGAAGAAGTCGGGGGACCCCGGCGGGCACCCGACCGGTTCGGATTGGTACACCGGGGCCTGCTCGAAGTGCACGTCGACCGGCGCAAGGGCCCGCAGCATGTCGCGCGCCTTCCGCAGGTTGGCGAGGCGGTCACCGACATTCGAGCCGAGGGCGAGTCCGACGCGTTTGGCCATGGTCTCGTGGTGGCGGTCCGGTTGCCGGGGGGCGGCGGGAGCGGGTCACTTCAGCCCGAGGACGTCCTGCATGTCGTAGAGGCCGGGGGGGCGGCCCTGGAGCCAGTGGGCGGCGCGCACCGCGCCGGACGCGAAGGTCATGCGGGACGAGGCCTTGTGGGTGAGCTCGACGCGTTCCCCGTCGGCGGCGAACATGACGGTGTGATCGCCGACGACGTCGCCGCCGCGGAGGGTGTGCATCCCGATCTGGCCGCGGGGCCGTTCCCCGGTGATGCCGTGGCGCCCGTGGACGACGTCCTCGTCATAGGAGGTCCCGGTGGCTTCGTTGAGGATCTCGAGAAGGCGCCGGGCCGTCCCGGACGGGGCGTCGATCTTGTGACGGTGGTGCATCTCGGTGACCTCGATGTCGAAGACGTCGGTGCCGAGGATCGCGGCGGCCTTGCGGGTCAGGTGGAAGAGGGTGTTGACGCCCACCGAGAAGTTCGGGGCGTGGACGATGGGGAGGGTCTTCGCGGCCTCCCGGATCGATTCGAGGACCTCGTCGTCGTGGCCGGTGGTCCCGATGACGAGGCGGGATTTGGCGGCGAGGGCCTCCTCGAGGAGGTAGGGCGTGAAACTGTGGACCGTGAAATCGATCACGGCGTCGGCCCCGTCGAGGAGCGGTCCGAGTTCCTCGCCCACGTCGTGGGTGCCGTGGACCTGCGCCTCGGCGTCGGCCTCGATCGCCTGCGCCACGGATTGACCCATGCGGCCGGAGCGTCCTGTAACAACGATGTTCATAGCTGCGAGTGTGGGGAGGTGTTCGGGCGGGTCGTGCGGACCCGGGATGCACTCCGGGGGATACGATGACGGCAGGGGGGGACGTTTCAATCCAGATGCGGCGGTTCCGGCACCGGATCAGAGCAATTCGTAGTCGGTGAGCACGGTGCGGAGGCGTTCGACCTTCTCCGGGGTGAGGGCCACGAGGGGAAGGCGGATCTCGTCGGTGCACTGCCCGGTGAGGGCGAGGGCGCCCTTGATCGGGACCGGGTTGGTGTCGATGGTCATGAGCGCCGAGAAGAGCGGGTAGTAGTTCTTCTGGAGTTCGAGGGCCTCGTCGAAGGAGCCGTTCAGGCAGGCGCGCACGAGGCGGGCCATGACATCCGGGACGAGGTTGGCGGCCACCGAGACGAGGCCCGTCGCCCCGCAGGCCAGGAACGGCAGGGTGAGCGGGTCGTCGCCGGAGAGAATCTCGAACCCGTCCGGAACGGCCTGCACGAGTTGGTTGACGCGGTCCACCGACCCGCCCGCCTCCTTGATGGCTTTGATGTTCCGGCAGTCGCTGGCGAGGCGCACGGTGGTTTCGATGGCGATCTCGACGACGCTGCGGCCGGGGATCGAGTAGAGCATGACCGGCAGGGAGGTGGCATCGGCCACGGCCTTGAAGTGGCGGTAGAGGCCTTCCTGCGACGGCTTGTTGTAGTACGGGCAGACCTGCAGGGTGGCGTCCGCCCCGAGGCGCTCCGCTTCGGAGGTGAGTTCGATCGCCTCGTGGGTGGCATTGGCGCCGGTGCCCGCGATGACCTTGAGGCGGCCCGCGGCGAACTCCACGGCGTGCTTGATGACGGCGAGATGCTCCGCGGTGTCGAGGGTGGGCGACTCGCCGGTGGTGCCGACCGGGACGATCCCATCGATCCCGGCATCCGCCTGGCGGTCGATGAGGGCCTTGAGGGCCTTGACATCGACCTGACCGTCGCGGAAGGGCGTGATGATGGCGGTGTGCGTGCCTGCGAACATGGGCGGGAGAGTGGGGGACAGGTGCGGAAGGGGCAAGGCGTCTTTGGCCCCGCGGGCGGGAAGGGGGGCAAGTGGGGAGTGGCCGGGGGAGCAATATGGGGGCGGGACATTCCTGCCCCGCCGGAGAGCGTCTTTCCGGAAGGCAGCGGTGGGGCGCGGGAT
>JABDMC010000149.1 GCA_013001695.1 Akkermansiaceae bacterium
GTACAGGTTCGCCGCTTAAAAGCGGCGGGGCAGTCAAACCCGATGCCTCACCCGCTGCGCGGATTTGGCAGGGTTCTCGTCCCAGTCCGCCGGTAGAAGGCGGGGAGGCCGTTGAAGCCCGGTGAAACCGCGGAAGGTGGGGACAGGGGGGAGGAAGTACGCGGACTGGGACTCGAACCCAGGACCAATTGGTTAAAAGCCAACTGCTCTACCAACTGAGCTATCCGCGCGTTGATATCGGGGCGGGGTGATAAGGGTGGAATCCACCGGAAGCAAGGCAAAATGCCGACATCAAAGGGGCCATTGGGGAAACTTGTCCCGGACCGGTTGGACTTCAGAGCCCAGGACCAACCCCGACCGCGTCGGGGCTGCTCTACCAACTGAGCTATCCGCGCTTTTTCCCTCGGGCGGGAGCGGCGGGAAAAGCGCGAGGCACCCGTGAAACAAGGCTAAATGCCGTCTGCGGTGGAGAAATGGAGGAAATCGAGGAGGCTCTGGCCGGGGCGGCGGAGGTGGAAGGCGGTGATGCCGGCGGCGCGGGCCCCGGCGACGTCGGCGTCCTCGGAGTCGCCGATGTGGATCGCCTCGGCGGGCCGGCCACCAAGGCGGCGGAGGGCCTCGCGGAAGATTTCGGGGTCGGGTTTGCCGGCGCGGGCCTCGCCGGAGGTGACGACGGCCCGGAAGAAGGACGCCAGCCCGAGGCCCTCGAGGATCGGAGGGAGGCGGTCGTCGAAGTTCGAGACCACCGCGAGGCGGGCGGATTGCACCGCGCTTTCGAGGAAGGGCCCGGTGTCGGGAAACGGCCGCCAGGAGGAGGCCGCGGCGTAGTGCGCAAAGAGGCCGTCGAAACACCGGTCGAACTCCGGGGAGGCGGCGAGGGCCCCGCCGTCTGGGCCACAATCGGCGAGGACGCCGGCGACGAGGCGCCGCCACCAATCCCGTTCGGCGTCGTGGCCGGAATCATGGGCGCCGTAGTCGGGCCGCACCGCGGCGGCAAAGCGGCGCCGGAAGGCATCGTCGACCGGACCCGCGGAAGCCGTCACCCCGGCCGCTTGGAAGTGGCGGGCGTAGACCTCGCCGACCGGCTCCGCGGTGTGGATGAGGGTGCCGACGGCATCGAGGAGAATGACCTTGGCCACGGGGCGATTACAGTTGCCGCATCCCGGTGGGAGCGCAAGGATTTGGCATGAAACTTGTTCCGGGGGTTTTGGCGGTGGTGTTGCTGGTGTCGGCCTGCGACGAGCGGACCGCGGAAGTCCGGGACGCGCGGGAGGAAGAATCCGCGGCTCCCGGGGACCGCGCCGATCCCGCCCCGCCGCCGGTGGAAGAGGAAAATGCAGATGCGCCCCCGGCGAAGCCCGCGGTCGTCAGCCTCGTTCCGGAGGAAGGCATGGGGAAGTGGGTCTCGATCGACTTCGGCGGGGAAGGGGAGGTGCAGTGGGAAAACGGCGTCCTCCACCTCGGGGAAGGCGCCGAACTCACCGGGGCCCGATGGGACGGCCCCCTGCCCGAAGTCCCCTACGAGGTCCGCTTCGAGGCCCGCAAGACGCTGGGAGACGACTTCTTCTGCGGCCTCACCGTCCCGGTCCAGGGGCCCGAGACCTGCGTGACCCTGATCGTCGGCGGCTGGGGTGGCGGGGTGGTCGGCATTTCAAGCATCGACGGCTACGACGCATCCGAGAACGAGAGCACCGATTACCGCGCCTTCGAGCAGGACCGCTGGTACGCGATCCGGTTTCGCGTCACGGAGACCGCCCTGGCGGTATGGATCGACGATGAGGAGGTGATCAAGGTGGAGACCGAGGGGAAGAAACTCGGGTTGCGTCCCGGGGCGATCGACCTGTGCGCGCCATTCGGCATCGCGACCTGGCAGACGCGCTCCGAGATCCGCGGGCTGGAGTGGCACCGGCTGCCTTGAGCCCCGGGTCCGGACGCCAGCCGGAACGGCGGCCTTTGCAGGGCGCCGCGGAACCCTCGCGCGGGGCCTTGATCGGCCCTCGATTTGCCGCGATTTGCGCCCAAATGGCCGGGGATTTGGGCTTGCTTCAAACCGGTCCCGGTTCTATAGGTCCCCCAACAGAACAACTCTTGACGCAGCTGCGGAGTGGGTTCCCCGACCCGCTCTTTTGCGTCTCATGATCCCAAGACCATGACGAACGACATCGTCGCCCTCATTGACTACTACGAGAAGGAAAAGGCCATCGAACGTGAGAAGGTGGTCGAAGCCCTCGAGTTTGCCTTTACCTCCGCCTACCGGAAGATGGTTCCGGGCGCCGAGGACATTGAGGAACTGCGCGCCGAAATCGACACCAAGCACGGCGAGACGAAGATCTTCGCGAACCTGCGGGTGGTGGCCGACGACGATTACGTCGACAAGTTCAACGAGGTTCCCCTGAGCCTCGCCAAGAAGCGCAATCCCGAGGCCGAACTCGATCACATGATGGAGTTCAACGTCACCCCGAAGAATTTCGGGCGCATCGCGGTGCAGACCGCGAAGCAGACGATGATGCAGCGTTTGCGGCAGGCCGAGAAGGAGATGATCTACGACGAGTTCAAGGATCGGGCCGGCGACATCGTGAGCGGCACGGTGCGGCGCTTCGAGAAGAACGACGTCATGGTCGACCTCGGAAAGTTCGAGGCGCGCATGCCGTCGCGGGAGCGCGTGGCGACCGAGGACTACAATGTCGGGGACCGCATCCGGGCCTATGTCGTTTCGGTCGACAACGAGGGCCGCGGTCCGGAGATCATCCTGTCGCGGAGTCATCCGAACTTCGTGCGCCGGCTCTTCGAGGCGGAGGTCAGCGAGATCTCGGACCACACCGTGGAGATCCGCGGGATCGCGCGGGAAGCCGGTTACCGGACGAAGGTGGCGGTCTTCAGCAACGACGACAAGGTCGACCCGGTGGGGGCCTGCGTGGGCCTGCGCGGGGCGCGGGTGAAGAACATCGTCCGCGAACTGAACAACGAGAAGGTCGACATCATCCGCTGGAGCGAGGACTGCGGCGAGTTCGTGACGGATGCCCTGAAGCCGGCGTTGATCCGGTCGATCTCGCTCGACGAGGAGAATCACATCATCAATGTCACGGTCGACGAGGAGGACCTGAGCAAGGCGATCGGGCGTCGCGGGCAGAATGCCCGGTTGACGTCGAAGCTGGTCGATTGGGACGTGCAGGTCCGGAAGGACGAAAGCCAGCACGAGCAGTTCGAAGCGCGGGTTGCGGATGCCGCGGTCGGCTTGGGCGAGCGTCTCGGCCTCGAGCCCGCCATCGCCGACAAGTTGTTCCGCGCCGGTGGAGCCACGGCGGAACTGGTGGTGCAGATGCCTCTCGAGTATATCGCCTCCGCGCTGGAAGTCGGCGAGGAGGCCGCGGAAGCAGTCCTTGCGAAGGCCCGCGAAGCCACGGCGGGAAGCCCGCCCGTCGCGGCGGAAGGCGAAGCGGCCCCCGCCACGGATGCTCCCG
>JABDMC010000316.1 GCA_013001695.1 Akkermansiaceae bacterium
ACGATGCACCACGCCACGAGGTTCCCGGGGCGAAAGTTCGCAGGCCGCATCACCCGCAGGCGGATGTCCTTGAACTGCGCCCGGCATCCCTTCCCGTGGTCCTGCAGGGCGATGAGACCCGAGCGCCGCGCATGCTGCGCATCCTCGTCGGTGAGATCCGAAAAGACCACCCCGTTGATGGTTTGCACCAGGCGCGGGCCGTCCGCCCGGACCACCAGTTCATTCCACGCCCCGTCCCTGCAGGCCGCCTGGAGTTTTGCCGCCGGCGCGAGTTGTTCGACGGTCGTCTGGCCGTCCGCCGCGATGTGGACCCGCTGGCCGGCGGTGGCGAGGTGGCTGCGCTTCTTCTCCGGCGCGAGTGAGTGGTGCCACAGGCCCATCTTCCCGTGCGAGGCGATCTCGACCTGGTAACCGCGCACCTGGAACGGTTCGATCTCCGCGCTGCGCACCTGCACGCCCGAGTTGCCGTCCTCGAAGCGGAACTTGAGCCGCAATTCAAAGTCGGCCGGCTCCCCGCCGCGCCAGATGAGCCAGTTCTTCTTTGTCTGCCCACCCTTCGTCGAGATGGCGCCGTCGCGCACCTCCCACGCCGCCGGGTCGCCGTCCCACCCGGTAAGATCCTTCCCGTTGAAGAGGGACGTGAAGTTGTCTTCGCCGTGCGCCGGCGAAGTCGCGAGGGCTCCACAGGCGAAGGTGCGCAGAAGCGAGCGTGCGGTGTGGCGGATGGTCAACATTCCAAGCTGGGCAGAGCCGTTGTATTTCGCGCCGGTCGGATCGGAGGGGACTGATTTCCGAGCCCGCCTCTCGTTTCGGCATTCAGGGTTCGTCCAATCGGAAGGCAATTTATCATGGGATTCCAGATCCCGGCGGTTCGCCCGCTGCTTGGGGCTTGTGAGGCACGGGCGATTCTGGATGATCGATGGCATGAAGACGCATTTTCGAGGCTATGGGATCCCGGGGGTCTCCCTCGTGCCGGGCGCCTTGGGGGAGGGGCCCGAGGCGGGGGAGGGCGAGTCCCTCGATGCCCTTTGCGGCGGCTTCCGCATCTTTCAACTGAAGAAGGGACACCGGTTTTCGACCGACGATATCCTGACGGCGTGGTACGGCACCTCGTGGTGCCCGTCGGCGCGGACCATCCTCGACCTCGGCAGCGGCATCGGGACCGTCGCGATGGTCGCCGCGTGGCGCCTCCCCGGGGCGCGGGTCGTCACGGTCGAGGCGCAGGCCGAGAGCGTGCGGCTGGCGCGGAAGTCGGTGGCGTGGAACGGGCTCGCCGACCGCTACGAGATCCGGGAAGGGGACTTGCGCAGCGAAGGCGTCCTGCGAAGCGACGAGAAGTTCGACCTCGTGCTGGGAAGTCCGCCTTACTTCCCGTTGGGGACGGGGACCGAGGGCGATCACCCCCAGAAGATCGCGTGCCGCTTCGAGGTGCGGGGGACCGTGGCGGACTACTGCGCCCGGGCCGCGCAGCACCTCGAGCGCGGCGGGGTGTTCGCCTGCGTGTTCTCGGTGGCCACCCCGGAGCAGGAAGAACGGATGCAGGCCGCCGCGGCTTCGGCCGGGATGACGATCGTCCGCAAACGGCACATCGTGTTCCGGGAATCGGAGCCTCCCTTGATCGGCCTCTTCGCCATGACACGGAATGAAGACCTGCCGGAGGAATGGCGCGGGAAAACGTGGTGCGAACCCCCGCTCGTCATTCGCTGCAAGGACGGCTCCGTCCATCCGGAATATGCCGCCGTGAAGCTCGGCTTCGGCTTCCCCCCGTAGGGGAGGCGGGTCCCGGCCCCGGCCGGACGGGGCCTCATGGATCCCCGCGGGCGGGAGTTTCCCCCGCGGTCCCCGAAAATCGGGCAAAATCTGATATTCTCGCGGGATCCTTGGGGTAGACTATGCCCGAGCAATTGATGAAACGCCCCGGAGCAATTTTCAGCGCGGTCTTGGTTCTTGGTGGCCTGGCCGGCATCCTGCCGGTTGGCGCGGAATCCTCCCCCGCGCCGGTCGACTTCAGCCGCGACATCCGGCCCATCCTGTCGGAGAACTGTTTTCAATGCCACGGTCCCGACAAGGAGCACCGGGAGGCAAAGCTCCGCCTCGACCTGAAGGCCGACGCCTTCGCGGACCGCGACGGGGTCCCCGCCTTCGTGCCCCGTGACCTCGACGCCAGTGAGGCCTGGTTCCGCATCATCACCGATGACGAGGACGAGCTCATGCCGCCGCCGGATTCCAGGAAGTCCCTCACGCCCGCGCAGAAGGATCTCGTCAAGCGCTGGATCGAACAAGGCGCCGAGTGGAACGAGCACTGGTCGTTCGTGCCGCCCGCCAAGGCGCCCGTGCCCGCGGGGGTGCATCCCATCGACCACTTCATCGAGGCCGGTCTCGCCGGGAAAGGGCTCGGGCTCTCCGAACCCGCGGGAACCCGCGCCCTCGTTCGCCGCCTGAGCCTCGACCTCACCGGCCTGCCGCCGGACCCCCGCGAGGTCCGGGAGGCCACCGGGCCCGCCGACCTGGATGCCGTCGTCGACCGGCTTCTCGCCTCCCCGCACTTCGGGGAACGGATGGCCGTGATGTGGCTCGACGCCGCGCGCTACGGCGACACCAGCGTGATGCACGCCGACGGGCCGCGCGACATGTGGCCGTGGCGCGATTGGGTGGTGCGCGCCTACAACGACAACAAGGCCTTCAACGAGTTCGCCACCGAGCAGCTTGCCGGCGACCTCCTCCCCGGGGCGACGGTCGACCAGAAGGTGGCTTCCGGCTTCAATCGCAATCACGCCACCTCCGACGAGGGCGGGGCCATCGCCGAGGAACTCCGCGTGGAATATGTCGTCGACCGGGTCCGCACCACCGCCAATGTCTTCATGGGTCTCACCATGGAGTGCGCCCAATGCCACGATCACAAGTACGACCCGATCAGCCAGCGCGAGTACTACCGCTTTTTCGCCTACTTCAACAATCACACCGACCCGGGGATGCAGACGCGCAAGGGGAACCAGGCGCCGGTGGTGCATGTCGTCCCGCCGGCGGACGGCGAGCGGCTGGTGGCGGTGCGCGCCGAGTTGAAGGAGGCCGAGGAGCAGCGCGCCAAGGCCCGGCGGGAAGGTGGGAAGGCCCTCAAGGAATGGCTCAAGCAGGCCGGGAAGAAGGAAAGATCCGAGCCGAAGGAGATGAAGCATTTCTTCGCCCTCGATGGCGGGAAGCGCGACATCGCGGTGGACCTCGTGTCGGCCAAGGTGGGCGTCTTCGAAGGGCCGGGCACCTGCGCGGTGGTGGAG
>JABDMC010000364.1 GCA_013001695.1 Akkermansiaceae bacterium
ACCGGCGGACTGGGACGAGAACCCTGCCAAATCCGCGCAGCGGGTGAGGCATCGGGTTTGACTGCCCCGCCGCTTTTAAGCGGCGAACCCCCGCGGCGAGCAACGCGAGCGACTCCGCAGAGCCGTCCTCGGACGGCAATCCCAGTCCGCGTACTTCCCTCCACCATCCTGCCACCCTCCACCGTTTTTGTGTCCTCGAACGGCCTCCCCGCCCTCAACCGGCGGACTGGGACGAGAACCCTGCCAAATCCGCGCAGCGGGTGAGGCATCGGGTTTGACTGCCCCGCCGCTTTTAAGCGGCGAACCTGTACGGGGCGCCGGCGGCGCCCGACTCCGCAGGGACTGAGCGGAGCGAAGTCAATCCCAGTCCGCGTACTTCCCTCCACCATCCTGCCACCCTCCACCGTTTTTGTGTCCTCGAACGGTCGTCCCGCCCTTCTACCGGCGGACCGGGACGAGAACCCTGCCGAATCCACGCAGGGGGTGAGGCACTTGGTTTGACTGCCCCGCCGCTTTTAAGCGGCGAACCCCTGCGGCGAGCAACGCGAGCGACTCCGCAGAGCCGTCCTCGGACGGCAATCCCAGTCCGCGTACTTCCTCCCCCCTGTCCCCACCTTCCGCGGTTTCACCGGGCTTCAACGGCCTCCCCGCCTTCTACCGGCGGACTGGGACGAGAACCCTGCCGAATCCGCATCGCGGGTGAGGCATTGGTTTGACGGCATCCTCGCGGTCCGTTAGACCTCGTCGCCTATGCTACGCACGGCACTTGCAGTTCTGGCCTCGACGGTGATCCTGTTCGTCTGGGGATCGCTTTCCTGGAGCGTCTTCGGCTGGCACATGCCGAAGGATTTCAAGGACGGTGAGGCCGTGGCGGCGGTTCTGAAGGCCAACTGCGAGGAACACGGCAACTATGCCTATCCGTCGTGGAGCATGATGAACGCTCCGGCGGAAGAACAAGAGGCCGCCAAGAAGACGATGGACCAGGCGTGGAAGGATGGCCCGTTCATCTACGCCACGGTGCGCCCCGGCGCGCTCCCGAACTACAACATGGGGAGCCTCATGGTGCGGCAGGTCGGGATTGTCCTCCTGGCATCCTTCACCCTCGTCTTCCTCATCCAGAAGTCGAAGCACAATGCCTTCCTCGACCGCCTCTCGATGGCGGTCCTCGCCGGGCTCCTGCTGGGCATCATGAGCGCCCTGCCGGCGTGGAACTGGATGGAGCTCCCCGGTCGGGACACCGTGGCGCTTTTGCTCGACGGCATCATCAGCCTGACCCTCGCCGGCGCCGCCATCGCGGTGATCCTGCCGAAGCGGGGGTAGCGTGGCATGACCGTCCCGGTCATGATCGGAGGGCGCTGCCTGTGGCAGCCAATTTCCGGCGCGGAGCGCCGCCGCAGCTTAACCATGACCGGGACGGTCATGCCACCTCCGCTCACAGCAACTGCGTCTGGGCGAGGAGCCGGTAGGTGCCCCCGGCGTCGATGAGCTCCTCGTGACGCCCGGTCTCGTTGATCCGTCCCTCCTGCAGGACGTAGATGCGGTCGGCGTGCTTCACGGTCCCGAGGCGGTGCGCGATGATGAGGCTGGTCCGGCCTTTCATCAGCTCGTCGAGGGCCTGCTGCACGAGGCGCTCGCTTTCGGAGTCGAGCGCGCTGGTGGCCTCGTCAAGCAACAGGATCCGGGGATCCGCGAGGATGGCGCGGGCGATCGCGATCCGCTGGCGTTGCCCCCCGCTGAGCTTCACCCCCCGCGGGCCGACAAGGGTCTCGTAACCCTCCGGAAATTCCTCGATGAAATCCGCCGCATAGGCACTGCGGGCCGCGGCGCGGATCTCGTCCTCGCTCGCGCCCGGGCGCCCGTAGGCGATGTTCTCCGCGATGGATCCGCCGAACAGGAGCACATCCTGCGGCACGAGGGCCATGGCCCCGCGGCGCACCCCCAGCGGAATGCTCCCGGCATCCTTCCCGTCGAACAGCAGGCGGCCGCCCTGCGGTTCGTAGAAGCCGAGCAGGAGAGAAAAGAGCGTCGACTTCCCCGCCCCGCTGGCCCCGACGAAGGCGATGCGCTCGCCGGGCTCCACCGCGAAGGAAACCTCGTCGAGCACGGTCGCATCGGGCCGCGACGGGTAACCAAAGGTCAACCCGCGGGCCTCGACCGCCCCGGTGAGCGCGGTGGTGCCGTCGTCCGTTCCCGCCGCCTCGGGCTCCTCCGCCAGGATTTCGCGCAGGCGCTCGGTGGCCCCGTTCGCCTTCTGGACCTGCCCGACGATCTCGGGCAGGGCCCCGAGGGAGGCCCCCACGAACACGCTGAACAGGATGAAGCGCCCGAACTCCTGCCCGCTGATCTCCCCGCGCATCAGCATGCCGGCCCCGAACCACACCACCACCGAGATGCTGCCGAAGAGGACGAAGATCACGAACGACACGAAGAAGGCGCGCGCCCCGGCGCCCCGCAGGGTGACGGAAAGGAATTCCTCCAGCCGGGATGCGTAGCGCCTCTCCTCGAACTCCTCGTTCCCGTAGGCCTTGACCTCCTGGATCCCCTGGGTCGATTCCTCCACCACCACGTTGCCCGCCGCGAGGGCGTCCTGCGCCTGGCGCGAGAAGGTCCGGATCTTGCGCCCGAAGATCGCGATGAAGAGGACCACCACCGGGATCATGGCCAGCATGATCAGGGAGAGCTTCACCGAGGAGATGAAGATGAAGACGAGCCCCCCCGCGAGGATGACACTCTGCCGGGCGAGCTGCGGGACGGTGGTCAGCAGCGTCTCGCGCAGCACCTCGAGGTCGCCCGCCACGCGGGTGCTCAGTTCCCCGGCCCGGTGTTCGTGAAAGAAGGAAACCGGGAGGCGCACCAGGCGGGCGAAGACGTCGCGGCGGATGTCGTTCAGGGCGCTCTCCCCGGCCTTGTAGAACCCGCGCACCCGCCAGTAGGCGAGGAAGGCCTGCAGGCCGAGCAGGGAGAGGAGGATCAGCACGACCCGGTTGACCTCTTCCTGCAGGAGGTCGACCTCCACCGCGCCGCGGGCCATCTCGATCGGCGAACCGATGAGGCTGCCGAGAAAGTAGGGAAACGCCAGCGAGAGGCCCGCCGTGATGAACAGGGCCGCCAGGGAGGGATAGAAGATGAGGCGGTATTTCCGAAGGTAACGGTAGAACGCCAGGGCCGGGACGCGGCTTTTCGCGGCCTTCCCGCCATTCCCCGCATTCTCGTTTCCCGGCACCTGCGGATGGGAACGCAGGCGGCGGGCCGCGTCAAATCGCGAATTGGCCTGAAGCCCGGTTGCCGGGTGCACGTCGTCCCGCCATCAGGCGGAATGCCGCGGAGGGGAGGCCACCCGGGCGATCTGGCCGGGTCCCGGGGCAATCCTGCCGTGCGGCTCGAAACGCTTGCCCGTGGCGATCGGGAACAGCTCTTTCGCCTCCACGCGGGACGGCATGCCTCCGGATCCGGCGGCCCGGGGCGCGGCTCATGTCGACAAGATCTCCGCCGCCACCCGCCGCGAGGCGGCATCGGCCTCCAGCAGGTCCCCCAGCCCCGGCGACGACACCACGTCGTGGCGCGTCATGACCTCCTCCACCAGGCCCCAGATGCGCGGGAAGGGGATGCGCCCGTCCATGAAAGCCTGCACCGCGGCCTCGTTGGCGGCATTGAGCACCGCCGGCATCGTCCCGCAGGTCTCGCCGGCCTCCCGCGCCAGCCGCAGGGCCGGGAACACATCCTCCCGCGGCGCCTCGAAATCGAGCTTCGCCAGGGAGGCGAAATCGAGCGGCGCGAGGCCGGTCTCGACCCGGTCCGGCCAGGTCACGGCATACTGGATCGGGAAGCACATGTCGGTCGTGCTGAGCTGCGCCAGGACGCTTCCGTCGATGAACTCGACCATGGAGTGCACGATGCTCTGCGGGTGGACGATCACCTCGACCCGTCCCATCTCGACATCGAAGAGCCAGCGGGCCTCGATCATCTCCAGCCCCTTGTTGAAGAGGGTCGCGGAATCGATGGTGATCTTCGGTCCCATCTCCCAGGTGGGATGGTTGAGCGCCTGCTCGAGCGTGACATCCGCAAGGTCCGCCGCCTCGCGGCCGCGAAACGGACCGCCGGAGGCCGTCAGGATGAGTCGCCGCACGCCGGCGCTCCCCTCCCCGTGCCCCTCGAGGCATTGGAAGATGGCGTTGTGCTCGCTGTCGACCGGCAGGACCCGCACCCCGGCCTCGCGCGCCGCCGCCATGACGATCTCCCCCGCCATCACGAGGATCTCCTTGCTGGCCACGGCGAGGTCCTTTCCGGCCCGGATGGCGGCCAGGGCGGGACCGAGGCCGGCCGTCCCGACGATGGCCACCAGCACCATGTCGGCATCGGGGTGGGCCGCCAGTTCCTCCAGCCCGGCGTCGCCGGCGGCCACCGTCGTCCCCGCCGGCAACAGGCCGCGCAGGGCCTCGGCCTTGCTTTCCTCGCCGATGACGACCTCCGGCACGCCGAACTCACGCGCCTGGGCGGCCAGCTCCTCGATGCGCCCGCCCGCCGCGAGACCGATGACCTCCATGCGGTCGGGAATCTGCCGCGCCACCTTCAGGGCGCTGGTCCCGATCGATCCGGTCGATCCGAGGATGACGACCCGTTTTCGCTTCTTCTCCATCCCGGCGTCAGATCACGAAGAATACCAGGTAGAGAAGCACCACGGGTGCCGAGAAACAGACGCTGTCGATGAGGTCAAGGACCCCGCCGATCCCGGGGAGGAGACGCCCGGAATCCTTCACCCGCAGGCTCCGCTTCAGGATCGACTCGGCCAGGTCGCCGACCATGGCGGCCACCGCAATCACGATCCCCAGCGCCACCACGTGCCCCATGGATCCCATCCAATCGAAATGCTGCCTCCCGAGGAAGTAGATCCCGAGGGCGCCCCCGAGCGCGAACAGGATCGAGCCCCCGTATCCTTCCCACGACTTCGCGGGACTGATGTGCGGGATGGCCTTGTGCTTGCCGATCAGGCTTCCCACGAGGTAGGCGCCCATGTCGGTGAACTTCGTCACGATCACCACCAGCAGGAGCAGCCAGATTCCGGAGCGCTCCGTCCCGAGATCCACCGGCAGGACCGCGAGGCGCATCGTGAAGCCCCCGAAGAGAACCGGCACGTAAACGAACGCCAGCAGCGCGAGGGCGATCGGCAGGACCGACTCCGGGCCGGAAATCGCGTGGCGCAACCGCAGCGTAAAGGCCCCCAGGACGACCACCACCAGGCCGGCGACCTCCAGGAAGAACTCGTCGTGGACCATCCCCCCGCCCTCGTGCCCGGTGGCGATGCGCCAACCGACCGCCGCCAGGTAGAGCAGCGACACCGCCAGCGCCCACCAGCGGCAATCCTTCCCCGGCACCCCGGCCGTCAACCGGGAAAACTCGATGCTGCCCAGGGCGGCCAGCACCCCGACCAGCGCCACCACCGGCCAGAGTTCGCCGCTGAAGAAAGCCCCCATCACCACCGCCCACATCAGCAGGGTGCTCACGAGCCGTGCTCCAAACACCGCGCGGCGGGACGGTTCGCTTCCTGACGCTCCGGCCATCTTTCGGGGAAGATGCCCCGCTCCCCCGCCCCCGCGCAATGCCAAAGAAATTCCCCCGCGATTCTCCTGCAACTTTTCCGGACCGGCCCGGTTTCATTGCACAGATCGCGGGGAACCCCGCCAACCTGAACCACGAACGAAACTATGAATAACACCATCAAATTCGGATCCCTCATCGCAGGGTTCCTTGCGGCCGCCACCTTCGGAGCGGTCGCCGAAGAGGGGAAAGACGGCAAGCGGCGCCCCGGCGGACCACGCGGCGGAGACCGCTCCCCGCCGGCCGAAATCCTCGAGAAATACGACAAGGACAACAGTGGCGACCTCAACGAGGACGAGCGCGCCGCCCTCCGCGCCGACATGGAGAAGCGCCGGGAGGAAATGCTCGCCAAGTACGACAGCGACAACGACGGCAAGCTCAGCCCGGAGGAGCGCAAGGCGATGATTCTCGACCGCTTCGACAAGGACGGCAACGGGCAGCTCAGCGACGAGGAGAAAGCCGCGGCCAAGAAGGCCATGCAGCGCCGCCGGCCCGGTGGCCCGGGCGGACGCCCCGGCCCCGGAAAGCGCCGGGGACCGGACGGAAAGCCCGGCCCGCGCGGCGACCGGAAGCCCGGCGCCTGATCCGCGACCACTCGGAATCCATCACCACGGGGAGGCACACGCCTCCCCGTTTTCGTTGGGGGTGCGGACCGGGTCGGGCGAGGCGCGCCATGCGGCGCGGCCCGCGCCTAGCCCGGAAATTTCATGAAATTTCCGCCCCCGCGAACGCGGGGACCGATGCGCCCTGACGAGTCAGGGCGATCGGGGCTTGCCCCGACGACAAGTGAGGGACGTTCCGTCCCGAATGCTCAGAGTCGGTTA
>JABDMC010000368.1 GCA_013001695.1 Akkermansiaceae bacterium
CAACCGACGGCCTCTTCCAGTGGGACATCACCAACGACGCCACCTTCCGCATCAACAGCACCGGTAACCAGACGCTCAGCGGGGTGATCAGCGGGACCGGATCGCTCGTCAAGGACAGCACCGGCACCCTGACCGTCACCGGGGCGAATTCCTACACCGGCGACACCACTGTGGACGGCGGCACGCTTTCGCTCGGGGACGGGACCAACAACACGACTCTGGATGACGCCGCTGACGTTTCGGTGGCGACCGGCGCGGTGTTGGACCTCAACTACGCCGGGACCGACACCATCGACAAGCTTTCGCTCGGGGGCGCCCTGCAGACCCCCGGGACCTGGGGAGCGAGCGGTTCCGGGGCGAGCTTCATTGATGACACCTTCTTTACCGGGACGGGCACCCTCACGATCAGCACAGGCCCGCCGCCCACCCCCTACCAGGGATGGACCGTCGCCAACGGCCTTTTCGATGGCGACACGCTGACCACCGCCGATATCGAGAGTCCCACCCCCGACGGCATGACGAACCTGCTGGAATTCGCCTTCGGGACCGATCCGAACGTGAGCGACAACAACTCGCTCACCGTCACCGACGGCACGACCTTCACGCCCGGGCAGCCGGTGGTGGAGGAGATCTTCAGCGGCGGCAACCCGGTGAAGCTGCGCTACGTCCGCCGCAAGGACCACGTCGCGGCCGGCCTGACCTACACCCCGATGTTCACCGACTCGACCGGCACCACCATTCCCGACCCCGCCAGCCCGACGCCCAGCGTGGTCTCCGACGACGGCGGCGACTACGAGGTGGTGCAGGTTCCCTTCCCCCTCTTCGATTCCACCGGCGAGAAGGCCACCGCCCTGATCGCGGTGGTGGAAGTGGAATTGAACTGAACCGACCGAACCCCCATCCCCATGCCCGCCTCCCGCCTCACACTCGCCCTGCTGGCCGTCGCCCTCTGCGGACCGGCGCAGGCCGGGATCACCTACAGCGGCGTCCAGGACATCGCCATCCCGGCGGACTTCGACGGCATCTACCTCGACTTCACCGATCCTTCCGACGCCACGCAGTTCACGACGAGCACCACCGCCTCGGCCGGATGGGACATCAACTTCTTCTTCGGGGGGGCCGCCATCGGGACCTCCGACACCTTCCTGCCGGTGACCGATGCCGCCGCCACCAATGCCGACGTCGTGAATGTCGGCCCGCAGTTTTCGCAGTCCATAGACGGGACCGGGAACTACCCGTCGGGATTCTCCGGATCGACTGGGCACATGACGGCGGTGGGCGGGAGCTTTACCAGCGGCGTCGAGGGCTACATCGGCTTCCGCCTGAATCCCTCCTCGGAGAACTACAACGGCTGGATGCGCGTGACCTTGAAGGACGACGGCACCACCGGCATCATTCACGACTGGGCCTGGGACAGCATGGGGGGATCCATCCTGGTGGGCCTCATTCCGGAACCCGGCGCCGCGGGAGTGGCGGGGTTCCTCCTGCTCACCTGCGCCCTCTTCCAGCGCCGCCGCCGGGCGGCCAGCCGGCCGGGGCCCGTGGTTTCATTCGACTCGCCGTGACGGGATCCCGTGGGTTCCCGGCAGCCATGGCGGTTGCGCTGGCGGCCGGCGCGATGACCTCGCTGCCGGCGGCGACCCCCGCGGAGCTGATGCCGCGCCTCGAGGACCGCACCTCGATGTGGTGGCGCGACGGCTTCCCCACCGTCGTCGAGGGTGCCGCCTGGCGCCGATGCGTCGAGACGGGACACTATTGGTTCATGCTGGACACCGATTCCCTGACGATTCCGCGCCTCGGGCCGGTGACGGTGCCCCTCGGCAAATTGCCGGGAGCGGAGCTCGAGTTGAAGATCGTGGTCGATGGAACAGCCTACCGCTGCCGGACCGGCGCCGAGCATACGCGCTTCGGAGGCCCCCGGCTGGTCGAGTCCGGGCGGTTCTTCCAGCGGACCGACGTCACCGACCTGGTATTCACTGCGGACGATGGCGCCAATCTGAACGTCGAGGCGCGGTTTGAGACGCTGGCCTGGCCGGATCGCCTCGGGCTGATCCTGGCGGCGCGCCCGGGCCGCATGCCGATCGTCGCGGGCGATCGATCCTTCGGCCGGGTGCGGGGCGGTTACGGGCTCGACGGGAAGAGTCGTCTCGAGATCCCGGCGGCGGAATCCCACACCTCGCCATCCTTCTCCCTGGCATTCTGGGTCTTCGCGCCGATGGACTACCAGGCGGGGCAACATTCCCCGTGGCTGGTCTGCAAGAATCCGCACGAACAAGCCGACGGAAACTACGGCATCGTGCTCCGGCCGGATGGGTTCCCCGAGGCGCGCCTCAATATCGGCGGGGGGCGCGAGAATGCCCACCACGCGAGGGCCGATCGGCACCATGCCCTGCGGCTGGATCAGTGGAACCATGTCGTGCTCAGTTACGATGGCGACTGGCTGCGGCTCCACGTCAACGGCCAGGTGGCGGCGGAACAACGGATCGGGAAAAAGCGGGTCCCCAGGCCGGGAGGATTGACGTTCGGGGGACGGCAGGATGGACCCAACTTCCCCTTCCGGGGGGTTGTGGACGGAATCCGGCTCTATGACCGGGCGCTGGCGCTTAGCCAGGTGCGGGCCCTGCAGAACCTGCCGGAAAAGGGGTTGCCGCACCTGAAACCCGTGAAGGAGTGGACCTTCCGCGAGGACGTCGCCATGTCGCCCACCAAGCTCAGCGAACAATGGAAGGCCGCATCCCTCGAGCTGCGCCTCGCCAACGCAAAAGGCGAGCTGGGATCGCGGTGGGACTTGCCGGCGGGGGAGACTTGGGAAACTCCCCACTGGCGGCAAACCGCTCTCATGATCGATCCGGTCGCCTTCAAGACGGTTCCCCCGAAAAGCGGCGTCACGGTCGAAGCGACCGAGATCGGGACCGGCGCGAGCCGCCCCGTGCATCACGACCCGTCGCTGGGGTGGCACCGGGTCAATCTCGACGGCATCGAACCCGTTGCGCCCCCGGGGGTGAGCGGGCCCAGCAACGACGCCCTCGAGCGGGTGAAGCTGGTGCTTTCGAATCCGACCGATACTGAAGCAATGGCGCGCCTGATGTTCGAGAAGACGGCCCGGGGATTCCGGCAGCGGATCGGCACGCCCATCACCGGCATCTCCGCCATCCTGCGGGACGCCGCCGGAAACCCGACCGGCGTGCCGGTGCAGCTCAGCAAGAACTGGCACAACCACCGCGAAGGCGGGACGCATTCCGGGGCATGGTTCCACGGCATCACCCAGTTGCGCCTCCCGCCCGCAAGCACCACGCAATTGGAACTCACGATCTGCTACGGTCACTGGGGCGGGGTGCCTGCGGCTTCGCACGCGCAGCTGAGTCTCATCGGCTGGGGGGGCAATGCCCTCTGGGATCAAAGCGCGCTCGGTTCGTGGGGCGAAAGCATCTGTTACGACCCCGGGCAGGTGCAGGCCGGCTGCACCATTACCGATGTCCGCCCGGTCATGGTGCGCTCCAAGAAGGATGGCAAACCGTGGACATGGACGAACAACGTCGGGGGCGGCGACTTCTTCCGGTTTTTTGATCGGGACGGCGAGCGTCTCCCCCATGCGGCGATGCGGACCAGCTATCACCGGCAGGGCCCCTGTCTCACGGAAGTGACCTATGCCGGGCGCATCGGGGAGGCCCTCCGGCATTCGAGCACCGTCAGCCTGGCCCGCACCGACGACGTGGTGCGCGGCGTCTACAAGATCCGCCTGGATGTGAAGCAGCCCGCGGACTTCTCGCGCTTCGTTATCTTCCAGGTCGGGGCCGACACCTACTATGCCGGGCGGGAGCGGAAGATGGCGATCGGCAACGAAACCGGGGTCCTCAAGGAGTGGGAGACGCGCTGGGGCGGCGGAACCTACCGCACCGAGCCCGTGCAATGCACCGGCCGCATCCCGTGGGCGTCGTTGCACGAAGCCGTGCCCCGGGACAGCAGCGGAACGGGGGCCCTCGCCAACCGCGGGCTCGTCATCCGTTCATGGAAGGCGCGGCTCGGCGGCAAGGCGGCCGCACCGTGGATCGCCGAGCGGGGCGTCGGGCCGGGTGCCGGGGGCTCCTCGACCCTCGACCTCCTTCCCCCGCCGGGGGTCACCCGCCTCGTGCCGGGCGACTTCGTCGAGGCCACCATCGAATACATCGTCATGCCGCAGTTCGCGCGGGATTACTATGGTCCCAACGAGGCCCTCCGGTCCGCCCTCGCCAGGGACCAGAACACCTGGCGCATGATCCACCGCGAAGCCACCGGCAACGACCGCCGCGTCAACGTCACGCGGGGATCGGTCGAGCAGACGCACCCCGACGTCCGCATCCGGACCGAGGGGAACGAGGCGGCCTTCACCCTCGCGGGCGGGCTTGGCCACGTGCCGGTCACCTTCACCGGCCTCACCGCGAACGGGAACTTCACCCTGGCGGTCGACGGAAAACCGGTGGACCAAAGCGTCCACGGCAACGACTTCTGGCAGGCCGATTACGATCCCGCGACCGGGATGTGGAGCCGGACCTACAACCTGCCCCTCGCCGGGGACGAGGCGCACCCGATCCGGTTCAGCCCGACGCCCTGACGGCGCCTCCCGGCCGGCACCGGCCTTACTTCGGCCCCTCGTTGAAGAGGACGTGCGTCCCGCTCTTCCCGGGGACCACGATGTCGGGGCGGCCGTCGGCGTTCATGTCGGCGATGCGAATCTGCAGGCCGATCCCGGCCTCGCCGCGGTGAATCTCGTTCTTCGAGAAGGCGAGGGCCTTCGGGTTCCACGTGTAGATGATGACGACCGGATCCTCCGTCCCGCCCGGGTCCCTTCCGGAGTGCGCCCGCACCCGCTTCCCGGTGATCAGTTCCTTGGTCCCGTTCCCGTCCATGTCCGCCCAGGCCATGGTGTGCGCCTGGGAGAACTTCTTGTCGATGGTGTGCATCCGCCAGTTCGTCGATCCGTCCGACGCCGGTTCCCGCTGCTGCATCCAGTAGAGCCCGTAGTTGTGGCCGTCGCCCCAGATGACGTCGTTGCGCCCGTCGTTGTTGAGATCGACCACCAGCATCGGCGAGCCGGCGTGATCCCATGACCAGTCGGCGTGGTGCACCCACGGCTTGTCCATGGCGCCTTCCGCGGGCCGCTCGTACCAGCCGTTCTTGAAGATGATGTCCTCGCGCCCGTCTCCGTTCACGTCGCCGAAACCGATCCCGTGGCCGTTGGAGATTCCGCTGCCCGCCTCGCCGATGAGGATCTTCTTTGCGGACGGCTGCGGGCCCGGGGTGATCTTCCAGGCCATGAGGGGGTTGTTCTCGTCCCAGCTGTCGATGATGATCTCGCCGATCCCGTCGCCATCGAGGTCGCGCATGCGCGTGTTCTCGTTCTTGACGTGTCCGGTGTCGACGAGCTCGTGCGCCTTCCATGGCTGGCTCCAGTCGCCGCCGGACCCGGGGTTTTCGTACCACGAAAGCTTCGGCTGCATGAACGACCCGGAAACGACGTCGAGCCAGCCGTCGGCGTTGACGTCGAGGAGATGCTCGCCGTTGCTCTGCATGTAGTCCTTCCCGAACGGCAGGAGCTTGCGCACCGGGTGGGGGGCGAACTCCGGTCCCTTGTACCAGAATTCACCGGCCGTGATGTCGGGCACGCCGTCCTTGTTGATGTCGCCCACCGCACAGCCCTCGTTGTTGTCGAGGTGCAGCTTCTTGACGGTGAACCGCAGGCGCGGGGGACCCTTTCTCTTCTTTCCCTGTTGGGCGTAGGTCCAGATCACGGACAGGAGGCCCACGGTGCACAGCAGGGGGATCAATCGGATGGAGGAATTCTTCACGGCATCAAGCGGCTTGGGATCGCGTCGGACATCTTCCCCTTCATACGCCACGCCGCGGGAAGGGGAAAAGAGTAATACGTCCTCCCGGGGCGGGATGTTCCAGGATTCGCGCCGCGGCGGGCGGGGGGGGCCGGCAAAAGGGCCGAATCCGCGCTCCCCGCCGGGGGGAAGCGCCCGTTTGCCGCCGCGCGGGGACCCCGGGGGGCCGTGTCCGCGGCGCAATCCGGTCCGGTCCCCGGAATTTTTCTCCCCTCACGCGCGCGGTTGGTGTGAGGTATCGGCATGCCCCCGCTGCGGACCATCCTCGTTGCGCTCATGGCCGGTATGCTGGCATCCCACGCCGCGCTCCCGCTGAAGTCCCTTCGCGAAATGCAGAAGAAGGCCCCCGAGAAATTGAAGATCGAGGTGACCGAAGTGGACCGCAAGAAGAGCCGGGCGGGCGGAATCGCCGGCTTCGATTTCACCATCACCGCCGACGTGGAGTCCGTGATCGAGAGCGCCGCGGGTCTGGAGGCCGGGGATGAGATCAAGATCACCTACTGGCGGCCGGACTTGACGCGGGTCCGCATTGCCGGTGACTGGCCGGATGCGCTCGAGGAACGGGAAACCTACATGGCCTACCTGAGAGTCGTGGACAAGGACGGGTGGGAGTGCGAGCCCGCGGCCTCGAGCGGGTCGTTCGGCCCCGTGAAGAAATGAGGGGGAGGAGACCGGTCCACCTGCCCGGGCTCCGGGTGGGACTCCTTGCCGTCGTCCTGGGAAGCCCGTGGGGGATCCCCGGCGCCCGGGCGGTTTCGTTCACCGACCAGACCCTCGCGGCGGGCCTCGTGAGCGTCCGGTCGGCGGCCAATGGCGGGAGTTTCGATATCATGACGGGAGGCGCCGCGGCCCGCGATTATGACGGCGACGGCTGGGTCGACCTGGTCTTCACCCGCAGCAACGCGAATCTTGTCCTCTACCGCAACCTCGGGACCGGGATCTTCGCGAATGCCACCGGCGGATCCGGCCTCGTGATGGCCTCGGGGTCGAACGGCGCGGCGTGGGGCGACATCGACAACGACGGGGACCCCGATCTTTACGTGACCAAGGCCGACCATGACCTCGTCAGCGGCGGCACCCACCACTTGTTCATCAACCAGGGGGGTGGCACGTTTTCCGAGGAAGCCGGCCTGCGCGGGGCGGGCACCGGGGAGAGCGGCGAGCGATTCTACGGGACGAGCGCGTGTTTCGGGGACTACAACCTCGACGGGTGGCTGGACATCCACGTGAACGAGTGGGCCGGGGGAGCGGCGGTCGGGGCCTCGTCGAGCCACACGAGGTTGCTGCGGAACATCGGGAAGACCAGTCCCGGGTTCTTCGCCGACCGGACCGTGGCGGCCGGGGTTTCCGTCGACGACAGCGTCGGATCGGGACCCAAACTGCCCTCCATGCCGGGGGTGTTCGCATTCTCGTCGCGTTTCTCGGACCTCGATCTCGACGGTGATCCCGATCTCGTCATGGCCTGCGATTTCAACACCAGCCGGCTGTTTGAGAACAACGGCGATGAGACCTTCACCGAGATCACGACCGCCGCCGGCGTGGGAACGGATGAAAACGGCATGGGCCTCGCGGTGGGGGATTACAACGGCGACGGGCTGCCCGACATCTTCATCACCTCGATCTACCACGAGGACCCCCCCTGCACGGGGAACAACGACGGGGGGAACTTCGGGGTGAGCGGGAACCGTCTCTACCGGAACGAGGGATCGATGGTCTTCACGGACGCGACGGACTCCGGGGTGCGCGACGGCCGCTGGGGGTGGGGGGCCAGCTTCTTCGACATGGACAACGACGGCGACCTCGACATCGCCATGACCAACGGCTACGACGCCTTCGGAACCGGGCCGACCGGATTCCGGTCGGACACCTCCCGCATCTTCGAGAACAACGGGGATGAGACCTTCACCGACGTGTCGGCCGCGGTGGGAATCACCGATTCGGAGTCGGGGAAGGGACTCCTGACCTTCGACTACGACCGCGACGGCGACCTCGACCTCTTCATCGTCAACAACGAGGGGTTGCCGATCCTCTACCGGAACGACGGGGGAAACGCCAAGAACTGGCTCATGCTCGAGCTGGAGGGGACGGAATCCAACCGCGATGCCGTCGGGGCGCGGGTCATCGTCGAGGGGAACGGCAATGTGGCGCGGCAATTCCGCGAGGTCGACGGCGGCAGCAACTACCTTTCCCAGAATGACATCGTGGTGCATTTCGGATTGGGCGACTCGACGCTGGTCGAGCAGATCCGGATCGAGTGGCCGGGCGGAAACGTGCAGGAACTGGCGAATGTCGCGGTGAACCAGCGCCTCGCGATCGTGGAGGATGCCACGGGCTCGTCCCTGTCGGTCACGGTCGAGAACGACGAGGCCATCCCGGCGTGGAACTCGCGGTGGATTCTCAACTACTCGCCCGACCTTGACGTCTGGACGCCGCTCCCGGACGCGGAATCGCCGCATCGCGTCGACATCAGCGGGAACCGGGGCGGGTTCTGGAAACTGAAGCCCCCGCCGTAGCCCGGGTGTTACTCGCCGCCGGCGGCCCGGATGGCCTCGAGCTCCTGCCAGCGGTCGTAGAGGCGGGTGACTTCCGCCCTGGCGGGTTCGATCTCGCCGGCGAGGCGGGTGGCCTCCTCGTTGTGCTCCACGAAGAAGTTCGGGTCGGAGAGCTTTTCCTCGATGCCGGTCGCCACCGCTTCGGCCGCGAGGATGGCCTCCTCGATGCCCTCCAGTTCCTTCCGTTCCTTGAACGTCAGCTTGCGGGGCCGGGCGGGACGATCGCGCTTCGGGGCGGCGGATTTCCGGTAGGCCTGCTCGAGCCGCCGGTGGTGGGCGTCGCGGGCGAGCTTCTTCTCGAGGTAGTACGAGTAGTTGCCCTCCTGCACGACCACCTCGCCCTCCTCGAAGGCCACGATCTGGTCGCAGATGCGATCGAGAAAGTAGCGGTCGTGGCTGACGACCAGCACGGTGCCGTCGAAATCGGCGATGGCTTCCTCCAGCATCCGCAGGCTCGGGAGGTCGAGGTCGTTGGTGGGCTCGTCGAGGACGAGGACGTTGCCGCCGGTCTTGAGGACCTTGGCGAGCATGAGGCGGGCCCGCTCGCCGCCGGATAGGATGTCGACCCGTTCCTTGATGCGATCGTCGCTGAAGAGGAAGCGCCGAAGGTAGGCGCGGGCCCCGATGGTTTCCTCGCCGAACTCGACGGTCTCGCGCCCGTCCGCAACCTCGTCGAGGACCGAGCCGCGGCCGTCGAGGATGAGCCGCGACTGGTCGATGTAGTTGAACTGGCAGCGTTTCCCGATGATCGCCTTGCCCTCGTCGGGGGCGCGGTCCCCGAGGCAGATGCGGAGGAGGGTCGTCTTGCCGACGCCGTTGCGCCCCACGATGCCGGTGCATTGCGCGGGCTTCAGCGAGACCGTCAGGTGGCGGAAGAGCCATCGCCGGTCGTCGCCCTCGCCGACCGCGGCCCCCGCATCCTCGAGGTCGATGGCGATGTTGCCGATGCGCGGCGGCGGGGGGAGGAGGAGGTCCATCTCGCGTTCCTCCGGCGGCGCTTCCAGCCCGGCCACCGCGTAAAACTGGTCGAGCCGGTGGCGCGATTTCGTGGTCCGCGCCTTCACGCCGGCCCGGACCCACTCGAGTTCCTCGCGGAGGAACCGCTGGCGTCGGCGCTCGGACTGCTCCGCGATCTGCTGGCGCAACGCCTTCGACTCGAGGTAGGCGGTGTAGTTGCCCGGGTGCGAGAAGCACTTCCCCTGGTCGAGTTCCACGATGCGCGTCGCGATGACGTCGAGAAAGTAGCGGTCGTGCGTGACGAATATGAGCGCCCCGCCGAACGATTGCAGGAATTGTTCCAGCCAGCGGATCGATTCCGCGTCGAGGTGGTTCGTCGGTTCGTCGAGGAGGAGGAGATCCGGCTGGGAGGCCAGCGCCCGGCAGAGGGCCACGCGGCGCTTCTCCCCGCCCGAGAGCGGCGCCACGGGAGCGTCGAGCGCCGGGGCGTGCAACTCGGTCACCAGCGACTTGATGCGCGTCTCGAGGTTCCATCCATCGGCGTGGTCGATCAGGTGGAGAAGCTCCGCCAGTTCCGCTTCGCTGCCCTCGCCGGCCTCGTACTGCCGGATGGCGGTGACGATGTCCTCCGCCCCGGCCTCGATGTTCTCGCGCACCGTGAGCGACTCATCGAGCTCGAAATCCTGCGGGAGGTACCCGAGGCGGGTGCCGCGCTGCACGGAGACCTCGCCGGCGTCGGCCCGCTCGTGACCCGCCAGGATCTTCAGGAGGCTCGTCTTCCCGCAGCCGTTGCGTCCCACCAGCCCGACCTTCTCGCCGGCCTCGATGGCCATCGTGCAGCCTTCCAGCAGCTTCTGGTAACCGTAGGAAAGCGCGAGTCCGTTGGCGGAGAGGAGGGTGGGCATCCGGGGCGTATCGGAGGGCAATCCGGCCGTCGTGTCGAGCGCAACGGAGCGCGGGTGCGGTCACCCGCCGGCGAAGACCGGTTGGAAGCCGGCCTCGGTGAGGATGCGCTTCACCGCTTCCCGCTGATCGCCCTGGATCTCGATGCGGCCCTCTTTCACCGTCCCGCCGACCCCGCAGGCCTTCTGCATCTTCCGGGCAAGCTCCTGCTTCTCCGGGAGGCCGATTCCGGTGAAGTTGGTGATCACCGTGACCGCCTTGCCGCCGCGGTGCGCGGTCTGGCGAATGATGTCGACCCGCCCGCGCGTGGTGTTTTTTCCGCCCCGCTTCGAGGTCTTTTCCGGCGCCTCCGCGGGCCCGGGCGGCAGGTCGCCCAGCCCCCCGAGGGCCTCGAAGGGTTTCTGCGTCAGGCTTTCGCCCCCGTCCGTCGAGCGGCGCTTTTTCTTCCGGCCCATGATTTCGAGATCAGTCGTGATGCCGACTCCCGGTGCGGTCACGGCGCCCCGTACACCGGGGCCTTCCAGCCTTTCGGCAGCTTCCCCTGCGGCCGCACTCCATGGGCCTCCGCGGGGATGGGATGATCGGCCGCGACCTGCAGGGGCAGATCGTCCGGGAGGTGCCTGATCCTGATATCCTTGTACTGCACCGTCATCGCCGGGCCGACGTGAACCTGCACGGCCAGGACGCCCTCGAGGGCGCGGCCCTTTTCATCGAGGTCGATGAGATCGGCGGTGGGATGACCATCGATCCAGTGCTGGTGGTGGTTTCCGCGGACGAGGACGCGATAGTCGTGCCACTCGCCGGGGCTGAACTCCTTCACGGGGAATTGATCCACGACCCACGCCCGGCCCTGCGGGTCGACGATCACCTTCTCACCGGTGTGCGACAGGATCCGGCGGCCCTTCTCCTCGTAGAGCATGCCGTTGTATCTCGGGTTGTTCGCCACGACGTCGCACTGGTAACCGGTGACGACGTCGAGGCCGAGATCCGGCCGCGAGGTGCCGCGGTACTGGATCCCGCTGTTTCCGCCGGCGCTGACCTTCACCTTCACGCGCAGATCAAAGTTCCGCACCGTGGCATTCTTCCACGTCAGGAAGCGGTTCATCTTGAGGGACCCGTCGGTGACGCCGGTGATGGCGCCGTCCCGCACCGACCAGTATTTCCTGTCGCCCGACCACCCGCGCAGCGACTTCCCGTCGAAGAGGCGCACGAAGCCCTCCCTGTCGGGCCGCGTGCCCACCGCCGCGGCGGCTTCGGGGTGCGGGACGGTCGATGCCGCGAACGTCCCCTTGAGCGGACCCAGCGGTCCGCCGAATCCGGCGACGCGCTGCGTGGTGCGCTCCCGCATCTTCTCGAGGACCGCCGCGAACTCCGGGTCGCCGGCGAGGTTCACCAGTTCGTCCGGGTCGTTCTCGAGGTCGTGGAGGAACTCGTGGTTCCCGTGATCGAAGTAGCGCACATACTTGAAGCGCTTGTTGCGGATGCCCTCGAACGCCGGGATGCGGTGCCGGACCGCGAAGTGCTCGTGAAAGGTCTCCGTCCGCCAATCATCCGGAGTTCCCGCGCTGACGACCGGATGCAGGCTGCGCCCCTGGTAGCGCTCCGGAACATCCACCCCGGCCCAGTCGAGGAAGGTGGCGGGCAGGTCGACGTTCAGGGCGAGGGCCGCGCTGACCTTGCCGCGCTGCGACTCCGGCACCCGCGGGTCGGCCACGATGAGCGGAACCCGCAGCGATTCCTCGTAGTGCGACCACTTCCCGGCAAATCCGCGGTTGCCCATGTGGTACCCGTTGTCGGCGGAGTAGACGATGATGGTGTTGTCCGCCAGGCCGGCTTCCTCGAGGGCCCTCATGAACCGCCCGATGGCGCTGTCGATGCCGCTGATCATGCGGAAGTAGGCGCGCATGTTGATCTGGTACTTCCAGTCGGTATTCCACCGCCAGAAGAAGCGCTCGCGATTGATGGTGGTCTTCAGGAATTCCGGCTGGGCGTCGAATATGGCGGGGTCGCCCAGCTTCGGCGGAGCGATGACGAGGTCGTCGTACATGCCATCGACGGCCCGCGGCCACGGGAAATGCCCGATGCCCGGGCGGCGGTCGCCATCCTCGGCATGGCCGGCATTGAACCACATGTTCAGCGCAAAGGGCTTGCCCTTCGGCTGGCTCTTCACGAACTCGATCCCGCGATCCACGATGATTTCGGTCTCATGCCGCAGCGACCCGTCGGCCTGCTCCTTGTAGAACGGATTGCGGCCGATGGCCTCGAAGACGTCGAAATGGGCCTCCTTCTTGAATCCCTTCGGCATCTTGGCGTGCCATTTGCCGAAGTAGCCGGTGCGGTAGCCGTGCCGGCGCAGGAGGTCGGAATAAAGCGTCTCCACCGCGTCGGGGCGGGCCTGGTCGGGGTTGCCGGGCGTGCCGTAGCTGCGCCCCACCAGTCCCGTGAGGATGGTGGTGCGGCTCACCCAGCAGATCGAGTGGCTCACGAAGGCGTTCTGGAACCGGGTCCCGCGCTTCGCGAGGGCGTCGATGTGCGGCGTCCGCACGACGGGATGCCCGCAACAACCGAGGGTGCTCGAGGTCTGGTCGTCGGTGAAAAAGAAGACGATGTTCGGCTTCTCGGCGGCGGAAAGTGCGGAGGCGCCGAGGAGGGAGGCGAGCGCGATGAGCAGCGGGCGGAGGGGCAGGGTGGGTGAGATCGGGTGCGGCATCATGGTGGTGTGAGGCTGGTCGGCGCCTGCCTTCCTTCGCTGTTTTTCCGGCCGCTGTCGATCCCGGATTGGCGGGCGGCCGGCTGGCGGGACGCCGGGGAGCCGCGATCCTACCGCACCTCGATCTTCCCGGAGGTGAGGTGCTGGAGGTTGCTCGCGAACTCCTCGCCGATGAAGGCCGAGAAGGTGACGGCGTTGCCGGGGACCGTGGCGGGGACGTCGAATCGGACCTCCAGCGATCCGTTTCCGGAGGCGCTGAGGACCTTGCGCTCGAGGCGGTTGCCATTGGCGTCCTTGAGGGTGACGTGGATCTTCTGGGCGCCGAGGGCGGCGGGGACCTTGTGCGGGATCTTCACCGTGACGCCCTGGCCGGCGGCGGCGGCGGACGGCGCCTCCATCTCGATCAGCGCCGCGGACTTCCTGCCGGCCTTCCGGGGCTTCTGGTTGCCCTTCCTGTTCTTCCGCTTGGCGCCGCGGCGGGCGTCGGACTCCGCCTGGACCTTCTTGATGTAGGCCTGCAGGGCGGCCGGGTCGTCCCGCCGGCGGAAGGCGTCGAGGGCGTGGTCCCCGGTCTTGGCCATGACCTGCTCGAGCCGGCTTTGCAGCCTCTCGAGGGCCGCGGCGTGCTTCTTCTTTCCGACGAGGTTGTGGACGCAGTCGGGGTCGCTCTCCAAATCGTAGAGTTCCTCCACGGTCCGGTGGTCCATGACCTCGAGGCGCGCCGCGATGGCGGGGTTCGTGGGGGCAAGCTCCTTCATCCGCCGGTAGGTCGCGGTGCCATTGGTGGCCGTTCGGAAGACGTCCTTGCCGTCCGACCACGGGTTGAAGAGGTAGAGGTGGTTCCTCGTTTCGATCCCGCGCATCGGGTGGCGGTTGCCCGCGGAATTCTCGTTGTAGACCTTGAACACCGCGTCGCGGCCGTCCTGCGCGCTTCCCTTGATGACGGGCAGGAACGAGCGGCCGTCGAATCCCTCGGGATGCTCCACGCCCGCCATGTCGAGCAGCGTCGGGAGGAAGTCCACCGCCGAGACCATGTGCCGCTTGTCGACGCTCCCCGGCTTGGTCACCCCGGGCCACTTCACCATGAGGGGCGTGCGGGTGCTGTGATGGTAGAGGTGCGTCTTGGCGAATGGCAGCGGCATGCCGTGGTCGCTGAGGAAGATCACGACGGTATTGTCCTCGTGGCCGGATTCCTCGAGGGCCGCCAGGATCGAGCCGACGGCGTCGTCGGCACGCCGCACCGAGGTGTAGTAAAGGGCCAGCTCCTCGCGCACCGCCGGGTCGTCGAACAGGAACCCGGGAACGGGGACCTCCCCGGCCGCGAAGATCCTGGAAACGCGGTGGGACCCTTCCTGGTCGCCCGCCTTCCAGAACGGCTTGTGCGGGTCGGAAATGTTGATGTTGAGGCAGAAGGGCTTCCGGGCGGCCGCGGCCTTCTCGATGCCGCGCTTCGTGCATGCGCCGTAGCTCGGGACGTCCTTGATGTGCAGCTTCCGGCCGTCCGGCCCGATGGTGAGGTCGTCGTCCCACGCGTACGGCTGGTAGGGGGTGGAGTGCGAGACCTTGCCGCGGATCGCGGTGTAGTAGCCGGCGGCCTTCATGAGGTCGCACATCACCGGGTAATCGATGTCGCGCACCTGGTAGAACCCTTCCACCCCGCTGTTGTGGGAGTGGCGCCCGGAGAAGAGAATGTTGCGGGACGGGAAGCAGTTGCCGACCTGCACATGGGCGTGTTCGAAGCGCAGGCCTTCGCCGGCCAGGCGGTCCATGTGCGGGGTCGTGCCGGGAAGCGGGCAGCCGTAAACGCCCACCGAGTCGCAACTCATGTCGTCGACGGTGATGATGAGAAAATTGGGCCGGGGCGCGGCGGCAAGGACCAGCGCCTGCATGCCGGAAACCAGGAGGAAGAGGAGGGCGAGTCGTTTCATGGCGGATTGGAAATGTTGGAAACGTGGGATCGGGGGCGGGTTTTTCGGAGGATGCGGGCAAGGGGCGGGAATGGGGCGAGAAAATTGGTGAAAACCGCGGATTTCGGGCGTATGGGGGACGTGATGCGGTTCAGCTTCCTGGCGTTCATGGCCCTCCCCGCGGTCGCGGCGGAGGAGTGGTCCGCGGCGGATCTCGAGTTCTTCGAGCGCGAGGTGCGGCCGGTGCTGGCGGAGCGGTGCTACGAGTGCCACAGCGGGGAGGCGAAGAAGCTGAAGGCGGGGCTCTACCTCGATTCGCGCGAGGGAGTGCTGGAAGGCGGCGACAGCGGCCCCGCCATCGTGATCGGCAAACCGGACGAAAGCCTGCTCATCGAGGGGGTGCGCTACGGGAACGTCGATTTCCAGATGCCGCCGAAGTCGCGCCTCTCGAAGGAGGAGGTCTCGGCCCTCGAGAAGTGGGTCACCCTCGGCGCCCCGTGGCCGAAGGAGGAGGGGAGCGCGGCGCGGAAGAAGAAGCCGTTTGACCTCGCGGGCCGCAAGTCGGAACACTGGTGCTGGCAGCCGGTCCGGCCGGTGACGCCGCCGCCGGTGCAGGACGCGACGTGGCCGCGCGGCGCGATCGACCGGTTCATCCTCGCGAAGCTCGAGGCGTCCGGGTTGCCCCCGGCGGACGATGCCGATCGCCGGACGTTCATCCGGCGGCTGAGCTTCGATCTCATCGGCCTGCCGCCGTCGCCGGAGGAGGTCGCGGCCTTCGTGCGGGACGATTCGCCGGATGCGGTGGAGAATCTCGTCGACCGCCTGCTCGCCTCGCCGCATTTCGGCGAGAAGTGGGCCCGGCACTGGATGGACCTCGTGCGCTATGGGGAAAGCTACGGGCACGAGTTCGACTACAACGTGCCGAACGCCCCGCGTTACCGGGACTACCTGATCCGGGCCTTCAATGCGGACGTCCCCTACGACCGGTTTCTCACCGAGCACATCGCGGGGGACCTGGTGCCGGACCCGCGGCGGCACCCGGTGGAGGACTACAACGAGGCGGTCCTCGGGACCGGCTTCTGGTGGCTCGGCGAGGCGGTGCACGCCCCGACCGACATCCGGGGCGACGAGGCGGACCGCATCGACAACCAGATCGACGTCTTCTCGCGCGGGTTTCTCGGGCTGACGGTGGCGTGCGCGCGCTGCCACGACCACAAGTTCGACGCGATCTCGACGGCGGACTACTACGCGGTGGCGGGGTTTCTCCAGGGGACGCGGAGGGAACACCTCATGCTCGATCCCGGCCGGCGCATCGGGCAGGGCGCCGCGGAGTTGCGCGCCCTGCAGCAGGAAGCGACCGGCGCGCTGCAGGAGGCGCCTCCCGCCGCCCCGGGGGGTCGCGGCCGGCGCGAGGTCATCG
>JABDMC010000168.1 GCA_013001695.1 Akkermansiaceae bacterium
GCCTGGAAGGCATCGCGGTTCCGCGCCCGCGTCGCTTCCACTGGCACGCGCCGGTCGGGTTCCTCGTAAAAGCCCTTCGGATCGGACCGGCGGCCCTTCTCGAGCTTCTCGCCGTAGCGGTCATCGAGTCCCGCGCCCTGCGCGGTGGCCCGCGGTCGTTCCGCGTGCGGTTCAGGATGTTCTCGTGGCGCACGAAATCGTTCGCGGTGGGATCCCCGTGCCGCGGGTCGAGGAAGCGTTCGCCGAGGAAGTATTCGGCGGTCTCGTCCGGGTCCAACAGCGCCGGCGGGACCGCGAGCGGCCGCCGCGCTTCCCATCGGACCAGCCAGCCACCGTCCGCGAGTCCCGCCTTTTCGCGGCTCGGGGGGCGAACGGGGGTTCCATTCACCGTGAGAACATACGGCCCCTGCGCCGCGACCCGCACCCACGCTTCGCGCGGCGGGTCGTCCTCGATCCATTCGTAGACGAAATCCTGTCCGGCGGCTCCGCCCCGCGAGGGATCGAGCGGACCGGCCATCATCCAGCGTGCCGCGAAGGGCCGCTCGAAGACGCCGGGCGGCACGAATGTCACGGCCTGTCCGGTCGGCCCGCCCGCCACCACGGCCTCGCGCCAGCGGTGCGCCTGTATCTCCAACTGCATCCACTCCTGTTGTCCGCAGCCGACCGGAACCGGCTCCGCCTTCCACGTGGCATTCGAAACGAGGGGGACTTCCCGCCCGTCCGCAAGGATCGCCTGCCCGCCGAGGCGAATCGCCGCCCGCGGCCGCCGCGCCTCGGTCTCCACGCAAAGAACGTTGTCCCCCCGTCTCAGGTGAGGCCGAAGGTCGAAGAACACCGGCACCCGATGATTGGCATGGCCGGTCCACTGGTACCCCCGCGGGAAGTTCAGCGCCATCGCCGGATCCGATGCCACCGCCCGCTGGCCCCCGGCGGTGAGCCCGTTCTGAAACGGCCGCGTCGGCCGCCAGGAGGTGAAGGCGCCCACCGGGTTTCCATTGCAGGTGAGTTCGAATCCGCCCTCCGCCGCAATCATCACCCACGCGTGCGCCACTTCCCCGTGCAATATGAAGTCCTTGCGGAAGCAACCGGTGTGCTGCACGCCGTCGTCCACCGCGATCCACTGCGCACCGGCCGGAAACACCGCCTCGCGCGGGACCGGCAACGACGGCCGCCACGCTTCGCCCGCGAGCCAGACCGCCACGCTCACCGCCGCTCCGGCAAGAAGTGCGGAGGCCAGCACGCCCTTGGACCGCTTTGTCATCACAGCCCTTTCGACTCCCTTCTCGCCTCGGCGGCGCGCGCCACCGACCCATTCTCCATCTCCCCCTGCGCCAGCATCCACCACGACGCGGCCAGAACACCGCGCTTCTCCTTGCGCTGGAATGCGCCATACAAAACCGCGATCTCCCGCTGGCACCGGCGATTCGTTTCCACCCGCCCGGCCTGCAGAGCCGCCAACTGCAGGTGGAGGCGCCCCTGGATGCAGGACGGCTCAAGATTGCAGAGCAGCTCGAGCCGCCGCATCGCCACCCCGGTGCGCCCGGCGTTGAGGTCGTCGATCGCGATCCGCAGCAGGCTCCGGGACAACTCCCGGGAGAGCGGCCGCGGCAGACCGGCCCGGTCCCGCAGCAAGCGCTCGAGCATCAAGGCGGAGCGGTTGCCGTAACCTTCCCGCTCGAGGCGCCACGCCGAATAGAGCATCGCTTCCGGCGTCGATCCCTCGCCGCGCATGGCATCGAGGAATCCGTGCTGCCAAATGACGCCGGTGTCGAAGGCCAGCGGAGGAAGAGCCGCCACGGCGCGGTCCATGGCGCGCTCCCCGGCCGCAAACTCCCCGCCGAGAACGTGATCCCGCGCCTCGCGGAGGGCCGTCGCGGCACGAAAGACCGGCCACAGGGCCGCGATCCCGACCAGCACGACCGACACCGCTGTCGTCGCGGCGGTTCGTTTCAGGAGGCGCGACCGCAAGCGTTCCGCGCCACCGCGGAGGAGTCCGAAGACGCCAAGAGCGAGGGCCGCGGTGCCGCCCAGCGCCGCGAACCACCCGCGCCCGGCAAACTGCGCGAAGGCCGGGTTGTAGCCGAGCCACCACACGAGGTCCGGCAGTTCCGCGAGACCCAGCGAGCCCGGCGACACCATCGGCGGCCGGAAGGCGCCCAGCCGCAGCGGCGGATCCTGGGCGTTGAGCGCCATGCCTCCCGCGCTGATTCGCTCGCCGTGTGCCCGGTAGACGTCGCCGCCGAGCCAGGTGAGCGAGTCGTGTTGCTGCTGCAGCCATGCCGCCTCCCCGGAAATGCCGGCGTCACCGACCACCACCCACTGCGGATACCAGAGCAGCAGGACGCCGAGCACCGCAGCCGGAGGAAGCACCGCGCCGCAGGCCCCGGCCCATCCGCCGCGGCAAAACGCGAGCCATGCGATCGTGAGGAGAGACAGCAGCGCACCCGCCAAGCCCGCCTTCGCGAGGCCGGTCACCGGGGCATCGAGGGTCACCAGCGAACCGTCGTTATCGACTGCCACGGGCAGCACGAACCACGGAAACATCAATGCCGCACCGAGCAGCATGATGCCGGCCGCCACGCTCAAGATGGATGCGATTCGTGCCATCGGGAAGCTACCTGTCAGAGTGTCGCCCGGTGCCGCCGGCGCACCTCGATGCGGTCTCCGTTCTCGAGCATCCAGTGCCCTTCCACGAGAACCTCCTCCCCTTGCCCGATTCCTTCGAGGATCTCCGCCGCGGTCTCATCAACCAATCCGACCCGCACCCCGCGCACTTCCCACCTTTCATCCGCTCCGGGCACGTAGACCAGGCCCGACCCGGCCGACACCGAGACGAGCGCGGCGCGCGGAACCGCCACGCCGGTGCGCGCCAATTCCAGCCGCGCAACGCCGGTCATCCCGGCCGCGA
>JABDMC010000396.1 GCA_013001695.1 Akkermansiaceae bacterium
GCATTGTGTCGCTCGGCGTCGACGATTCCGCGGTTCGGGTCACGTGGAACTCCCACCCGTGCGAACGCTACGCATTGGAGCGATCCAGCAACGGCGCCGACTGGGCTTCGGTGCAATCCGGCATCCCAGGGGCGGCCGCGCCGGCCACCATCACCACCACAGTGGTTCCCCTCGAGGGCGGGTCCGCGACCTTCTACCGCGTCAGGAAGGATCCCTGAGCCGCGGCCCGGGTTCTTCCCCCGCGGCGGCCGCCAATCACATCAGCGGACCTTGTCGATCCAGAGGTTCCCCTTGGTGATGGTCCCCTTCGGAAAGGCGCGGGACGAGCCGTCGCACATGAGGGCATGGCATTTGCCGCCGGGATAGCGGAACCAGCCGTCCCCCCGGGAGCTGTCCTCGTCGGGACCCACCGGGATCTGCTGGTCATACTGGCCGACCGGCCCGGTGTCGCCGACCGCCGAATAGATCCGGTAGGCCGAGGCATTCGCCTGGTTCAAGTTCCCCGGGTTCTGGCAGCCGTCCGCCATGAGGATGATATCGCTGGCCCGCTCGACCTGCGTGGCATGGATCGAGTTGCGCGCCACGTCGCCATACTGCGTGACATCGGGACAGACCGCGAAGTTCATCGAGAAGGTGATCGGGTGCGAATACTCGTTCACCTTCACCGGGAGGCGCGCATTCGGGCCGATGAACTTGCTGTCGAGCTCGCGGTAGGGCGTGCGGCCGTGCAGATACTCATCCAGCAACTGCGCGTAGGAGCGGTTGGCGCCCTCGGTGTTGTTCCAGCACGGGGGGTAGAACATGTTGTTGTCCGCCATGTAGCCGCCCGACGCCACCCCGATTTCGCGGAGACGGCTGAGGGTCTTGGCGGACTGCGCGGCTTGGTTCACCTTCGCCATCGCCACGAAGAGCAGCGAGGCGAGGGCCACGATGATCGCGATCACCACCAGCAGCTCCACGAGCGTGAAGCCGCGGCGTTTCAGCGGACGTATTGTCATGCCAAAGGATCGTCGGCGACCGTTGATCGTCAAGGATTCTTCTGGACGACGTAGGCCTTGAACGTCTCGGAGGCGCCGGTGTCGGAGGCAATCACTTCGCCCCCGGTTCCCGGAATGGCGGTCTGCCCGGCCACCGGCGTGAAGCTGCCCAACCCGTTGAGGGTTGTGGACGACAGGAGGCTGTAGGTCGCTCCGGCCTCGCTCTGGAAGGTGATGTCGGCCTGGTTCCCGGTTCTCGTGATGTCCACGATGGCGAGGGGCGGGGCCGTGACGACCGGTCCGAAGTTGATGTTGTCATACTCGACCGCCGAGGGCTCGTTGTTCGAGGCGTCCGTCAGGAAACCGAATTGCAGGAGCTGGCCTTTCAGGGCGGCGCCGTCGATGGCCACTTCGATCGAGAATGTCCCCCAGGTGGCCGGGAGGTTGGTGGTGTCGACCGTGAGGAACTCCGTCAGCGAAAAGCCGCTGGCCGGATCGAGGATCTTGATGAAGGCCAGGGCGGAGGAGGATCCCGTGATGTCACCAGCCCGGGCGTCGAACTGGAACTGCCACGTTCCCGAGTCGGTCGGGCCGATGAGCTGCTCCTGGAAGACGTTGGTCTCGAGGAGACGGTTGGACCCGTTGGTGTGGTCGGCATTGAGGTAGTCGCTGAAGGTTTCCAGCCCCTGGTCCCCCTGGGCACCGCCGCCGAGCCCGGTGGTCACGTTCGAGAAGCCGCCGGTGCCGTTCGGGGCCACGAAGGTGCCGTAGTTGTAGACCGTACTCGTCTTGGTCGCATCGGTGTAGACCGTGGCGAAGACGGTCCAGCCGTCGTCGCTCAGGGCCGATCCGCTGGCGGCATTCAGGCCTTCGAAGTTTTGCGCGTAGGCTTCGAGACCGCCCAGCTCCGACGAGATCTTGGTGAACTTCACGTTGTCGTACTGCACCCCCGAGGCCTCGTAGTTGTTGGTGGTGGCGAGAAACCCGAACTGCAGGATCTGGCCGGCGAGGGCGTTGCCGTCGACGTCCACCACGATCGTGTAGGTCCCCCATTCGACCGGGAGGTTGTCGGTCTCGATGACCTTGAAGGTCGTGAGGCTGAATCCGGCGTTGGGGTTGAGGATCTTGATGAAGGCCTTGGCCGTCGAGGCCCCGGCGAGGTCGCCCCGCTTGGCGTCGAACTGGAACTCGTATCTCCCGAAGTCGCCGTTCGTGATGACCCGCTCCTGGAAGGTGTTGGCCTCCACGGTGTAGTTCAGGCCGCCGGCCGCCTGGGCGGTGTTGTTGTAGTCCCCGAAGACCACGAGGCCCTGGGTGCCCTGCGGAGGACCGCCTTCCCCGGACGTGATGAGGGAAAAGGCCGGGGCTCCCGGATTGTTCGGGGCGGGGAAGGGTCCGTAACCATCGACATAGGCGCCGCCGCTGTCGAACTGGTTGCCGAACACCTGCCACCCGTCGTTGCCGAGGGCATCAAGATCGCCCTGCACGAGGGTCTCGAAATCCTGGCAGTAGTCCTCGAGTCCCGGCGGGTCGGCCGGGAGGCCAAAGCTGATGTTGTCGAGCTGCACGCCGGAGGGATTGTCGCAACACGCCTTGTTGGAAAATCCGAACTGGAGCAGGAAGCCCTCGTCGAAGGCGCCATCGATAGCGATCTCTAGGCAATACGTCGCCCAGGTGACCGGGAGGGAGGTCAGGTCGAGCACCTCGTCAAAGACGAGGGAGCCATCGGCTGGATCGATGACCCTCACGAAGGCCTCGGCGGTCGAGGGCGACGCGAGGTCTCCGGCCTTGGCGTCGAACTTGAAGCTGTAGGTGTTCACGTCGTCCAGGGCGATGGTCTGCTCCTGGAAGAAGATCGACTCGATCAGGTTGTTGGTTCCGTCCCGGTGGTTCCCGTTCTGGTAATCGCTGAAGACCACGAGCCCCTGCGCTCCCTGGCCCGGTCCGCCTTCCCCGGCCGTGATGAGCGAAAAGGCCGGCGCCCCGGAATTGTTCGGGGCCGGACACGGGCAGGCCGGGGCGTAGTCGTAGAGCTCGGTGGAGCCCGTCGGGTCGTAGACAATGCCGAATACCTTCCATCCGTCGTTCCCAAGCGCATCAGGATTGGACTGGGTCAATCCTTCGAAATTCTGGGAGTAATTGGTGAGCTGCCCGTGAGAGAGCGAGGGGAGAGCAACCGCGGCGAGCGCGATGGATAACAGGGTCCTAATCTTCATGGGTTTGGAGAGGTTGAAGGTAATGATTTGGGTTAGATTTCGGGGGCGGGGAGACAAAACGGCGGGGCCCGGTGGCCGAACCCCGCCGTAAAATATGACAAAGAATCGGTGAGCTTATCGACGGCGACGACGCAGAAGAACGAGGCCCGAGAGGCCAAGCAGCATCGCGGAGGTGGGCTCCGGCGTGAAGGAGATGTTGTCGTAGATCACGGTCGA
>JABDMC010000044.1 GCA_013001695.1 Akkermansiaceae bacterium
CCCGTCCCCCACCCTCCTGTGGACCATCGCCGCCATCGCCACTTCCCTGGTGGGCGGCACCATCGTGCGCGTCATCGGCCTGCGGAAGGCGGAGGCGGACCTGCGCCGCAAGCGCTTCGCCAGCCTCCGCACCTGGTGGATCATCGCCATCGTGCTGTCGGCGGCCCTTCTCGCCGGCCGCCCCGGAGTCTGCCTCCTCCTCGGCGCCGCCAGTCTCCTGGCGATCCGGGAGTATGCCGTCCTCCTCGGAATCGGCAACGAGCGGCCCCTCCTCGCTTCCGTCTACGTCATCACGGTCATCAACTACCTCCTCATCCTGTTCGACCGCGCCGGGGCCTACGTGGTGTTCGTGCCGCTGGCGGGACTCGCCACCATCGCGGTGGTGCAACTCGTCCGGGAGAAGGCGAAGGGCTACGTGCGGACCACCGGCGGGCTCTTCTGGGGATTGATGGTGGCGGTCTACGCGATGTCGCACGCCGCCTACCTCTTCATCCTTCCCGCCGCCGCCGGAAAGCCCGCGGGTCCGGCCGGCTGGTTCCTGTTTCTTCTCATCCTCACCGAGGCCAACGACATCTTCCAGGCGATCGTGGGAAGGGCCGTCGGCGCCCACAAGCGGCATCGCATCGCTCCCGTCATGTCTCCCAACAAGACCTGGGAAGGGTTCTTCGGCGGCATGGCGGTGACCGTCGGGCTGGCCTTTCTCCTTGCGCCGTGGCTCACCACCCTCGCCGGTCCCCACGGGCCGCTTGACATGCCGGCCAGCGTGGCCCGCTGGGCCGGCCCCCTCGCGGCCGGGATCGTCATCACCGTGACCGGCTACCTTGGCGACATCAACATATCGGGGCTCAAGCGGGACTCCGGAGCCAAGGACAGCAGCGACATGCTGCCGGGGATGGGTGGCCTCCTCGACCGACTCGACAGCCTCACGTTCACGGCCCCCGCCTTCGTCTATTTCCTGGTATGGTGGATGAGCTGAAGGCGGAGGAGGCCTCCCGGGAGACGGCGCCCCGCGGCGGGGTGCGTACCACCCGCGTCGTCACGATCCCGAACATCATCTGCATGATCCGCCTCCTCGGATCCTTCGTGCTGGTGGCCCTGGCCTGGGCCGGCCGGGGCGAGGCCTTCCTGTGGCTCTTCGTGGCCCTCGCCATGACCGACTGGGTCGACGGCAAGCTCGCCATCCTCCTGCACCAGCGAACGGTTCTCGGGGCCCGCCTCGACAGTTGGGCGGATGCCGCGCTCTACATCGCGCTCCTCATCGGCTGCCTCCGGCTCCACGGGGAAACGCTGCGCCACGAGCTCGCCTGGCTGGTGCCCGCGGTGGCCAGCTACGCCCTGAGCACCATCGCGGGTCTCTGGAAGTACGGGTGCTGGCCGAGCTACCACACGCGCGCCGCGAAGACCTCGTGGTTCCTCATCCTCGTGGGGGCGGTCTGCCTGCTCGGGGGCTGGTCGCTGTGGCCGCTCCGGATCGCCCTCGCCGGCATTGTCGTGACCAACCTCGAGACGCTCATCATCACGATCCTCTCCCCCACCTGGCGAAGCGACGTCGGCTCGATCCTCCGCATCCTCCGCGAGCGGAGGCCGCGGTGACCCCGCCCGGCCCCCGCAAAAAATGTGCCCCCGGCGTTGAATATTCGTGGCGGGCGGGGGTCCAAGGGAGTAACGAGAGGCGATCTGGAGGCCATTTTCCCCGGAAAATGGCCCAAACCTGCCTCCCGGACCCGGAACACCGATTCTCAGGAACCCCATGAAAAAGACCATCAGCACCCTCTTGGCGGCCGCGACGGCCCTGCTCCTTTCCAACTGCGCTGCCACCCCCGGCGGCGGAATGGCCTACCAGCAAACCCGCGCCACACAGGGCGCCGGACTGGGCGCGGCCGGCGGCGCGCTGCTCGGAGCCATCATCGGCCACCAATCGGACGACTGGGAAGAAGGCGCCCTCCTCGGCGCCGCCATCGGCGGCCTCGGCGGTTACGCCATCGGCAACGAGCAGGACAAGGCCGCCCGCTACGGCCGCGCGCCCTACCGGGGACCCCAGCAGGCGCCCTACCAGCCGCAGCCATACGGCTCGCCCAAGGGCGGCTACTAGGCCATCGTCAGGACACCCTCGTGCTCGAGGAGAGCCTCCTTGATGTGGAGGCCGGCGCTGAAGCCCGTCAACGATCCGTCCGCGCCGATGACGCGGTGGCACGGCACGATGATGGCGATGGGGTTGGCGCCGTTGGCGGTTCCCACCGCGCGCACGCTTTTCGGCTTCCCGATGCGCTGCGCAATTTCGCGGTAGCTGCACGTCGTGCCGTACGGAATGTGGCAAAGCGCGTCCCAAACCTCCCGCTGGAAGTCGCTTCCGCGGGGGTCGAGGGGAAGGTCGAACGCTTTCCTCTCGCCGGCGAAATACTCGCTCAGTTGATCCTCGGCGGCATTGAGGATGTCGTGGCCCGCATCGTCGGCGGGGAGCCCCGCCTGCCGCAGGCGATGGCCGAAATACAAACCCGCCAACCCGTGGGCCGAGACCAGGAGGACCAACTCGCCGATGCCGGTGTTCCCGGTCCGCGCCGCGACAACATGACTGAAATCCTTGTTCATTACCGTTCCCTAGATCGCGGACGGTCCGGGATCAACGTCGCAGATGGAGGCGTGTGGATAAGGGCGGCGCCCTCCCCGTCCTCCGCCCGCACCGCCGGGCGTCCGCCGCCCACGCCCCGGGGCTCATTTGCACCCCTCCCCGGATCGCTTGCAATCACCGCGAGGGCCCGTATCCTGCGGAATGCGTTTCACCCCGGCGCTTGTTGTCGTTCTCACTTCTCTCGGAATCATGATTGGAAGCCGTGCCGCCGCACCCAAGGGCCCCCTGCCGGTCGCCGACGGGGCGTCCGCGGCCGGGGTCCTTCCCCTCGACCGCGAGGCGTCGCGGGTGAAGTTCCAGACCGCGACCTTCGGGCTGGGCTGATTCTGGGGCCCGGACTCCCGGTTCGGGAGTCTTCCGGGAGTCCTCCGCACGCGGGTGGGCTATTGCGGCGGCACCACCAAGGCGCCGACCTACTACCAGCTCGGGGACCACACCGAGGCCATCGCGATCGACTTCGATCCGGCCGTGATCAGTTACGAGGACCTCCTGGAACGGTTCTGGAGTGCCCACCATTGCGGCAGCAACCTCGGCATGCGGCAGTATCGCAACGCCGTGTTCTACCACGGCGAGGAGCAACGGAAGGCCGCCGAAGCGACCCGCGCCACCGCCGCCGCCCGGCGGGGCATCGCGACCTCCGACGTCCAGACCGCCATCGAGCCCGCCGGAACCTTCACCTACGCGGAGTTCTACCATCAGAAGTACGCCCTCACCGGTCACCACGACCTCCGCGCCTTCCTCGAGAAAACCTACCCGGACCCGAAGTCGTTGGCCGATTCCACGGTGGCCACGCGCCTCAACTCCTGCCTCGGCGGCGGCCACGACCGCAAGATCCCCGCCTTCCGGGAGGAGATCAAAAGCTACGGCCTGCCGCCCAAGCTCGAGAAGGCGGTCCTGGCGGTGGTCGAGCGGCGCTAGCCCCGACGACCAGTGAGGGACCATCCGTCCCGCATGCTCCGAGTCGGTTTTTCGAATCAAGACCCTGAATCATGGCCACTGTTGAAAAACGCATCGGTCACTTCGTGAAATATGCTAGCCAGGGGTTCGTTTTTCACGGCCGGCCCCCTCTTCGCGGTTGCCGTCGGCCGCCGATTGCCTAACTTCCGAGCCGATCGCCATGAGTAAGGTTCACAACGAAGTTCTCGCCGCCAATGCCGCCTACGCCGCCGGGTTCGGCTCCCTCGGGGACCTCGGCGGCCCGCCCGCCCGGAAGTTCTCCATCCTGACGTGCATGGACGCCCGGCTCGACCCCGCCAAGTTCGCGGGCCTGCGCGAGGGCGACGCCCACGTCATCCGCAATGCGGGCGGCCGCGCCAGTGACGACGCCATCCGCTCGCTCGTCATCTCCTACAAGCTGCTCGGCACCCGCGAGTGGTTCGTCATCCAGCACACCCAGTGCGGCATGGCGACGTTCACCAACGAGATCATGAGCGACCTGCTGGAGAGCAGCCTCAAGACCGCCTCCTACGACGCAACGAAGGGCTGGCAAGATGCGGGCGAGGGCCCCGGTTCCGGCGCCGGACGCGATATCGACTGGCTCACGTTCAGCAAGGTCGAGGAGAGCGTCGTCGACGACGTGAAGCGGATCCGGAACCACCCCCTCGTGCCGCCCGAAATTCCGGTCTACGGCTACATCTACGAGGTCGAGACCGGCCGCCTCGTGCCGGTCGACGAAGCCATGGAGGCCGGGCAGGCCGGCTAGCCCGGCCGCCGCGCTCCCCGAAGGCATCCCACCGCTGGCGCTCTTCACGGCGGGCCGCGTCATGACCTCGGCCGGGACGGTCGTCCGCGTCCCCGTCCGCCGCGAGCGGGAATTCGCCTCACATTCGTGAAACCGCGGGATTGAGCGCCACCGGATCCGGCGCATAGAGTGATCCCGATGGTTCTGCCCGAGAACAACCACAACCACCGCTGCCGCATCGTGGTGACCGGCGGGCCCGGCGGCGGCAAGACGACGGCGGCCGACATGTTCCGCCGCGAGATCGGGGAACGGGTCGTGGTGGTCCCGGAGGCCGCCACCATGATGTTCAGCGGCGGCTTCCCCCGCTACGACGAGGAACACGCCCGCGTCGCGGCGCAGCGCGCCATCTACCATGTGCAACGCAACCTCGAGGACGTCCAGGCCGCGAAGTATCCCGACCGCATCCTCTTGTGCGATCGCGGCACCATCGACGGCGCGGCCTACTGGCCGGGCGAACCGGACGGGTTCTTCAACGCCATGGGCACCTCGCTGGCCCACGAACTGACCCGCTACGATGGCGTCATCTTCTTCGAAAGCGCCGCGGTCGGGGGCCTCGCGATCGAAGGGGGAAACCCGGCCCGCTGTGAGTCGATCAAGGAAGCCGCCGCCCTCGATGCCAAGCTCCGCGGCATCTGGTCACAGCACGAGCGCTTCGTCGTCGTCCATCACAACACGTCGTTCTTCAAGAAGATCTCCATCGCCCTCGCGATGCTGGACGAGATGGTGACCGAGCTGTTGTGCCGGAAGGAAACGGACGCCCCTTAATCGTCCCCGCCGCCCTCGTCCCCGGACGGCTCCCCCGCTCCGGAATCCTCCTCCGCGGCGTCGGCCGCGACGCGAATCACCTTGGTGCCCGCCCATTCGTCGCCAAGGCGAACCGTCGGGCCGGGCTTGTCATCGCGGGTAATGAGCACGAACAGCTCGACGAGGGGGAAGAGCGGGATCAGGAGGACCGCGTTCCGGATCAGCCCCGGTTTCCAATTCCCGGCCAGGCTCTGGCCGCCGGTCGTCACGGCCCGGATGTGCATCGCCTTCTTTCCGACGCTCTGCCCGCCGAGGAACGGCAGCGAGTCGCGGGTCAGGAGGTAGCCGACCGAGAGCAGCGTCCCCAACCGGCCAAGAAAGTCCGGCAGGACGAAGGTGACCGCGAGGTAGATCCCGGCGCACACCACGGCATCGATGACGGTGGCGATGACCCGGTCCTGCAGGCTGGCCTCGCCTCCGGGCGCGCCCTCCTCGCCGGCATCCCCATCGTCCTCGGAAACGGAAACCTTCAGGGGCGGCCGGGGTGGATCGGCCGGCGGCCGGTCCAGGGCCGAGGGGGTGGGCGCAGGCGGCGGGCCTTTCTTGATATCCGGCGGAGGCGGGGTCTTCCTGGGAGCTTGATCGGATTCTTCGGACATCGGACTTCCTAGCTAACCCGCGGCGCGGCGCCAGGTCGAGGCGAATTCGTGGCCGGCTCCGGCGGGTTTCAGGCCCCTCCCCTGCTCCCGGCGTTGCGCGAAGTGCCACTGGTGAAACTCGTCATCGCCGTGGACGGCATCCGTGATTCCATGGTCCCCGTCGGGAATTCCGGTGTATTTCGGATCGGCCCCGGCCGTCTCCAGGGCCTCCACCACGCTCCGGCTCATCTCCATGTTCCCGGTGGGGTTCTTCGCACCGTGGAATACCCAGACCGGGACGTCCTGCAAGGCCGCCGCGAACACCACGGGCAACCCCCGCCGGAGCGCCCTGCCGGGCGAACCTGCAACATCCATCCAGCACCCATCGCAGATCGCCTCGTCGCTTCCGGCCCCGGATTGGCCGCGGGCCCGATTCGCGGGTCGCGGGCGGGCCTGATTTGTCGTAGGCTCCGGGCCATGCGCGGATGCATCGCCGTCGTGCTCGCGGCCCTCACCCTCCCGGCCGGGAGTGAAGTCGCGGTCAGCCCCGGTCCCCGACCGGTGGCCCGCGGAACCGGTGGCGCGGTGGCCAGCCCGCACCCGCTTGCCACCGCGGCCGGGATGCGCGTCCTCAGGAATGGCGGCAATGCCATCGACGCCGCCGTGGCGGTGGGCCTCACCCTCGGGGTGGTCGACGGCCACAACAGCGGCATCGGCGGCGGTTGTTTCCTGCTGGCGCGACTGCCTTCCGGGGAGATCCTCGCCATCGACGGGCGCGAGACGGCTCCCGCCGCCGCCACCCGCGACATGTATCTCGACGCGGACGGCAAACCGGACCCCGCCGCCAGCCGAACCGGGCCGCGGGCCTCCGGGGTGCCCGGGTCGCTCGCCGCGTATGATCACGTCCTCCGGCGGCACGGATCGACCGATCTGCGCAGCCACCTCGAGGCCGCCGCCGACCTCGCCGCCCGCGGGTTCAGGATCGACGCCAAGTACGCGCGGCGCATCGCGGCCGAGGCCGCCGCCCTGCGCCGCTGGGCCGGGCCCGCGAGCCCGCTCTTCCGCGCCGATGGCAAGCCGCTCGCCGCGGGCGACACCCTCCGGCAGCCGGACCTCGCCATCACCCTCCGGGCCATCGGAGAGCATGGCATCAAGCACGTTTACGGTGGCGAGTTCGCGACGCGCGTTGCCCGCTGGATGCGAGAAAACGGCGGCGTGCTCACCGAAGCGGACTTCGCCGGCTACACCATCAAGCAGCGCGAGCCGGTGCGGAGCAGCTACCGCGGTCACGGGATTGTCGGCTTCCCGCCTCCCAGTTCCGGCGGGGTGCACGTCGCGCAAATCCTGAACATCCTCGAGCGCTTCCCGGTGCCGGACCTCGACGACGTGGCGCGCACCCACCTGGTCGCGGAGGCCATGAAGCTCGCCTTCGCGGACCGGGCCCACTGGCTTGGCGATCCCGACTTCGTGGAGGTGCCCGCGCACCTCACGAGCGAGGCCTATGCCAGGACGCTCGCAGGGCGGATCGACCTCCGGAAGGCCACCGTGGTGGAGGGCCCCGGGCCGGCCGCCCAAACCGGCGAATCCGGCGACCACACCGCCCACTTCACGGTGGTGGACCCACAGGGGACGTGGGTGGCCTGCACCGCCACCCTCAACACCTCCTTCGGGTCAAAGGTGGTCATTCCCGGAACCGGGGTGGTCCTCAACAACCAGATGGACGACTTTTCCATCGCCCCGGGCGTTCCGAATGCCTTCGGGCTCGTCGGGGCGGAAGCGAATGCCGTCGCCCCGCGGAAACGCCCGCTTTCCAGCATGTCCCCCACCATCGTCCTCAGGGACGGCGAACCGGTCCTCACCGTCGGGGCGGCCGGCGGGCCCACCATCATCTCGCAGGCCCTCCTGGTGGTCATGCGCCACATCGACCTCGGCTTGCCGCTCGAGGAATGCGTGCGCCGCCCCCGCTTCCATCATCAGTGGAAGCCGGACCGCCTCACTATCGAGACCGCCCTCCCGGCGCCCCTCCGCGAGGCCCTCACCAGGCGCGGCCACGATCTCGCCCCCCGCGAAGCGATCGGCGTCACGCAGGCCATCATCCGGAATCCCGATGGGATATTCACCGCCGTGAGCGATTTCCGGGCACCCGGACGGGCCGCGGTGGCCGTCCCCCGCAAGCCGGAATTCTAACAGGAATGCAGGTCGTTCCCCCGGGATATTCACAACTTATTCACGCCCCTTGTGCGCAGAGTAACCCATTTGGGGAGGTCGGATTCGGGTGACAAGCCGACGGGAAGCGGCTTCTATTAAAGGTAAAGCGAGCCATGAAATATCCTCCCTCTTCCCTAGCCGAATGGATGACCTCGTCATCGAATCATCCCAGCACGTGCGAACTGATGCCCACCGTCCCTCTTGATGGAACGAGCACCTGGAACTTCAGCGCCAATCCCGCTCCCTCGCGGCAGCGTAAAAAGCGGCTGAAGGCGAAAAACGGGCTTGGCACCGAGCGCTAGATGTCCATGGCGGTCCCCCCGGCGAAGAGCGCCCGGACCGCTTCAATGTCTCGGCGAATCTGCGCGGTCAGTTCGTCCAGACCGGAGAACTTGCGTTCTCCCCGCACGTGGCGCCCGAAGCGCACCTCCACGTGCCGGCCGTAGAGGTCGCCGTCGAATTCGAAGAGGTGCACCTCCAGGAGGCGGTTCGATCCGCTGACGGTGGGCCGCATTCCCAGGTTCGCGATTCCGGGCTGCCACGAACCGCCCGTATCGGCGAGGACCGCGTACACCCCGTCGGGAGGCAGTTGCTCGCGTCCCACCTCGATGTTGGCGGTCGGGATCCCGATCTGGCGCCCCAGCTGGTCGCCCCGGATGACGGGACCCATCACGGAATAGGGACGGCCCAGCATGGCGGCCGCGCCGGCGAGATTGTCGTCCCGCAAGGCCTGCCTGATGCGCGTGCTGCTGATGCGCTCGCCCTGCAGCATCACGGGGGCCACCGGCACCACTTCCACCCCGCGTTCCGCGCCCCACCGGCGCAGCAGGGCCACGTCGCCGCCACGGTTCTTGCCGAACTTCCAGTCCTCGCCGACCGAGATTTGCCGCAGGCCGGGAACCGCGAAAAGCTCCCCGCAGAACTCATCCGCGGAGCGCTCGGCAAATTCGCGATCAAAGGGAAGGACGACCACCGCGGCCGCCCCGAGATCCGCGAGGAGCCGCTCCTTGTGCTCCAGGGACGCCAGGATTCGTCGCGGGGCCTTCTCCGGCGCAAGCACCTGGATCGGGTGGGGCTCGAACGTCACCACCCCGGCGAGGCCTCCCGAGTCCCGCGCCCCGGCCACCACCACCTCGATCACCGCCTGGTGTCCGAGGTGCACCCCGTCGAAGACCCCGAGGGCGAGGTGCAACGGGGCGTCCACCGCGTCCAGCTGGCGAAGGGAAGTGAACAGTTTCATGGCATGCGTGCCGGGATTCTCCGGGATCGGGCGGTCCGCGCGGGCCGCCTGCCGCCCGTCACGCCCCCCGCATGAGCGAGATCTCAGCGAGACTGATGAGGGCCTTCTGCAACTCCGCGGCGGGAGCGACCTTCAATTCGGGCACCGTGATGGCGCGATCGAGGGTGAACTTCCCGGACCGGTTCCGGCGCAGGGCGCTCAGGTGTCCGCCGCATCCCAGGGCGGCGCCGATGTCGTGCGCGTAGGTCCGCACGTAGAAGCCCTTCGAGCAATCGACCTTGAAGTCGACCTCCGGAAGCTCCACCCGCGTGATCTCGTGGGAGGTCACATACACCGGACGGGGGTCGCGCTTCACTTCCTTCCCCTTCCGCGCCAGCTTGTAGAGCGGCACGCCGTCCTTCTTGATGGCGGACACCATCGGGGGGATCTGCTCGAAGTCGCCCGTGAACTTCTCGAAGGCCGCCTCGATCTCCTCGCGGCTCAGGTCCGGGACGGGTTGCTCCTCGAGGACCTCTCCCTCCTTGTCCTGGGTGCTCGTGACGCTCCCGAGGGTGATGGTCCCGACGTATTCCTTGTCCTCCGCCATGAGGAGGTCCTGGATCTTGGTGGCGCGCCCCACGACCAGCATCAGAAGGCCGGTCGCCATCGGGTCCAGCGTGCCGCAATGGCCGATCTTCTTGATTCCAAGCTGCCTCCGCGCGATCGCTACCACGTCGTGGGATGTCATTCCGGAGGCCTTGTCGACGACAAGGACCCCGCTGGGTGTGGCTGGTGATTCTTTCATGGGAAAATGAGACGCCTCACGGGGTGGACAGGCCGGCCGCCTCCACAACCTCGAAGGCGACGGCGAGGACCCGCTTCCGGGCGTCTTCGACCGGTCCGGGGAGGCGGGCCCCGGAGGCCATGACATGGCCGCCGCCCCCGAACTCGGCGCAGATCTTGCAGACGTCCACGCGCGGGTCCTTGGACCGGGTCGAAACCCGCACCATGCCATCCTCGACCTCCTCGAAAAACACGACCGCCACCACGCCGCGGATGGCGCGCAGGACATCGATCAACCCCTCGCTGTCTCCCGGCTTCACCCCGAGCCGGTCCTTCACCTCCTCGGTCAGCGTCCACCATGCCACCCGCCCGTCGTCGGAATGCTCGAGCGTCTGCAGCAGTTCCCGGAGGAGTTCGACCCGGCGGAACGGGTAGTTGTGATAAATCAGGGTGCTCAGGGAGCCGGCGTCCAGCCCGCGCCCGAGGAGGTCGGAAACCATCTCGTGGGTCGCGGCCCGCGTGTTCGAGTACTGGAAGGATCCGGTATCGGTCGAAACCGCCACGTACAGCGCGTCGCGGGCCGCGGGAGGAAGCGGCCATCCGAACTCCATGATCAACCCGTAAACGATCTCGCCCACCGCCGCCGCCTCCTCGTCGATGAAGACGAGATCCCCGTAGAACTCGTTGGAAACGTGGTGGTCGATGTTGACCCATCGCGGGACCTCCGCGAGGACTTCGAGGCACCGTTTTCCGAGGCGGGCCTTGTTGGCGGTGTCGAGCGCCACCACCACGTCGGCGTCCACCGGGGCATCCGGCCGCTGGATGCCGTCGGCCCCCTCGAGGAAGGTCAGGTTCTCGGGCACCGGGTCCTCGTTCAGGGCCACCACCTCCTTGCCGAGCTCCTCCAGGACCGCCTTCATCGCCACCACCGATCCGATCGCATCGCCGTCCGGGCGCATGTGGCTCACCAGGGCGATGCGATGATAATCGCCGAATACTGCGGCGAGTTCTTCCAGGGTAGCTTCCTTGCCCATCGACGGTTTGAACGCTCAGCGGGTGCCTGCGCAGCCTGCCGCGGGAGCATCCCCGCCACAAGCAAAAGAAGGTTACGGCGATTCCTCTTCCGGCGGGGCGGTGGGCAGCTTCGCCACCTCGTCGAGGAGATTGACGATATCGACCCCGCGCTCCACCGAATGGTCCGTCTGGAACCGCAGGACCGGCGTGTTCTTCAGCACCACCCGCTTCATGACCTTCTTCTGGATCGCGCCGTGCTGGCCATTGAGCCGGCCGAGGACCCAGTCCTCGTTGCCGCCCAGCACCCCCACGAACACCCGCGCCTCCTTGAGGTCCTGCGTGACGTCGACCGAATTCACGGTCACCAGCGAATCGGTGAACTCGAAATCCTTCTGGATGACGCTGCTGATCTCCCGCTTCAGCAACTCGTTGACCCTGTCTTGACGGCGCGACATATCCTTGATTTTTCCACGTGGCCCGGCCGGCGGCGATGGCCCGCGGGATGCGGCCCGGTTACAGCGTTTGCTCGATCTTCTCGAGCAGGTAGCACTCGATGACGTCGCCTTCCTCGTAGTCGCTGAACTCCCCGAGGCGGATCCCGCACTCGATGCCCTGCTTGACTTCCTCGACCTCGTCCTGGAAGCGTCGGAGCGTCGACATCTTGCCGTCGAAGACCGGCTGCTTGTCGCGAATCACGCGGGCGTGGGCGCTGCGCGTGACCTTCCCGTCGCTGACGACACAGCCCGCGGCGCGCCCTTTCTTGACCTTGAAGACCTGCTTCACCTCGGCATGGCCGATGATCTTCTCGCGCGTCTCGGGCTCCAGGAGGCCGAGCATGGCATCCCGCACCTGGTCGATCAGTTCGTAGACGATCGAGTAGAGCTTCACCTGGACGCCTTCGCGCTTGGCGGTCTTGACGGCCTTCGACTCGACCTTGACGTTGAACCCGAGGACCACCGCGTCGGAGGAGCTGGCCAGCAGGATGTCGGACTCGCTGATCGATCCGGCCGCGGCGTGGATGAAATTGACGTCGACCTTGTCGGACTCGATCTCGCGGATGGCGCCCTGGATGGCCTCCACCGACCCCTGCACGTCGCCTTTCAGGATGATCTTGAGCTGCACCTTCTGGCCGCCTTCCCCGACGAAGGCGAGGAGGTCTTCCATGCGGCTCTTTTGCGGCGCCACGAGCCGCTCCTGGCGAAGGTCCAGCTGGCGTTCCTCGCTCAATTTCTTGGCGGCCCGCTCGCTCTCCATCTCGACGACCTCGTCGCCGACATTCGGCAACTCCGCGAAGCCGAGGAGTTCCACCGGGGTGGACGGCCCCGCTTCCAGCACGGTTTCCCCGTGGTCATCGAGCAGCAGCTTGACCTTGCCCGCGAACGGCCCGCAGATGAACGGCGTGCCCACCTTGAGGGTCCCGGCTTCCACGATGACCGTCGCGGTCGGCCCCTTCCCGGGCTGCACCTTGGCCTCGATGACCGCGCCCCGCGCGTTGGCCTGGGGATTGGCCTTCAGTTCCAGCACCTCCGCCTGGAGGGCCATCAACTCGATCAGGGCATCCATCCCCTGCCCCGTGATCGCCGAAACCTCCACGGTCTCGACATCCCCGCCGAGATCCACCGGGTTGAGCCCCTGCTCCATCAACTCCGACTTCACCTTCATCGGGTTGGCGCCGGGCAGGTCGCACTTGTTGATCGCCACGATGATCGTCTTCCCGGCGGCGCGCGCGTGGCTGATGGCCTCCTTCGTCTGCGGCATGATGCCGTCGTCGGCGGCCACCACCAGCACCACGATGTCGGTCACGTCCGCGCCGCGGGCCCGCATCTCGGTGAAAATCGCGTGCCCCGGGGTGTCGATGAAGGTGATCGGCCGGCCCTGGTGCTCGACGCGGTAGGCGCCGATGTGCTGGGTGATTCCGCCCGCTTCCCCCTCGGCCACGCGGGCCTTCCGGACATAGTCGAGGAGGGACGTCTTCCCGTGGTCGACATGTCCCATGAACGTGATGATCGGGGCCCGGAAGGCGAGTTCCTCTTCGGGCTCCTCCTCCGGGGCCTCGGGTTCCTCGATGACCTCCTCGATCTTGTGGACCCCGCCCCCGACCTTGCGCTTCTCGCGCTCGAACACGAACCCGTGCTTCACGCACACCTGTTCGGCGATGTCCGGCTCGATCGCCTGGTGGGGCGCCACGAAGACCTCCAGCTCGATGAGGTCCTTCATGATCTCGAAGGGCTTCAGCCCCATCTTTTCCGCGAGAACGCTCACGATGATGGGCGGCTTGATGCTGATGGTGTTGCCGTCGACGGTGGCGTCCGGATCGTCGTCCTCGGCGGCGGCGGCGGGAACCGCGGCCGACCCGGAGGTGATGAATTCCGGGTCCTCCTGCTCGTCGAGCAGCTTGGATATCGAGGGGAGCTGTTCCTTGCCGGACTTCTCGGTCTTCTTGACCGCCGAGGCCTTCTTCTGCTCGTCCTCGTCGAAGATGTTCAGGGCCTCCTTTTTCTGATCCTCGACGGTTTTCACCTTCGAGGCCTCCTGCCGCTGGCGCTCGCGACGCGAAGGTTTCTTCTCGTCGATGAGATCGAGAACCTTGTCGTCTTTCTTTTCGCTGTCTTCGGGCATCAGATTCTTGGGGGCGGGACCGGGCGCAGCCATCACTGCTCTTCGGCGGTGGCCGCCGGTTCCTTGTTCTCGGCATCCTCAACTTCCTCCGGGGCGGACTCTTCCGCCACCGGTTCTTCAGGCGCCGCGGGCGCCGGAGCAGCGGCCTCGGGTGCGGCCGCTTCTTCGGGACCGGGAGCATCCGTGGCGGGGGCCGCTTCGCCTTCCGCCGCGACGGGCGGGCTTCCCGCCGTGGCTTCGCGGGCCTTCGCAAGGACTGCTTCCGCGGCCTCCTCGCCGACTTCCAGCGCGGAGGCGAT
>JABDMC010000063.1 GCA_013001695.1 Akkermansiaceae bacterium
GCTGGGAATTCGCTTTTTCAGCCCTGCTTTTCAAGCCTCCTCCGGACCCCATCCTCCGTCGAGACTACGGAGGGCAGGCTGGTCCGCCTGAGGCGGATGGCGGGGGTGTAACGATCCGGACAGCAGGTAGCCTGCGTATTTTTTTTGTCCGGGAAAGAGTCGTGGGTGGAGGGCCGCTAGTTGTGAAGTTTCAATAGGTTGTTCATTCGGGGCTGAGGGCCAAGGATGGGTGTGTGAACTCCCAATCCAACCCACAACCCACGAATGAACGTCCACGCTAATGCCAAGCTTACCCCTCGGGGTCGACTACAAATGGTCCTGGCCGTTCTGGAGGACGGCCTGAGCCCTTCCGCGGTAGCCACCAACTTCGGCGTCAGCCCCGCTACCGCCTCCAAGTGGCTCCGGCGCTACCAGGCCGGCGGCCGGAAGGCCCTTGAGGACGCCTCCAGCCGTCCTCGTCGCCAGCCTCGTCGCACCAACGCCGGCCTCCGACGCAAGGTCGGGGTCCTGCGCCGCAGGCGCCTCACCATCCAGGCCATTGCCGTTCAGACCGGACTCTCCAAGGCCACGGTCAGTCGTATCCTGCGCGAAGCCGGTCTGAGCCGGCTCAGCGCCCTGGAGCCCAAGGATCCTCCCCGGCGCTATCAGCGCCAGCATCCGGGAGAGCTCATCCACCTCGACATCAAGAAGTTCGGCCGCATTCAAGGGGCCGGACACCGCATCCACGGTGATCGACGTCGCCGTTGCCGGGGCATCGGCTGGGAGTTCCTCCACGTGTGCATCGACGACGCTTCCCGCCTCGCCTACGCCGAAGTCTTACCCGACGAGCGCAAGGAGTCCGCGGCCTGCTTTCTGCAACGCGCCCTGGCCTTCTTTCGAGCCCACCGCATCAAGGTTCAGCGGCTCATGACCGACAACGGGTCCTGCTATCGCTCCAAGCTTTTCGCCAGAATCTGCAAAGAGGCCCGGATCCGCCACATCTTCACCAAACCATATACCCCGCAGACCAACGGCAAGGCCGAGCGCTTCATCCAGTCGGCCTCCAGAGAATGGGCCTACGCCCACTCCTACCGGCATTCCTCACGGCGCACGGCCCAACTGCCCAAGTGGCTCCATCATTACAACTGGCATCGGCCGCACCACGCTCTTAACCTCCGTCCACCCGCCTTGACCCTTCCTCTGACCCGGAAGAACCTGTTGAGACTCCACATCTAGCCCGCATATTTCACGAAGTGAACCATGCGTTTTGCGAATGTGGCTGAAGCTCAATCATCTGATTCGCAAAACCGACTCTGGGGGAAATACCCAGAGTGTATTTCCCCCAGCGTCGGGGCGAGCCCCGACGGCTCTGACCAGTCAGAGCGTGTCGGCCCCCGCGTTCGCGGGGGCGGAAATTTCATGAAATTTCCGGGCTAACCGCGGCGGTCAGCGCGCCGGGGGACCCGGGTCGCTGCCGAGGATGCGGACGCTTTCGCCGAGGAGCCACTTCGGGTTCATGAAGGGCTCGTTGCCGGTCGTCCACCAGCGGACCTTCCCCCCGGCATCGAGCAGGAAGGTGCCGTGGACCGGGCGCTTCTCGAATTCGTTATAGACGAAGTACTTGCGGAACACCTCGAGTCCCGCGTCGGACACGATCTTGAAGGGAATCGGCCGCTGTCCCCGCTTTTCCTCGCGAATGGTGAACTCGAGGACCTCCACGGGGTCGGAACTGATCGCCACGAGGGGGATGCCGGCCTTCTCGAACTCCGCGCCCAGCGGCAGAAAAGCGTGCAGTTGCTCGACGCACTGCAGGCAGCCCGCACCGAGGAAGAAGATCACCATCACCGGCTTTCCCGCGAAATCGTCGAGGCGCACCGTGGATCCCGCCCCGTCGGGCAACTCGAATCGCGGCGCCGCCGGGAACTGGCCCGCGTAGGCGGCCCGCACCCCGGGCACGACCTCCCGGAGCCGATCCGCCGCGGCGGTGGGAGGCAGCTTCCAGTCACCGGTCACCCGGCGCAGCACCGCCAACCGGGAGAATCCCTGCGCGTTGGCGAAGGGCGAGTCCGACGCGCCGGCCGCGGCGCGGAAGGCGTTGTCGAATCCCTGCATGGCCTCCTTCGTGCGGCCGGCCTGCTGGTGGTGGAGGATCTCGAGGGCGCGCGGCAGGAAGGCCCGCCGCCGGTTCTCCGGCATCGCGGCGAACTGCGCCGCGGCCGCCTCGGGCTTCGCGGCCGCGACCAGCCCGGCCAGGGCGGCCTCGGGCGACAGCCACCCGGCATTCCCGACGGATCCCGCCGCGAGTGCCGCGATCTCCCGGCGCAGGGCGGCATCCGCCGGCGTCGGGACCGGATGAAGCGGGAGGTCCTTCTCCATGGTGGCGAGGCGGGCCGGCAGGTTGTGCTCGAGGCAGGTCTGGGCGTAGAGGCGCATCCCGCGGGCGTAGGCGGTGCCGGCGAAGCCGTCGCGGGCGGCGGACGGGACCGGCTGGGCCACCATGGCGCGCGCCAAACCGAGGGCCTCCTCGACGCGCCCGAGGCGGCTGAGGGTTTCCGCCAGGACCTCGACGTTCTCGTGAAATCCGGGATCCACGATGGGCCGGTCGAACCACGCCGCCCGGTGCCGGACCGCGGCGTCCACCGCCCGGAGGAGCGACTCCGCGCCATCCTCCCACTGCCCGGCGGCAAGTTGCGCTTCCGCGAGGAACCGCCATTCCGGCACCACCGCCGGCCCGGCGAGCCGTTGCGGAGCGAGGAGCCCCCGGTCGACGAGGTAGCCCGGCTTCTCGTTCATCCAGAGGAAGAGCCGCTGGCAGGACGACGGGTGCGCGGGCGCCGCGGCCGCGATCTCCGCGGCGATGCGGTCCACCGCCCACCTGCTGCGCAGCTCGAGGCCCCCGCGATACGAATTGAGAACGAGTTGCCGCAGGTAGAGCGCCTTGCTTTCGACATCGTTCGGGGCCGCGATGGCGAGGTCTTCGAAGCCGGAAGCGAGGCGCTCGAGCCGCGGACCGAGGTCCCCTCCGGGATCGTCGTAGAAGCGCGCGAGCACCCCCACCATCCCCCGGACCTGCGGGCCGGTGGCGGGCCGCAGCTTCCCCTTCGCCATCCTCGCGAAGTACGCGGCCCGGCCGGGCCGGTCGGCATTCACCATGGCGAGCCCCCAGTAGGCCATGGCGCATTCGGGATCGATCTCGACCACGGCGCGGAAGGCCCGCTCCGCCTCCTCGTCCCACAGCAGGTGCAGGCACGAGAGCCCCTGCCCGAACCACTTCCGGGCAAGCTCCGATTCGGTGTCCGCGGGAAATACGAGCGCATCGACGCCGGGGATTTCGCGGGGGCGCAGCACCGGGCCGTCGAGGAACGCTTCCTGCACGCTCTGCGGTTCCTCCGGGTTGGCGCTCTTGGCCCACGCCGCGAGGCAATACAGGCGTCCCTTCCAGGCGTTGTTGTCGCCATCCGCCTGGCCGAACGATGCCGGGGCCGCCGCCGCCAGCACCACGGCCGCCAGCGATCTAGTCAAGCAGGACGTCATCTTTGCTCCACAGTAGCTTGTCCGGACCGGCCGACCGGATCTCGATCTCCTTCGCCGAGACCGGGTGGAAATAGTAGGGCGTGCCGAACCGGTCGAGAAGCTCCCCGGCCTCGTTGACCCGGGCGTGATCCTTCCCGAGCAGGATGAGCTTCATCGGATTGCTCCCCTGGAGCGCCGCGACAAATTCCTCGTTCAGTCCGCCCTCCGGGCCCGTCCCGATATACCGGATGTAGGCCGCGATCAACTCGCCCACCACGGACAGATCATCCTGCACGGTCGCGCTCTCGTCGTTGAGCTGCTCGGCGTGGGCCACCATCGACTCGACCACCACCGGCTCGCTGGGCGGAACCGGCTTCTGCTTCACGACCGAGGGCGTCCCCCGCACCGCGCCGGACGGGGACCCGCGCGGGTCAACCGCCGTTCCCGCGCCATCCGTTCCCGCCTGCGCCCCGTCCCCCTCCTGCTCCCCGCGTTGGTACAGCAGGAAGGCGCCCACGGCGACCACCGCCAGGAGGACAAGGATGGACACCAGCGCTTTCATACGGACCTCAAAAGAATAACCCCGCCCGCCCGAAAGTCGAGCGGACGGGGTGAAAGGGACCTCACGCGGCCTTAAGCCGGCGTGTAGTTGAGGTAGTCAATGTTGCTCGATCCGGTCCATGGATTGTCGAAGCGTCCCAAGTTCGGGAAGATCGTGTTCATGTTGTCCGAGCCCCGGTCGATGCCGAACCAGTCGGCGGCCACGGAGAGATACTGGTCGGTCGAGGTCGAGGGAATCCAGCGCCCCCGCGTGTTGGAGGTGTCGATGCCGACGCCCGGCTGGTTCCCGATCTTGAAGATCGGCAGCCGCCCGTAGACCCGCCCGCCCTGGACGGGGCCGCCCATCACCGTCATGTGACCGCCGTAGCCGTGGTCCGAGCCGGCCTGCGCCGGGTCGGTCCGGTTCGGGGTGAAGGTCCGCGTGAAATCCGACTGCGTGATCACGAGGACCTTGTCGTGGACCCCAAGCTGGTGCATCGACTCGTTGAACGCCGCGAGCCCCCGGCCCAAATACGACAGGCGCGTATTGTGGTTGTTGAGCATGTTCTGGTGGGTGTCCCATCCGCCGTCGCTGCAGAAGAAGATCTGCCGCTGGTTGCCGAAGCAGTTCCGCCCGGCGATCAGCTGCGCCACCATCTTCAACTCGTTGTGGATGTCATTGTTGTCGCCGGCGAAGATGTCGTCGAAGTTGACCCCCGAGGCGGCGGCCTCGAGGAGGGCCGTGTTGATGAACACCTCGTTGTCGCGGGCGCGCTCGACGACGTCGTTGTAGCCGTCCTCGAGCAGATTCTCGTGCGTGTGGCGCATGATCTTGTCGAAGGCCTCCAGCCGCCGTCCGGCGCTGTTGGCGTTGTAGCTGGCCACCGTGCCGTCGGGATTCAGCGTGGCGGCATTCGAATAGCGCGACCCGAACCCGTTCAGGCTCCGCGTTCCGGAGGACGTCACGATATACTGCGAGACATTCCCGCCGGCGGTGCCGACCTGCAGCTTGTTCACCCCGTTGAGCGAGATGTTCATCGAGACGTTCCCGTTGCCGTTGTAGGAGGCATTCAGGAGATCCGCGGCGCGGCCGCCCCATCCGGACTGGAAGGCCCGGTCCGGGATGCTGCTCTGCATCTGGACCTGCTGGTCGCTGTGCGAGTAGAGCTGCGGCGACTTCGTGTAGGCCGAATTCCTGAAGTTCACGAGGGCCTCGGTCTCGAAGGTGTTGATGTCGGAGTGGAAGGGCTCCACGAGGCTGCCGACATTGGCCACGAAGGCCAGTTCGCCATCGTTGTAGAGCTGGGCCGGTCCGCGGTTGTTGTTGGTGCCGCCGTCGGCCCCGAACCCGGGGTGCAACCCGTAGGTCTCGCTCCCCGGCGCCACGGGATTGCCCGCCGCATCCCAGCCCCGGAGCTTCAGGAGGCTGGCGTCGGGAATCGCCAGGACATCCCGGTGGGTCTCGTACTCGGCGCGGTTGAAGAGCGTCCCCGTGCTGTTGTCGGTGGGGATCAGCATGTTGTTGGTGTCGTTGCCCCCGAATTGGAAGACCACCACCACGGCCTTGTAGTCGCCGGCCCCCTGCCCGGCCGCCATGGCGGCCTGCATGAGGCGCAGGTGGGCGAGGGAGTTCACGATTCCGACGGTGCCCATGGCGGCGCAGGCGGATTTGGCCATAAACGTCCGGCGGTCGACACCCTTGTCGGTCGGCTTGAGAGTTCTGAAGGACATGATTCTGTTGGTTCTGGGTTTTCTGGATCGGGCGGGCGTTATCGCTGGCTCAGGCCGGCAGGTGAGTGGGCTATCAGGTAGAGGGCGTTCTTGACCTTGCTGAGCGTGCTCTCCGAGGTGCTCAAGACCGCGTCGATGATGTACTGGCGGGGGTTGTCGGAGGACGGGTCGTCGGCGTAATCGGCCTTCATCGACCCGGCCGCGAAGACCAGGTCAAGGTAGTCGACCAGCGCCTCCGCCTTGTCGATGATGGTTCCCGGGGCGCTGTCGTAAACGGCGACGTACTCCGAGAAGTCGGACCGGACGTAGTCGTCCTGGTTGCTGAACCCCTCGAGGCCGGTGACGTTCAGCCAGCCGGGGTCGTTGACGAGATCCTCGGTGTAATTGATGGCGTCCACCACCTGGGTCTCGGTCGTCAACTGCAGCTCGGGAGCGGTCAGCCCCGCGATCGACAGCTCGCCGCCCGGACTGTAGTCGGGCAGGAAGAAGTTGAACACCGAGGGCGCCGACATCGGCGACTGCCCGAAGACCGGGGTGCGCGTCGTGATGTGGATGATGCTGGCGTCCGCGGGGAAGTTGTCGGCCTGGCTGGCGGCGAAGTCCATCGCCGGCCAGTTGCTGTCCTCCCCGGTGACGGGCAGCGGGATGACGTTTCCGGATCCGGGGGTGACGGTGTAGTTCGGCCCGGAGGCCAGGCGGGTGAGGATCTCCAGCGGAATCCGCGATTGCGCGTTCATGGCGCGGATGACGTGGGCCACCACGATCGCGGGCTCCTTCGATTTCCCGGCCCCGGCGCGGGTGTCCGCGATCTCGAGGTCCCGCACCTCCCGGTCCATCAGGATGGCCCGCACCACCTTCTCCATGTCACCGGCCGTCCCGCCGGCATCGACGAGCGCCGAGCCGGTGTGATGGTTGGTGCCGCCCTCGAAGACACTCGCCACGCGGTAAACGTAGCCGGGGCTCGGATTGGAGCTCGTGAAGCGCTTGATCAGCAGCTTCGAGAGGAACGGCGCGGTGTTGGGATGCGTCGCCAGGGTGTCGAGGGCCTGGGTCAGATCCTGCTGGCCGCTCTGGCCCGCCGGGAAGTCGGTCTGCTCGGGCGTCCCGGCGTAGATCGTCTTGGCTTCCGTGTCGTGGCGCAGGTTGGTGCCGCTGAAGCCGTTCGAGGCGTCGAACGACCACATCGGCTCGGTCCACTGTGTCTGCCACAGGTAGCGGTTGCCATTGCCCCGGTTGAAGCTGGTGTTGTTGACGATCGCCCCGCTGTTGTTTTCGTACTTGCTGAAGCTCCAGCCGGTGAAGACGCGGGCAAGCTCCTCGATATCGACGTTGCCGTACGTCTGGATCGGCTGGCCGTTGCCGCCGAGCCGGACCCGCCCGTCCGGCAGGAGCTGCAGGAGGCCGATCGAGAAGAGCTGCTGGATCTCCCGGGCGTAGTTCTCATCCGGAAAGACGATGATGTTGCCCTCGCCATCCCGGATGGTCTCGTTCTTGAGGTGGCTGAGATACTGCCCCATCAGCGGCGACTTCGAGACGTACTCGATGAGGTCGCGGAAGTTGCCGGTTCCGAAGGCCCCGAGGTCATCCCACCAGTCGGCCGCGGCGTAGTGCCGCGTGTTGATCTGGCCCTCGAGCCGGGAAATGACCCAGATCTCGCTGAAGGCGAGGGCCATCCGCTGGCGGAACTGGTCGTTGGCGTAGCTGAACAGGGTCCACATCGACCCTTCGAAGTTGGTGGCCTGCGGCACGTGGTTGTTCACCGGATTCAGCCGCGAGGTCGGCCCCTGGGCGTCTTCGGCATTGGATCCATGCGCATAGCGGTGCCCGTGGAACTCGTATTCGTCCAGCGCCCAGACGAGGTCGTAGAGGCGCGTCTGGTCGAGGGCCAGCTGGTCGGTCATCCACTGCTGGTAGGCGGCCTGCTGGTCGAAGGTCCCGCCGCCCGCGTCGTAGGCCGGGTTGGTGGTGATCTCGTTGTAGAGCGCGTCGATGTCGACCATCCGCGGCCCCCAGGTCGTCTGGGTCAGGAAGCGGGCCACGTCGCGGCGGAGCGCCTCGCCGGCGGGGAGCGGGGCCACCGGGTCCGGGGACTCGTAGGCCGCGGTCTCCGCGGCGCCGAGCGCCACGGCGCCGTCGAATTCCTCGAAGAAGGCCCAGATCTCGCCGGCCCCGTTGTTCAGCGTGTGCACGTTGCAGTAGAGGCTGAGTCCGTTCTGCCGGTAGAGGGCGTCGATGAGGGCCTTCACGCTGTAGCCGCCGGTGGCCTCGATGG
>JABDMC010000116.1 GCA_013001695.1 Akkermansiaceae bacterium
CGGAGGTCGGAGGTCGGAGGTCGGAGGTCGGAGGTCTGACGTCTGACGACGGCCCACGGCCCACGGCCCGGACGGGTCCACCACCGGGCGGATCCCTGCTGCCCGCAACGCCGGGAGGGCATGGCCGATTTATTAAACAAAACTTTATATTTAATTGTAAAAAACTACTTTCTCACCTTTAATTGGCCTCGGGAACTGCCCTTGCAGGGCTCCCGCAACCCCTTGTTTATCCTGATGACTGCGACCCGAGTTTTGCGGGCCCTCTTGGTGTGGGCTCATTTCGCGCTGGTGACCACCCTGGGGGCGGCCCCCTTCCAGTATGCCAACACCACCTTCGGCAACTTCGACAACAACGGAGGAGCCGCGCAAAATCCCCTCGTCCGGACCATTACCGTCACCGACGACTTCACGGTCGATGACCTCGATGTCGGCCTCTATCTCGACCACACGTGGCGGGGGGACGTCGCCGTCAGCCTCGAAGCCCCCGACGGCACCTCGGTGGCCATCATCACGCCGCTGGATACCACCTCCGGGAGCGACAACTACGAGGTCCGCCTCGACGACGCCTCATCCAATCCGCTCGAGAACGGGACCGATGACATCTCCGGAACCCCCTACAACCGGACCGCGGCACCGGATTTCGCGCTGTCGTCCTTCAACGGGAAGCGGGCCCAGGGGGTCTGGACGCTCCGCATCTGGGACCGGGATATCAGCGCCCCCAGCGACCGGGTCGGGGACTTCAACGAAGCCACCCTCTTCTTTGACGGCACCGCCATCGTTCCGCCCGCGGTGGAAGCCAACCGCATCAAGGGCATCGTCTTCCGGGACTACGACGCCGACGGCATCCAGGACGTGCGCGAACCCGGGGTCGCGGGAATCACCGTCGTGGCCCGCAACGCGGCCGGCATCATCCTGTCGTCCACGACCTCCGGGACCGACGGGTCCTACCTCCTGTCCGTGTCGGACGGCGTCCACGTCCGCGTCGAGTTCCTCGGCCTCCCCGCCCACCTTGCGCCGGGGCCGACCGCCGCCGGCGTGGGCTCGAGCGTGCAGTTCGTGACCGCCCCGGCCGCCCAGATCGACTTCGCGACCCACAACCCCGCCGAGCACGTCGGCGATGCCAACCCGATGATCCTCGTCCCCTGCTACGAGAACGGCCTGCCGGCCGGCAACACCAATCCCGCCTTCGTCGCGATCCCCTACAACGCCGAGGGCCAGCCGCTGGCCTACGGGGGCGCCGCGGCCAACCCCCGCGTCGATGCCTCCGTGGAGGAACTTGGCGCGGTGTGGGGCGTGGCCTACCAGCCTCTCCAGCAGCGGGCCTTCACCTCGGCCTTCCTGAAGCGCCACGTCGGCTTCGCGGACGGCCCGGGATACGTTTACATCCTCGACTACGCCACCGCCGGGGTGCCCCTCGCGGGCTCCTTCGATCTCGACGGGGTCTCCCCCGCCAACGGCGGGGCCGCCATCGACCTCGGCACCGTGGACCGCAGCACGGTGGATGCCGGCAACAACTACGTCCTCGGCGATCCCGCCTCGCCGAACCGGGACTACGACGCCTTCGGCAAGGTGGGCACCATGTCTTATGGCGACGCCGACCTCAGCGAGGACGGCAACACGCTCTTCATCGTCAACCTCCACCAGCGGGCCCTCATCACGGTGGATGTCTCCGGTCCGAGCGGCTCGCTCCCCGGCACCGTGAACCAGTACCCCCTCGGCGGCCTGACGGTCGACGGCGGGCCGCAGACCTTCGACGGGCTCGCGGTGAACGGGGTCATGCGCCCCTGGGGCCTCGAGTTCCGCGACGGGGTCGGCTACCTCGGGGTGGTCAACGACGCCTCCACCGGCACCGCCGCCGACCTCCGCGGCTACGTCTTCACCTTCGATCCCGCCAACCCCGCGGCGGGCCTCACCCAGGTCCTCGACTTCCCCATCAACTGGAGCCGCGAGAACGGGCACGGCGCCGCCGCCCCGGGCGTCGGCGACTGGCAGCCGTGGGGTCTCGGCGACTGGTTCACGGTCAACCCCCAGCTCGCCAACAGCGACGACAACTACATGGCCCCCCAGCCGATCCTCTCCGGCCTGGAGGTCAACGAGCGGGGCGACATCGTGATCGGGATCACGGACCGCTTCTCCCACCAGAACGGTCGCCAGAACTACCGCGCCATCCTCGACGATCCCGGCTCGCCGGACGGCGGCAACCCGAACGAGGTCCTGTGGGACACCAGTTCGATGGGTGACATCATCCACGCCTGCTGGAACGGCTCGGCCTACGTCATGGAAGGCTCCGCGGGCTGTCCCGTGAACGACCACAACCGGCTGACGGGCGACTCCGGCAACACCCTGCGCCAGGACGACGGCCTCGCCGGCACCGGGGAGTATTACTACCAGGACCACTTCATGGAGAGCAACGTGAACAGCGACGGGTATCTCTCCTTCGTCCACGGGGAGACCGCCACCGGGGCGCTGGCCCACCTCCCCGGGACGGAAAACGTCATCTCGACCCAATACGACCCGCTCTTGCTGCCGGAATTCGGCCGCATCGTGAATGCCCAGGGGCTGGTGTGGTACGACACCTTCAACGGGCCCCGGACCCAGGCCTACCAGGTGGTCGAGTCCTCCGACACCTCCCCGCAGACCTTCGCGAAGTCCAACGGCCTCGGCGACCTCGAGCTCATCTCGGAAGTGGCCCCCATCGAGATCGGCAACCGCGTCTGGAATGACAGCAACGGCAACGGCGTGCAGGACCCCGGGGAGGCGATCTACTCCGGCGTGACGGTGACCCTCCACGACATGGATGCCGCCGGCGCCCAGGTCGGCAGCGCCACCACCGACGCCAACGGCGTCTACGTCTTCGGCGGCACGTCCGACGCCAACATGACCAGCGGCTCGGTCCTCCCCGACCGCAACTACCAGCTCCGCATCACCCTCACGTCCGGGCCGCTCGCCAACAGGGTCCCGACCCTCTCGAACGCCGGGATCAACGACCTCCACGACTCCGACGCCATGCTCCACGCCGGCTCGGCGGTGATCGCCTTCACCACCGGGGGCGCCGGGGAGAACGACCACACGCTCGACTTCGGCTTCGGCCCCGAGAACGGCGGCCTCGGAAACCTCGTGTATCACGACGCCAACGGCAACGGCACCTACGACAGCGGCGAGGGAATCGGCGGCGTCACGGTGGAAGTCTACGAACTCTTCACCATCCCCGGCACCGACCCGCCCTACGCCACCGCGGTGACCCTCCCGAACGGCGCCTACGCCGTCACGGGCCTCCCCGACAGCGGCTCGTTGCCCAACGGCCCCTACACGGTGCACATTCCCGCCAGCCAGTTCCAGGCCGGGGGCCCCCTCGAGGGCTTCCGCTCCCTCCCCCTCCACGGCGGGGACAACCAGACCGACGACGATGCCGACGAGAACGGGATCGACAACGCCGATCCCGCCACCAACGGCATCACCGCCGCCGATGTCTCCATCGTCGCCGGCACCGAGCCGAATGCCGCGGGGGGCGAGACCGGCTTCGATTCCACCGGCGACGACGGCCCGCGGGACGCCGACATCGACCTCACCGTCGACTTCGCGTTCTACGACACCGCCGACGTCGCCAGCGTCGGCAACCGGGTCTGGGTCGACACCAACGGCAACGGCATCCAAGACGGCGGCGAAGCGGGATTCGACGGACTCACCGTGTATCTCCTCGATTCCACCGGGACGACCGTCATGTGGGCCGACACCACCTCCGGCGGCGGGTTCTACTCGTTCACGGACCTCGCCCCCGGCGACTACGTCCTGGATTTCGCCCCCCCGGTCGGCTACGCCCTGACGACCCGGGACGCCGGGAGCGATGACGCCCTCGATTCCGATCCCGATCCCGCCACCGATCGCGTCGCGATCTCCCTCGCCCCCAACGAGAACAACGACACGGTGGACGCCGGGGTCTATCAACCCGCCACCATCGGAAACTTCGTGTGGACCGACGCCAATGGCGACGGCGTCGAGAACGACGGGGCGGCCGGCATCGACGGCATCACCGTCAACCTCTGGAACGGGACCGAGACCGCGCAACTCGCCACCACCACCACGGCCGGCGGCGGACTGTACAGCTTCGGAAACCTCGCTCCGGGGAGCTACGTGGTGGAATTCGTGGAGTCCGGCGGCTACGCCCTGACGGCCATGGATGCCGGGGGCGATGACGGGGTGGACTCCGACGCCGATCCCGCCGACGGCCGCGCCGACGCCGTCACGGTGGTGTCCGGGGAGAGCGTGGACACCATCGATGCCGGCATGTACCAGCTCGGGAGCATCAACGGTTTTGTCCGCGCGGACCTCAACGGCGACGGCACCGGCGACTCGGCCTTGTCCGGGGTCACGGTCTTCCTCGACATCGACGGCAGCGGCGGGTTCAACGCCGGCGACGTGGCGGCCACCACCAACGGCTCCGGGTTCTACTCGTTCGGCAGCCTCGTTCCGGGATCCTACGATGTCGGGGAAATCGACCTCCCGAACTACCGGTCGGTGGGCGACAACGACGGCGGCGATCTCAATCTCACCGCGAACGTGGTGGTCACCTCCGGCACCGCCACCCCCAACATCAACTTTTCGGATGAGGAGCTGGGGGCCATCGCCGGAACGGTGCGGGCCGACACCGACAACGACGATGCCGGCGACACCCCCCTCTCCGGCGTGACGGTCTTCCTCGACACCAACGGCAACGGGAGCTTCGACGGCGGGGAGCCGACCACCACCACCAGCGGCGCCGGCACCTACTCGTTCACGGGCCTCATCGCGGGCGACTACAACGTCGTGCAGGTCGATCTCGCCAACTACCAGTCGGTGTCCGACACCGACGGCGGGGACGCCAACGTCACCTCGCCGGTGTCCGTGACGGTGGGCGCCACCACCGCCAACATCGACTTCGTCGATGAAGAACTCGGCGCCATCGCGGGCACGGTCCGGGCCGACACCGACAACGATGACACCGGCGACACCCCCCTTTCGGGCGTGACGGTCTTCCTCGACATGGACGGCAGCGGGACCCTCAACGCCGGGGACGTCTCCACCACCACCAGCGGCGCCGGGACCTACTCGTTCACCGGCCTCGCCCCGGGCAACTACGACGTCGTGCAGGTCGACCTCGCCAACTACCAGTCGGTGTCCGACACCGACGGCGGCAATGCCAATGT
>JABDMC010000126.1 GCA_013001695.1 Akkermansiaceae bacterium
CGCGCGATATCGGTGCGTATCGCTTTGCTGACGGTGGGAACCCCGGGTGGAGGATCGGAAAGGGGTTCAAGGGCGGGGCGGAGTGAGGAGGGTGGCGGTGGTCGCATTTGGCACCGCTGATCTTCGCTGATTGGCGCCGATGATTGGATCTTGATCCGCCTGAGGTCGATTCGATTTTCGATTTCGAGGGGGCGTTTTTGTTAGATGGGCTACGGACCTCTGACCTCCCGGCCTCCCGGCTTCGCTCTGCTGGCTACGCGGTGGCAAGCGGACCTCGGATTCGTCTGAGGCGGATTGAACAAAGGGCGGCTGCGCCGTTTGGGCCTGGCGGTTGGAAACCGCCGCCACCGGGGGGTTGGATTGGGCTGGGCGGATGGAATCCGCCGCCACGGGGCCGGACGACCGTCCGGTTAGAGGGTGGTGGGTCAGCAGGGGGCGGCGGGGGCGCCGGTCCATGGGGTCGGGGTGAAGGCCGGCGGTTCGTAGGCCTCGTACGCCGGGATGCTTTGGCCGGCACGCAGGGCGTTGGAACTGGGACCGGAACAGGATGCCAGGGCGGTGACCGCGGCCGCCGCGATGGCGAGGAGCAGGATGCGCATTGTCCCGTAAGACGGCGCCGGGCCGGATCTTATTCCGGAAAAGAATCCAGCCGGCGGCTTGGGATCATCGCCGGTCCCGCCCCCGCCGCCACGATTCGTCCTGCCGGGGGGCGAGGATTTCCTTCACCACCGGTTCGGGGAGCTGGGCGGACTGGAGCCAGGCGTTGGCGGCGGTGGCGTCGCGCTGCATCCATTCGCGGGCGGTGCGGGCCACGGTCTTGTTGCGGATCTTCTCTTCGTCGATGGACTGGGCCCACTGGATGGCGGCGTCGGGGTCCTCGCGGACCACGCGGCGGGCGTAGGAGCTGACGGCGAAGTCGCGGGCCGTCCCGTCCGGCATGGCGGCCACGTATTCCCCGGCGGCCACGGGATCTTCCCGGGCCCACTCCGAGATCGATTCTCCGAGGGCATGGTTGCGGCTGCTGCCTTCCGGGAGGGAGTCGGCCCATTGCAGGGCCGCTTCGGGATCGCGCTCGGCCCATTCCTCCGCGACCTCGGAGATCGGCGAGACGCCCGACTCGGACCCGGCATATTGTTCGACCCACGCCGCGGCCTCCTCCGGATTGCGCCGGACGTAGTCGTCGGCGATGGTGCGCAGGGCGCTTCCCTTGAGGGACCCCTCGGGGAGCGATTCGGCCCATCCGGCCGCGGCCTCGACCCCCTGGGACAACTGTTGGCGGGCGATGCTGCCGATGTATTCGCGGTTGCGGTCGCCGTCGCTGTCGGGGAGGCCGAGCACGTAGGCGGTGGCGGCATCGACATCGCGCTGGGCGAGCCCGTAGACGAGTCCGCGGGTGAAGTCGCGGCGTTCCCCGGCATCCTCGATGCCATCGACCCACGCCTGGGCCTGCTCGGGAGATTCGTTGGCCCAGCCGGCGAGCACCGAGGCCATGGTCCATTCGCGGGTGCGTCCCTCGAGTCCCTTGGCGTAGGCCACCGCGGCCTCGCCGTCGATGCGTCCCCATGCGTAGGTGAGCAGGCTGTACTCCTGCCCCCAGTTCCAGCGGGAACGCGGGGCTTCCTGCAGGGCGAGCACCGCCGCTTCCGCGTTCTCGGCCGTGAGCGATTCGAGGAGGGTGGCGAATTCCCTTTGCCGCCTGAGGGGATCGGTTTCGGCGAGGACCTTCTTGATCGCATCCGTCATCTCCACCGCCGAGTAGGTCCGGGCCACCGGGGACCCGTTTCTGCCGCCGGTGGTGCCGCGGGCCGAGCCGGGGGTCCCGGGGGATGCCGCCGCCGGTCCGGCCTCGGAAGACGATCCCGCGGCCCGGGGCGATTTCGAGTTGGCGGCGGAGGCGGGGCGGGAGCCTGCGCCCGGCGCGCCGCGCTCCATGCTGCGGCCGATGGCGAAGGCGCCGACCGCGACGAGGATCCAGACGCCGTGAACGAGGAGGGTTGGTTTCATGGGGGGAGAATGCGGGGGGCACGCGCTCCCCGGCTGGGGAGGATACGCGGGCGCGCCGCAAAAACCATCAATTCCCAGCGGGGTCCCGCGGGCCTTGCGGTTCCGGGGGCCGGGCCCCTAGTCTCGCCGCGGTGCGGAACGGGTTTTACCAGGGATTCGATACGGAGCGGCTGTCGGGGCGGGGCGACCGCGAGGATTTCCGCTCGACGTTCCAAATCGACCGCGACCGGATCCTGCACACCCCGGCATTCCGGCGCCTGCAGGCCAAGACGCAGGTCTTCTGGAGCGGCGAGTACGACTTCTACCGCACGCGGCTGACGCACTCGCTGGAGGTGGCGCAGATCGGGCGGTCGATCTGCGGGTGGCTGCAGGCCTCGAGCGAGGCGCTCACGCCGGAGTTCTTCATCGACCCGGACCTCGTTGAGGCGGTGTGCCTGTCGCACGACCTCGGGCATCCCCCCTTCGGGCACGCCGGGGAGCGTTCCCTGAACCACTTCATGATTCCCTACGGCGGGTTCGAGGGGAACGCCCAGACGCTGCGGCTCCTGACGGAGCGCATCTTTTCCCAGAAGCGCACCGGGATGGACCCCTCGCGCGCCTTCCTCGACGGGGTGCTGAAATACAAGTCGCTGTGGAGCGAGGTGCGCACCGCGGGCGGGTCCCCGCCGGAGAACCATTTCGTCTACGACGCCCAGGAACGCTACGTCGACTGGGTGCTCGCCGGGAACGACTTTCCCGCGGAGTTGCCCCCGGGGGACGGGCGCGACGGATTCAAGTCCGTCGAGTGCCAGGTGATGGACTGGGCGGACGACACCGCCTACTCGCTGAACGATCTCGCGGACAGCGTGCGGGCGGGGTTCCTGACGATCCAGAAGATCGAGGGGTGGGCCGAGAAGGCCGGCGAGCCGTGCGGCGAGGGGACGCCGCTCGGGGACCTCCTGCGGGCCATCCGGCGCGGACGGGTGGATGCCTTTGCGGGCCGGCGGATCGGCGACTACATCAAGGCCGCCTCGCTGGCGGAGGACGTGAACTTCCTGAGCTCCGCCACGAACCGCTACCGCTACAAGGTCGCGGTGGCCCCGGAGGTGCGGGCCGAGAGCGCGGTGTTCAAGCGCATGGCCTTCGAGGTGGTCTTTCTCTCCCCGGCGCTCAAGCAGCTCGAGCACAAGGGGAACTTCATGCTGCGGCGCTTGTGGGACACCCTGCACACCCGCTACGTGCAGGATGAAGCCATCGACGGGCAACGCTTCCAATTGCTGCCGGGGGACGCCGTCGAGGAGATCGAGAGCGCCTCGTCCGGGCCCGAAAAGGCGCGCCTTGTCTGCGACTTCCTCGCCGGGATGACGGACGGCTATGCGGCCCGGATGTACCGGCGCCTCTTCGTGCCGGGGTCGGGATCGATCGGCGACCTCGTGGGGTGACGGGATGACGGCCCCGCGGCCCGGGATGCGGCCCGACCCGCGCGGGCGGTTGATGCGGGGCCTCAGCGTTCCGGGGGCGGACGCTCGGTCCAGGTGTGGACGACGTAGGTCTTGGCGCGCTCCCCGAGGCTGCGGATCGCGGCGGCCTTGGACAGGCCCCGCTTCGTCGACAGGACGCGGACGAGCTGCGTGTTGCGCTTCGGGCCGGGACGAAAGTCGACCTTGATCGCCCCGGGAAGTTTCAGGAAGGCCGCCCGGACCTTCGTGCGGCAATTCCCTCAGGTCACCCCGGTCATGCCGGCCCGGTAGTCGATGACGGGGGTCTGCTCATCGCCCTGCGCCGGGACGGCGAGGAGGACTCCAAGGAGAAGCAGGACGCGGGCGGGCATGGCGAAGCGTCGTTCCGGGGCCGGGATCCGCAAGCCCCTTCACGGGGAGGGAGAGGCCTGGCTGCCCGGCGCCTTCCGGTTCTCGCGCCCGGGGATGACGAGGAAGGCGTTGATCGTTTCGCGGGCGTGCTTTCGCGGCGGGATCTTCGGTTTCTTGCCGCCCTGCATGAGCTCGGCGGCGTAGCCGAAGTGATGCTCGTAGAGCTTCCGGTCGTCATACGACGACCTCAGCTGGAACTGCTCGTACTTGCGATAGATGTTCGCCCATGTTTCGCGGACATGCCCCCAGTAGGCGCCGGTGCTGGCGTAGTACTCGTCGGCCGGGGCGGTGAGATCCGGCGCCGTGATCCGCTCGTAGCGGTTGATCCCGAACTCGCGCGCGAGGCAGGAGGTTTCCATGCCCGCATGGACGCTGAGCTTCCGGTTGTTCTGGGTGTGCACCCACCCGTCCGGCGTGATGGTGATGGTGTGCGCGCACTCGAGGACATTGTAGTCGTCGCGCACCGAGAACTCGCGGCGCGGGAGGGGGCGCCACGAGAGGACGCTTGCCCATGTCGACATCCCGTGGGTGTGCTTCCAGGTGCCCAGGGCCTCGTAGCGCGGCGAGTCATCGACCTGGTAGACGGTCTGGGTCCAGCGCCCCTCGACGGTCCGGCGCGGAAGCATGGCGCGCCTCCAGCGGTTGTTCCCCCGGTAGGTGTGCAAATCGGCGTCCTCGTATCTCCAGTCCTGCCGCCAGTGCTTCATCACCATGGGTTCCGATTCGTTCCCGTCCTTGTCCTTGAAGTACATGACGAGGGTGTGCTGCAGGGAGATGAACCGTTCCTTGTCCTCGAGGACCCGGACTTCCTCGGTTCCCCACGAGAAGTAGGGACGCGAGGGGTGGTAGCCCTCGGTGAAGCCCATCGTCTCGATGAACTGGAAGCTGACGCGGTAGCTGCCGGCCATGGCGAGAATGGCCCGGCGGTCCTTTTCCATGGGGCTGAGGTCGGTCTCCTGGAGGCGCGTCCACGCCTCGGCGGGTTCGGTCGCGAGGGTCACCTCGGCACCCGCGGTGGTGCCGCCGCGGACCTTCATCTTTTCGGGGTCGAGGAACGGCCATCCGAAGGTCATGGATCGGACCGCGCCGGCCCGTTTCGCGGCCTTGGCGGCCGGGGGATCCGGATCGGCGGGCGGGTCATCCGGGGCGGCGGGAAGGTGCGGCGCGGCGGCGAGGGCCCACGCAAGGACGGCAGAAAGAAGGATCGGGGATTTCATGGATGATCACCGGGTAAGGGGCCCGAAACGATAGGGGAGAATCGCCCGGAACGCAGCAGAAAATGTCCAAATCCGGGACCACGGCGGCCGAGGGGGCCCGGGGCCGCAAAAAAAGACGCCCCGCCTCCAGGGGAGGCGGGGCGTGCGTGGAAAAATCCTGAGAAGGGCCTTAGCTTGCCTTCTTCTCTTTGGCGTCGGCGTCGGTCTTCTTCTTCTTGCCTCCCTGGTTCCAGGTCTTGACGACGAACCGCTCGGCCTTGTCGCCGAGGGACTTGACCGCCTGCTCCTTGGTGATGCCCTTTTCCGAGGACTTCACGATCGCGAGCTGGGTGCCCTCTTTCTTGCCGGGCTTGATCTCAACGGAGGTGACATTGGGAAGCTTCATGAACGCCGCACGGACGCTCGTTTTGCAACCTGCTCAAGTCACCCCGGTCATGTTGGCGCGGTAAACGATCTGCTTCGCTTCCGGCTGCTTCTGCTCGGCTGCGGCCTCCTCGCCAAAGGCGGGGGTGGCGGCACCGATTGCCATCGTCGCCGCAAGGGCGAGGAGTCGATATGCTTTCATAATTAGTGGTTCGAGATATTCTCTACTCGGGTGCGACTCTACTTCTTTTTCCCGATTTAGCAAATCCCGAGGTGAGAGCAGCCTTTGGAGGGCGAGGACGGGGGAATTGCCGTGATTCCGGCCCGAAAACGGGCTGCCGCGGGGTGCCTGGGCGGATCCGGGGTGCCTCGCATCATCGTTGGAGTCCGGCCCGACCGGACCTGATTTCGCTTCCACCTGCCGGGGGGCGGGTATTTACTCACCGGGCTCAAGAATGGCTTGTGGCCAATCGGCCCGGGCCGCTGTCTCAATAGCCAGAACCCCCAATCCCCCATGATCCCTCCGCATTCATGGCGCCGCTTGGCGCTCGTCTTCGTGGCCGCGGCCGCCCCCGCGGCGGCCCAGGAAAACCTCCGCAGCATGTCGCTGTCCGACCTCGTCCAGGCACAGTTCACGAGCGAGGACGATTTCCCGGAGTCCTTCCGGGCGAAGCGGATCGAGCCGGCCGAGCCGGGCGGGGAGGCTGCCGCGCCGGCCCACCCGGCGCCGTTGCCGGAGGCGGCCTCCATCGAGTTGCCGGAGTCCGGGGAGGGGGCGGCCGAGCATGTCCTCGAGTCCGGCGGAACCCTCGGGAAGATTTCGGCGCTGCACTACGACAGCCCGGCCTACGCGCCCCTCGTCAAGCTCTACAACCGCGTCGACGAGCGGCGCCTGAAGGTCGGGCAGGTCATCAAGACGCCGTCGATCGCGACGATCCTGCGGGAAGCCGGGTCGCGTGTCCTCGTGAGGTATCCCGAGGAGATGCGCGGCATTCTCGAGGTGCGCAACGAGTACATGGAAATCGAGTCGGCGGTATCCAGCGGGGCGAGCATCGGCGCGATCGCGGAGGAGTTGAAACCGAGGCTGCGCGGCCTGCGGCGGAAGCTGGAGGCCATTTCCTACGGGCTCGAGAAGCGCAAGCACGGGGTCGCCGGCGCGCCCAACAGCACCCTCTCGCAATTGCAGAGCGTCCGGCTCAATTTGCAGGCCCTCGAGCGGGCCGACTTCGGCAAGCACGCCTCCCGGCCCGGGCGGGTGCATACCCACCTCGGCCTGGCCCTGACCTACGCGATCCTCTGGGGAGAGGAAGGGTTCAAGTAGGGGAGCGGCGAGCGGACGGCGGGGGACCGGAAATGCGGTCCTCGCGCAGCCCGTTCTTCCCATCGCGCCGGTCGCGCGGTAGATGTCCCGCGCCGTGCCGCGAATCTGTGTTCTCCTCACCGTGACCCTTGCCGCGGCCGGGTGCGGCGCGTTGCCCCCGGCCCTTGCGCCCGAGGCCCTGCGGCCTGCCGCGGTCCGCGGGGCGGAGGCCATCCGGCCGGAATTGCGTGCCGGGCGGCGCGAGGTGTTTGCCTCCTACGAGGTTCCCGGCCGGGCGGTGTGGTCGTCCGGGCCGCTGCGCGGCGTTGACCTGAGCGGCGTGGCCTTCGACCACCCGCGGACCGCGACGCTCATTTCGCGGCAGCACGTTCTCATGGCGCAGCACTACCGGCGCGAGGCGCGCGCGCCGGTGGTCTTTCACGATCGCACCGGCCGCCAGCACATCGGATACGTCGTGGCGGTGAAGGGGACGCCGGGCGGGATCCGGCGCGACATCGCGGTGGGCCGCCTGCTGAAACCGGTGGCGCTGAAACCCTACCGGGTCCTGCCTCCGCGGCACGACTACCCGCGCCTGCTGGAAGGCGCGCCGGTCATCGTCACGGACCGGGAGCGCCGGCTCTTCGTGCACCGCCTGCGACGCTTCACGGGCCGCCTGGTGTGGTACGGGCCGGACCCGGAGGAGGGCCTGTCGAAGCGCCTCATCCGGGGCGACAGCGGCAACCCGAGTTTCCTGCTCGTGAACGGCGAGCCGGTCCTCGTCCAGATCCAGAGCGGGACCGGCTGGGGCGTGGGGCCATGGATCTCCCACCCGGAGAATTTCGCGGCCATCAACCGCCTCATGCGGGAGGTCGGGGGCACCGAGCAGCTGGCGGTGGTTCCCGTCGTTCCGTAGCGGGCGGTCCGGGCCCGGCCGGGATTCGCCGGTGCCGGGCGGGGCGCAAATCCTTGGGCAATTCGCGGGGATGTGGTTCAGTGGGCGGCATGAAAGCCATCGCCCTGTTCGTGTTCCTGCTCGGGCTGCCACCGGCGGCCGCCGCGGCGGACGAGCGGAAAACCGATCCCGCCGTCCTCCAGCAGCGCGGGATCGAGCACTTCTTCGCGGGACGCATGAAGGAGGCCGTGGCGGACTGGGACCGGGTCATCGCCATGATGCCGGCGCAGGGGCCGCGCCACTGGCAGCGGGGCCTCGCGCTCTACTACCTCGGCGAATACGACAAGGGCATCGCGCAGTTCGAGTCGCACCAGACCGTCAACCGCAACGATGTCGAGAATGCCGCCTGGCATTTTCTCTGCGTGGCGCGCGCCCCGGGCGGATCGGTGGCGAAGGCGCGGGAGAAATTGATCCCCATCAAGGGTGATCCGCGGGTTCCCATGCGGGAGATCCACGCCCTCTTCGCCGGGACCGGAACGCCGGAGGCGGTGCTCGCCGCGGCGAGGGCGGGCGATCCGCCGGCCGCGGTCCTCCGCAACAACCTCTGCTACGCGCACCTCTACCTCGGCCTCTACCACGAGGCCCTCGGGG
>JABDMC010000134.1 GCA_013001695.1 Akkermansiaceae bacterium
CACGGGGATCCCACCGCGAACGATTTCGAGCGCCACGAGAACACCCTGAACCGCACGCGGGAACGGCCGCGGGCCACCGCGCAGGGCGCGGGACTCGATGACCGCTACGGCGAGAAGCTCGAGAAGAGCCGCCGGTCCGATCCGAAGGGCTTCTACGAGGAACCCGACCGGCGCGTGCCGGTGGAAGCGACGCGGGCGCGGAACCGCGATGCCTTCCAGGCCTTCGCCGTGACCGATCTGTTGCGGTCCGGGCGCAATGAGCTGCGCGTGCGGATGATCGGCGAACCGGTGGTGGGTTACGCGCCGAGCCGCCCCAAAGGTATCGCGGTCGACGGCCTCGTGACCGCCGCGGATGGCGAAGGCCACCGCATCGCGAGCGGCGGTCCCGGGTGGCGCACCGAGTGGCAGGGGAGGGGAGCGGAGCTCGCGGTGGGATCCCGGGCCGGGCAGCTTCCCGAATTGCGATTCGTGGGCGAGGCGATGTCCCGCCCCAACTGGAAGCGATGGGCCGGTGGGGCGGGAGTGCTGGTGGCGGCGATCGTTCTCATCTGCCTGTGGCGCGGCTCCTTCACGGTGCCGGTGCAGTGGCGCAGCGCCTGCGCCGGATTCGCGGCGACGGCCTTCGCCGGAGGCCTCGTGCGGGTGGCGTTTTTCGAACGGAGCGAGCACCTCTGGTTCCGCGGGGCGGAATGGGCGGCGGTGGTGTTCTCCCTCGCGCTTTTGGCCGGGATGCTCACGTGGTGGCTCGCGGGTCGGACCCGCATCGGCCTTCGCCCGCGGCCCGGGCGGGCCGCGCCGTGGATTCTCATCGGGCTGCTGCTCCTCACCTTCGGCCTGCGGGCGTGGCGCGTCGCGGAGCAACCGATCGACGATGACGAATACGCCTCCATCCAGGCGGTGGAGTCGATCGCAGCCACCGGGGTCCCGGAGATCGGGGACGGCATCTGGTACAGCCGCAGTCCGCTCTACCACTATGCGGCCGGGGCGGTGGCGGCGGTCTTTGGCACGAACCTCCGGGCCCTGCGCCTCTTCTCGGTGGCGGCCGCGGTCGGAACGGCATGGCTGGTGTGGACCATGGGGCGGCGCTATTTCGGGAGCCGGTGGATCGCGGGGGCGGCGACGCTCCTCTTCGCGCTTCATCCCTTCCTCATCTTCAGCGGCCACATCGCGCGCTTCTACCAGCAACAGCAGTTCTTTGTGCTGCTCACCTTGCACCTCTTCCTGCTCGGCTTCGTTGAGGCGCGCGAGGTGAAGTGGCGCCTTGGCGCGGTGCTCGCCTTCGGGGCCGCGGTGCTCAGCCAGGAGATCAGCGTGGCCCTCGTCCCGGTGCTGGCGATTCTCTACGTCCTCTTTGGAAAGTCCGTTCCCTGGCGCTGGGAGGTCCGGACCATTCTCGCCGTGGCGGTGGTGGCGGTGGTGGTGGCGGGCGACATTCTTCTCTTCCAATTGAAATGCCTGACGCGTCCCACCGGCGTGTCACCGAACGTGGAAGCCACCATCGCGCCGACCTTCTGGGAGCTCGGCAACATGGCCTCCATGCTGGTCGGCTACTCGCGCCTGCACGTGGTGCTCTCGGCTTTTCTTCCGTTCAGCCTGTGGAGTGCGATTCGCGGCGGCAAGCGCCGCCTCACTGCCCTGCACGTGGCCCTCGGCGCCTCGGTGATCGTCTTCAACCTGCTCATCACCTCGGTCAGCTTCCGCTACCAGTTCGCGCTGCTGCCGCTGTGGATCCTGCTCGGTTGCCACGGGATTTGGGAAGCGGGACGGATCGCGGCGCGATGGGCGAGCCATCCGGCCGCCGGAATGGTCGTGCGCTGGGCCGTTCTGTTGGCCGTGGTCCTCTCGTGGAGCCCGTGGCGCATCCCGGGGTCCTACGGCGAGAAGATCCTCGGCGATTCGACCTCCGCCCTGCGCCATGTGAAGGCGCACCTGCGCGACGACGACCGCATCATGATCACCGAACCGCACCCGCACGCCGCGAAGATGGAACTGGGGCGGGTTGATTACGATCTCGTGGTCCCGGTGCTCTACGACTTCACCTACAGCGACGACGGCCTGCTACGGGACCGCAATGGCGACGCCGAGGTCATCAATCGTCTCGACCGGCTCCAGGAGGTTTTTGCGGAACAGGAGCGCGTATGGGTCATTGTGAATCGCGAAAAATTCCGCTCCCGCAAGAAGAACATCCGGTGGGAATACCCCGGGGCCCGCGAAGAGCTCTTTCTCCGCGAGAACTGCACGCTCGTCTTCCGCTCCTACCTCTGGAACGTTTACCTCTGGGACCGGGATGCCGGAAACCTACGCGCCTTCCGCTGTCAGCGCGGTGGCTGGGTGGAGTGACTAATGGACCCGGAACTTCGAAGCATGGCGACCCGGACGGGACTCGAAAGAGTAAATTTCCTGGAAAAATAGGGCCGAATAGCAGGGGTGAGCGGCAGATCGGGGCAGAAACCGGCAGCTGATTTGTCAGGAGTTGTCAGGAATTTGCGGAGCCGATCTCGAGCCTCCCGTACCGTTCGTCGAGTAGGTCATGGTAGGCGACCTTCTTGGGTTCCGGGAGGAAGCTGCGATCGATGAATTGGTGCCAGGTGGGATGGGCTTTTCGGAAGTCGGCGAGGATGCTCTCGATCTGCCGGTCGGGCAGACCAAGTCGCTCGGAGCAAAAGTAGTCCAGCCACAACTTGTGGGTGAGGTTCTTCTTCTTTCCGTTGAGGGGGAGTGCCGTTTCTTCCTCAGCCTTTTCCAAGACCAGCGTTGAATTGAGGAGGTCGTAGGCGGGGGAGAGGGTGACGACGTTATCGCGGACGATCACCGAGAAATTTTTCAGGTGCATGTCCTCGTTGCCGGTCAGGAAACAGAAAAGGAGGCGGCGGGCGAGCTTCGGTTTCTCGATCGCGGGGAAGGTGCAGTGATCTGACCCCCTGAAACTGGGCCATTGTGAAAGTGAGGTTCTGGGACTAACCCAGAACCAGACAGTGAAAAGAAAGAGACACACGACGGAAGAGATCATCAAGATCCTGCGCAAGGCGGACGGAGGGCAAACGGTGGAGGAGGTCTGCCGGGAAGCCAATATCAGTGAGCAGACCTTCTACCGGTGGCGCCGGAAGTATGGGCGCATGGAGATGGCGGATGCGAAGCGCTTCAAGGAACTCGAGAACGAGAACTCGGAGCTCAAGAAGATGCTGGCAGACGAGATGCTGAAGAACCGGGTCCTGAACGAGACCTTGAAAAAAAAGTGGTGAGCGTCTCCGCGAAGCGGCAGGCAGTGAAGCGGGTGGTCGAGGAGGGACTGTGCTCGGAACGCCGGGCCTGCCGCTACCTCGGGCTATACCGTGCGAGCTGCCAATACCGCCCGCAGGAGGCGCTGGAAGCGACCAAGAAGCTGGTGAAGCGCATCGTGTCGCTCAGCCGGAAGTATCCGCGCTACGGTTACCGGCGGATCCGGGCCCTGCTGTTGCGGGAGGGATGGAAGGCCGGGCGGAAGTTCGTGCAACGCATCCGGAGGCTGGAAGGCCTTGGAATCAGAGGTCGAGGTCCGCGCCGCAGGCGCCGGGGACGCTCCACAGCCTTCCCGACCCGGGCCACGAAAATCAACGAGGTCTGGTCCGCCTGAGGCGGATGGGACTTCGTGCACGACCGCACCGATAATGGAGCGAGCCTGAAGATGCTGACCCTCATCGATGAATACAGCCGACAGTGCCTCAAGATCAGGCCGGCGCGGCAGTTGAAGAGCAAGGACGTGCTCGATGCCCTGGCGGAAGCCATGGCTGAGCGGGGCGTCCCCGCCTCCATCCGTAGCGACAACGGATCGGAGTTCATCGCCCGGGATGTGCAGGACTGGCTCGCGGAGACGGGAATCCGGACGATCTACATCGACCCGGGCAGTCCGTGGCAGAACCCATACGTGGAGAGCTTCCACAACCGCCTGAGGGACGAGTGCCTGAATCAGGAGCTGTTTCTCAGCGTGGCAGAGGCGCGGGTCGTGATCGAGGAATGGCGACGCTTCTACAA
>JABDMC010000136.1 GCA_013001695.1 Akkermansiaceae bacterium
ATCCCATGGTGCCGCCGCCCGGCGTGGCGCAGATCGTGGTGGCGGGCGTGACCGATGTGAAGCCGGTGCTGGTCAAGCGCTGGGAGAGCCTCGCGGTGCCGGTCCGGGTGCTGGTCGGGGGGCCCGAAGGCTGTGGCGTGGACGAGTGGGGACGACCGCGCGAGGACGATTGGGCCGCGCGCGAGCTGCCGTGGCCGGACGGTGACGCCGGGTCGGTGCAGGTCGCCGCGGACCCGCGCCAGCAGGCCGAGATGGTGGTGGGGGCGGTCGCGGCGCGCGGGGAGGCGTCGAGCGAGGTCGCCATCGGGGCCGCCGACGAGGAGGTCGCCGGCGAGTTGGTGCGGGCCTTTGGCCGCCGGGGGGGGGAGCTGTTTGACCCCGCCGGGACGGCCAGCGAGCTGGGACTGGCGCGGTGGTTCGGCATCTGGCGGCGGTGGCTGGCGGAGCCGAGGCTGGCCGCCGTGGCGGACCTCCTCGGACGCAGCGAGACCGGCGTGCTGGTGAAGGGGAAGCGCGCCCAGAAGGCGCGGGCCCTGTGTGCGCTGCGGGACGAGGCCCTCGCGGATCGAGCCCGGGATGTGCGGAAACTCCTCGAGGGCGAAATGGTGCGCGAGCGCGATCGCGAGAGCGTGGGAGAACTGGCGACGGCGCTGGAGGCGCTCGAGAAGTGGCGCGACCAGTTTCTCGCGCAGGGATTCGTGCGGAGCATGGAGCGCCTCGTGCCGATCCTGGCGCGCACCTCGGAGCGCACCGCGGACGAGGCCGGGGTGATCCTGGAATTCGTCGAGGAGGTCCGCGAGGTCGCGGGGCGGCTGAACCGGGACGCGGGGTTCTGGATCGAGGTGATGCTGGCCAGTTTGCCGGAGAAGCGCGCCGCGGCGCCCGACGGCCGCGTCGCCGATGTCGTCGGCTGGCTCGAGCTGGCCTTCGAACCGGGACGGCACCTGGTGGTGGCCGGAATGAACGAGGGGATGGTGCCGGCCCGGCCGAGCGGTGAACCGTGGTTGAGCGAGTCGGGACGGCGGCAGCTCGGATTGACGACCGATGCCCTGCGCGCGGCGCGCGATGCCTTCCTCTTCGCGAGCCTGTGCGCGGCGCGGCGCGACGGGGGACGCGTCGATGTGGTGTGCGGGAAAACGAGCGCCGGCGGCGACGCCCTCCTGCCGTCGCGCCTCCTGCTGGCGGCGGGGCGCGGGGACCTGCCGGCCCGCGTCACGTCATTGTTCCGCGAGGTCGAGCCGCCGGATGCCGGGTTGCAGTGGGAAGCCGACTGGAAGTGGGAGCCGCCGGCGCGGCCCGGTCCGGAGCGCATGCACGTCACCGGCTTCGGCGATTACCTGGCGTGCCCGACGCGCTTCTACCTGAAGCAGGTCGTCGGGATGCAGCGGCGCGAGGTGGACCGCAACGAGTGGAACGCGCGGGACTTCGGAAACGTCGCCCACGAGGTGCTGGAACGCTGGGGGCGCGATCCCGAGGCCCGCGATTATTCGAAGACGAAGGCGATCGGGGAGTGGGTCGAGGCCGAGATGGAGACCATCCTCGAGGAGCGCTTCGGCGGGGAACGGCCGCTGGCGGTCGCCATCCAGGTGGAATCGCTGCGGCAGCGGCTGTGGTGGTTCGCGCGGAAGCAGGCGTGCCAGCGGGCCGAAGGTTGGGAGGTCGCGGAGGTCGAGAAGCGGATCGCCATCGAGATCGGCGGGATGGCGGTGAGTGGAAAGGTGGACCGCATCGACCGCCACAAGGACGGCCGGTGGCGGGTGCTGGATTACAAGACGGGCAAGGTGAAGAACGCGGAGGGCGCGCACCGCGTGAAGGTCACCGGCGCGACCCGCCTGCCGGGGCACCTCGAGGGCGACGAGCGGCTTTATGCGCTCTCGGCCGATGCCAAGGGCCGGGAGGTCAGGAAGGTGTGGCGGAACCTGCAGTTGCCGATGTACGCGGCGGGCGTCGCGGAGATGGACGGGACGCCGGAGGTCGGCTACTTCCTGCTGGGGGCCACCGAGGCCGGGGTGGGGGTGGAATCGTGGAGCGGGTTCACCGCCGCGGACCGCGACAGCGCCATGCAATGCGCGGAACTGGTGGTCGAGAAGGTGCAGGCCGGGGTCTTTGGTCCCCCGGCGGGGCGCGTCGAGTACGATGATTTCGCGGAGCTGGGGATGGGACGACCGCTGGGGGAAATGGTGGTGACGGCATGAACATCCTCGCAAAGAACCTGCTCATCCTGGCCTCCGCCGGGTCGGGAAAGACCTACCAGCTTTCCAACCGGGTGATCGGCCTGGTGTCGAGCGGGGTGGATCCGCGGACCGTGGTGGCCCTGACGTTCACGCGCAAGGCGGCCGGCGAATTCGCCGACGAGATCCTGTCGAAGCTGGCCGCGGCGGCGGGGGACGAAGAGAAGGCCGCCGCCCTGCGCGCCGCGACCGGGGTGGCGGACGCCGATTACGGGGAATCGCTCGGCCGGGTGGTGCGGGCCCTGCCGGAGGTGACCCTCGGGACGCTCGACAGCTTCTTTGCGCGCATCGTGCGGGGGTTCCAGTACGAGCTGGGCATCACCGGCGGGGCGTTCGAACTGATCGAGGGGCCGGTGGCGGCGGCCGCGGCGGATGAGATTCTCGGCGGCCTCCTGCGGGACGCCCTCAGCCAGCCGGACGGCGAGGAGTTCCTGCACGCCTTCAAGCGGGCCACCGCCGGAAAGGAGGAACAAAAGATCTCGAAGCTGCTCCGGGAGTTCGTCGACGACTGGCACGGGTCGTGGCGCGACGGGGTGCCGGACGCCGAGTGGGGGTGCCCGGATCTGCTGGGCCGTGACGAGGTGGAATCGTGGGACGCGGTGAAGAAGAAGCTCCTCGGGCCGCTGCGGGCCGCGCTGGAAACGGTGAACTACACGCGGAAGGGGCAGGAGGACGCGATGCTGAAGGCGGTCGACGCCATGGAGCAGCACACCACCGGGAGCGGGGTGCTGGGCGCCGCGAAGGGGATGTTCGCCAAGATCGTGGCGGCCATCGGCGAGAGCGAGGGCGGCCCGTTGACCCTCAGCCACTACAAGGAGTTCGAGGTCGGCGGGAAGGCGGCGGATCTGCTGCGGACCGTGGTGCACGCCGCGGCGCGCGCCGAAATGCAGGTCGCCCTCGAACGGACCCGCGCGGTGGCGGAAATCGTGAAGGTCTACGACGCGGCATGCGAGCGGCGGCTGCGGCGGCGCGGGCGGCTCGGCTTCGACGACGTGAAGCGCTGCATGGGCGCGTGGGTGCAGGGCGAGGAGGCGCGCCTGCGGCGGGAGGCGGTCGATTTCCGGCTCGATGCCCGCTACGACCACTGGCTCCTGGACGAATTCCAGGACACCAGCCGGGCCGAGTGGCGCGGGATCGTCCCCCTGCTCGACGAAGCCATGAGCGGCGAGGCATCGAGCTTCTTCGTCGTCGGCGACAAGAAGCAGGCGATTTACGGATGGCGCGGCGGCGATGTCGGGTTGTTCGACGACCTGGTCGAGCACTACGGCGACGGGATGGAGATCGAGACGATGCCGGTTTCGTTCCGATCGTGTCCGGAGGTTCTGAAGCTGGTGAACACGGTCTGCGGCGATGGCGCGACGATGGCGGAGTTGTTCGGGAACGAGGCCGCCGGGAAGTGGGTGTGGGAGGATCACCTCGCCGCCCCGAACCTGCAGGCGCCGGAGAACCGCGGGCAGGCGCGCGTCGAGGTGGTTGATGGCAAGCGGCCCGAGCGACTGGAGCGCATGCTGGAGGTCATGAAGGAAACCGGCGTCGGGGAACGCGCCATGACCTGCGGGGTGCTGGTGCGGACCAACAACGAGCTGCGGGAGGTGGCCGATTTCCTGCGCGCCGAAGGGTACGACGTGGTGGAGGAGGGCCGGCGGCATCCGGCCGAGGACAATCCGCCCGGCGTCGCGGTGCGGAACCTGGTCGCCTGGCTGGCGCAGCCCGCGGACCGCTACGCGCTGGAGGTCATCGGGATGTCGCCCCTCGCGGCGGTGATGCGGGAACGTTACGGCGAGCCCTGGCAGGCGAGGTGGGAAGGGGCGCTCCGCGAGGCCGAGGAGCGCGGGTTGGCCGGGATGGTGGAGGAGCTCGTGGAGCCCTTGTGGGACGGCTGGTCGGCATTCGGGCGCCGGCGGGTGGGGGATGTCCTCGCAGCCCTGCAGGAATGCGACGCCATGGGCCGCACCGTCCAGGAGGCGGCGCGGATGCTGGCGGACCTCGAGGTCGGGCAGGCGCCCGGGGTGGCGGCGGTGCAGGTCATGACGGTGCACAAGGCGAAGGGGCTCGGGTTCGACGTGGTGATGATCCCGGAGATCTCCGACGACCGGGTGCCGAACCGCGGCTACTTCAGGAAGGCGCGCGGCGAGGGGTGGATCACCGAGACCCCCGCCGACTGGGCGCGGGAATTCATCCCGGCCTTGAAGGCCGCCGAGGAGGATTGGCAGGCGAAGCAACGCTACGAGGCGTTCTGCGTGCTCTACGTGGCGCTGACGCGCGCCAAGCGGGGCCTCTACGTGTTCCTGTCGACGCCCTCGAAGAGCCGGAAGGCCGACGACGACCGGGCCTCGCTGGCGGAGTGGATGGCGCGCTCGTGCGGGAGCGCCGGGTCCGCGGGGGTGGCCTTCGAGGAAGGGACCGCGGATTGGATCGGGCTGGTCGACGAGATCGGGAAGGACGCGGGGCCGGCCGGGCCGCCGGCGCTCGGAAAGGCGGTGCCGCGGCGGGGCCGGAAGCAGCCGTCGGGGGCGAAGCAGAAGGATGGCGAAGCGCCGGGGGTGGGATCGCCGCGGGGCATGGCCTTCGGAAGCGCGGTGCACGCCGCGTTCGAACGGGTCCGGTGGGCGGGGGACCTCGCCGGGGCGGGCTCCGGGGAGGCCGCCGACCTGGTCCGGAAATGCCTCGAGCAAAAGGATATCCGGAACCTCTTCACGGAACGGCCGGGGGTCGAGGTGCACCGCGAGCTGCCATTGGAGGTGATTCTCGACGGGGCGTGGATGAGCGGGATCGTGGACCGGCTGCACATCGAGCGCGATGCCGCGGGCGCGGTGAAGACGGTCGAGGTGATCGATTTCAAGACCGATGCGGTCGAGGACCCGGGGGAACTGGTGGAACGCTACGAGGGACAGATGGAGGCCTACCGACGGGCCCTCGCGGAAATCCTCGGCGTTCCCGGCGCAACGATCCGATGCCTCCTCGTGTGGACCAAGGGGATGGCGGTCGTGGAGGTGTGAAGGCAGTTGCGTTGCCTCCCCCGGGAGCGCGGACGGCTCGTCCGCATGCACCGGTTTTCCCGGGTGCAGATGCAAACCCCGCGCCGTGATCGTAAGATGGCCCTTTGCTTCCGGCCTTCGGCCGCAGGAGGTTTAGTGGCGGACGGGCCGTCCG
>JABDMC010000151.1 GCA_013001695.1 Akkermansiaceae bacterium
ACCGGAATTCGTACAACTGGCCATGGGCCTCGCGGGGGGGGACTTGTGTGGTCTGGTTTCGGCAGGCGGAGCGCCCGCCCTACAACTGGCCATGGGCCTCGCGGGGGGACTTGCGTGGTCTGGTTTCGGCAGGCGGAGCGCCCGCCCGACAACTGGCCATCGGCCTCGCGGGGGGACTTGCGTGGTTTGGATTCGGCAGGCGGGGCGCCCGCCCTACAATTGGCCTTCCCAAAGCGGCGGTGATCCGCATTCTCCCGCCATGTCCAGCACCCACCCGGTCCTCGTCGGCGGCACCGTGGCCATCGACAACATCAAGACTCCCCGCGGCGAAGGCCTCAACCTCCTCGGCGGCTCCGCGGCCTACGCCTCCCTCGCGGCATCCTACTTTGCCGATCCGGTCCACCTCGTGGGGGTCGTCGGCCACGACTTCCCCGGCGAACACCTCGCCATGCTCGAACAACACGGGGTCACCCTCGACGGGGTGGAACGCTCCGCAGGCGATTCCTTCACGTGGAGCGGGGAGTACCACGAGAACATGAACGACCGCACCACCCACAACGTCGCGATCAACGTGCTGGAAAACTGGAAGGTGAAGGTCCCGCCCGCCATCGCGGACGCGCCGGTCGTCATCCTGGCCAACATGGCGCCCGAGAACCAACTGCAGATGCTCGACGCCTGCGCCGCGAAGGAGCGCTTCGTCCTCGCCGATACGATGGACCTCTGGATCAGCATCGCACGCGAGGCTCTCGAGCAGGTCCTCCCGCGCCTCGACCTCTTCGTGATCAATGAAGGCGAGGCCCGCGAGTTCGCCGGGACCTCGAACCTCATCCAGGCCGGCCAGCGCCTCCGCGACATGGGACCGCGATACGTCGTCATCAAGCTCGGCGAATTCGGGGCGGTCCTCTTCGGGCCGCCCGAAGAGAACCACGGCCTCTTTCGCTGCACCGCCTTTCCGTTGCGGGAGGTCCTCGATCCCACCGGGGCCGGCGACACCTTCCTCGGCGCCCTTGCCGGCTACCTCGCCTCCCTCGGATCGGTCTCCTATTCGTTCGCCGAGATCCGCGATGCGGTGGTGCGCGGGACGGTGATGGCGAGTTTCACCTGTGAAGCCTTCTCCACCCGCCGCCTCGAGAATCTCCCCGAGGCGGAACTCCTCCAGCGCCTCGAGATCTTCCGCGAGATGAGCTGCTGGTAGGGACTGGGTTCCAAAAGGTTCCAGCGGCCCGCTTCCCGCCCGCACCGCCGGTCGGACCCCTTTCGGCCCAAACTCCCAAAAATTTACTCCTCCCGTTCCACCCGATTCCGCCCGGCGCCCCCCAAAGCCCCCCTGCAGGGCCTAATTGAGTCGTGGGAGCAACGGCAGCAAACCCTTTATTCTTAGGGGTTAAGGTGCGCTTGAATTGCTACGGAAAACCGTATCTATTTTTTCGTCCGGGGCGGCAAAAAAAGTTGACCCCATGAGCCTCCCCCCGGTAGCTTGGCCGTGGATTGCCTGCGGGAACAAAAAACAAACCGCTAACCCTACGACCTTAGACGTCGAACAAACACCAATGAAAGCAACCAAACTAAACCTGGCGGTAGGCCTTGCTGCCTATGCCAGCCTCCTCGCAGGCTCAGCCCTTGCCCAAGATACCTCCAACGTCGTTGGCTACGAGAAGCTCAGCTTCGAGTCCGGCTTCAACTACCTTGGACAACGCCTTGTCGGTTCGGGCAACATTTCCACCACCGTCACCAACGTGGCTGGAACGACCGTGACCCTCGCCGCCGATTCCGGTCTCGCCGGAGATCGGTCCATCTTTGAAGTTTCCAGTGGCACCGCCAATGGAACCGTCACTGGATCGAGCGTCACCGGCGCTACCGTGACCACTGACGATGATCTTTCCGCCGAACTCGCGAATGGCGACTCGGTCACCGTGCGTGAGATCGCTACCCTCGCCTCCGTCTTCGGAGCGGCGAACGAAGCAGGGCTTTCCGCCGGCTTCTTCGGCCCGGGTGGTGCTGACCAGATTCTCCTTCCGGATGGATCCGGCGGGTTCACCCAGTATTACTACGACGACTTCGACGGCTGGCACTTGAACAACGGGGGCACCAACCCCGGGGTCGATCCGGCCACCATCGAAATGGTCTACACGGACGGTTTCCTGATCAACGGCAATGCCGCTGGTTGCGTCACCATCACCGGTGATGTGAAGACCGGCGACACGGCCTACGCCCTCACGGCGCAGTTCAACCCGTTGAGCAGCATCTACCCCGCGGGAGCGACTCTCGAGACGTCCTTCGGAGCAACCAATGACGCTGGCCTCGACGCCGGTTTCTTCGGCCCGGGTGGTGCTGACCAGATCCTCGTCCCCGTTACCGGTGGATTCGAGCAGTATTACTACGATGACTTTGACGGCTGGCACCTGAACAATGGTGGCACGAACCCCGGCGTCGATCCGACCACCGTGGCTCTTCCCAGCGGTATTCTCATTCAGAATGTTGGCGCTGCCCAGAACGTCACCGTCACCGCGCCTGACTTCTATGCCAACCTGTAGAGAGATTGCTGATCCCAGCTGATAACCTGTAAATCCAACCTGTAAACACACCACACTACCACTCAATGAAACACACACTCAAGCTCAGTGCTGCGGCCTTGCTGCTGTCGGCCCTAAGTGCCTCGGCGGCCTACCAGGTCACTGTGCGTAACTTCACCAACTCGACGAACGGCTTCCCGATCATCGACAACGCTGGGAATCCCCTCGCCAATGGTCTCATTGGAGTGGGAACGTTCCCGGTCGGTTTCGACTTCAATGTTCCCGCGGCCGACGTGCTCGCTGCCTTCCAGCAGTTTGGCGCAAGCGTCATGGAGCCGCCGCTTTCTACCGGCGGGTTCCCTGGCCTCTTCAACAACACGATCAGCGGCTCGATCCCCAATACCTCCACTGCCGGAGATGCTGGGTTCTTCGGTGACCAGATCTACACCGTCATTGGTGATGCCACCTCCTCGTTGGGCGACGCCTCGTTCCTCGCGGTGCTCACCGATGGTGGGACGTTCGGCAAGGAAGATACGGCCGGCAATGGCGCCGCTGCAGCGGACTATGCTCCTGCCAGCACGACTGGAGTCACCCAAATCGCTTATGGTGACCTGGTGAACGGACCGTTTGCCATTGGTCCCTTCACGTTCGCGGTGGGTGCCCAGCAGGTGAATGTCCCCGAGCCCTCCACGAGCTTGCTCGCTGGTTTGGCTGGACTGGCTCTGTTGGTTCGCCGCCGCCGCTAAGCGCGTCGCGAACGACTCTAAGGTTGTTTTTTAGCAAAGCCGCCGACTCCTCCGGGAGTCGGCGGTTCTCTTTTGGTGGAGCGCTTTGATGAGCCCTCCCGTGTGTTCAGCGCCGCCCACGGGAGAATTGGGCACCCCCCTTCGCCTGGGATCAGAGGGGCCATCGTTCCGGAGTTCAGATCGCCGTGGGAGGAAGGGCGATGGACTGACAGATCCGGGGATGGATGCCTTTTGCCTCCCCGCGTGCCGACTGCTGCCTCCGGGCGGCTCGCAAGGGACTCTGGTGCGGCGCCGGGGACAGGTCGCGCCATTCGGGTTCAGATCCTCGCGAACCGGGGTTCGTGCCTGGCGGGAGAACTCCCTGCGGCGCATGCGCGATCTTCATCATTTTCCAAGCCGATACCTGCCGAGCCTTCCCCTTGGCGCAAGCCGGGGTCGATTCCCGGGATGGACCGTAGACGAGGCAGCTCACCGAAGGATTGGGACGGATGGGAATCGAGGGGCGCCTCATGGGGGTCCCGGTAGCGGGCCCGGGGAGCAGGACGCCATCCCCCGCCGCTTGAAGAGCCCCGGACGACCGGCACGGGACCAGATTCCCCGCCTTGGATCGAATCCGGGTCTCCCTCGGGTGGCTTGATCTCGGCGCCGTGCCGCTGCCTGCACGGCCGGCTCGGCCAGATGGCAATCCGGTGCTCGCCGCCGCCCAAGCCGCTGACGATGGCACCTCGCCCGCTTGGGGGGGGCGCGGGCCGGGCCAAGACCACGGATATCATCTCCCCGGCACGCACTGCGGCAGCCGACGCGGCCTGGCCCCCCGACCACGGCAAGGTTCCGGCCGCGGAGCACGCTGGGGCCACAATTGGGGCCGCAACTCCCAAGCGCCATCGCGTCCTCGCCGGTGCGGGACGGGCTGCAGCCTGGGCCGGCTTCAGTGCAGATCGCCTGCCGCGGCACACCGCGCGCCCCGTCCCCGCAGGACGGAAGGAGCGCCCCCTGAGGATGCTCTCCGGAAGATGTGGGTCTCTTGCCCTGGCCACCCCCGGACCCCCGGCGCCCGTCCGCGCTCGGATCCAATGGTCCGCGCGAAAATGACGCCCAACCGCCCGCGAATCGATTTCCCGAAAGAGCCACGGCCTCGCGGGCCATCGAGTCGGCACGAAGCGCGGCCACTTGCTCCCCGGGCCGATGGTCCCCCGAGACCGGGGACTTCGCCCGTCCATCAACTCGCAATTCCGGCAAGGAACGGCCCGCAACCAGGATTCCCGTGGGCGTGTCGTCCCAGGACCGATAGCCGCCTCGCCGGTCGCGGCCTCTGATCGGCGTCCTCCGCCAACGAGGGCATGCGGGAATGCGGGACGACCTTCATGGACATGGGGCCCGGGCCTTGCGGACCCCCGCACCCCGCGGCGGCGAATGATACTTCAAGGCCGCGCTCCAATCGCGGCACCCCTGGGCGCACCCCCGGTGGCGGGGACACGCGCACGCTTCCGTTCCTTGGGCGCAATCCGGCGGGGACTTCCCGGCCGGGGGAGCGGTCAGCGTTGCGGCGGGGATGGCGCCGCGTCGGGCACGCCGAGATGCTGGAGGGTGAACAGGCTCACCACGGGGTGAGGGGCCGTTTCTGCAAGCCGGACTACTCCCTTTGGATTGACCATGAACAAATATGGGCCCTCCGCAATCTTCAGGACCTCCCTGATGTGCGCGGCTTCATCGCTCCCGGGAGCGATGTGCGCCATCGGCACAAAGTGCAAGTCGTGCTTCCGGAGCAATCGGATCCCGTCCTTCGCCGTCACCGCACCCTGCCCCTTGGCCGGAAGGTGGAGGGCAATGGCCAGGGCATCGTCGTTGCCCAGGGTGCCTTGCGCGACCGTCCGGAACACCCCCAGCTCGCTCGAAATCACCTCCGGATCGCCGGCGCTGAACACGAACAGCGCGACGACCTTTCCACTCAGATCATTCCTGTGAAGGGTGCCCTTGCCGGGGGGCAGTTGGTGCCAATCGCTCAGCGTAAACTCCGGCAAACGCTGATTGAGCAGCTTGTGTGGCGGGTCGACTTCGACGGGAGCTTTCTCCGGTCCGACACTTGGCTTCGAGACCGCCGGCCGTTTCCCGAGGATGATCTCGGAATTCTGCCGCTTGTCGTCGCGCTGGAAAGTGACTTTCAAGGCCGTCCCATCCGGAGCCTTGAGGATCCTCCGGACGATGTCCGGCATGTCCGCCTTGCGGGTCTTTTTCCCGTCGATCTCGAGGATAATGTCACCGTCCTTCAAGCCGGCCTTGGCGGCCGGGCCATCGGCAACGAGATCCCGCACCACCGCTCCCTGCCGGGTCATTTCGAATCCCAGTCCAAGATAACCCGCGTGGGCGAAGAGGGTGCCGAGGAGCAGGGAGGCGGCGAGAATGAGCGGTTTCATGGTTCAGGAGGTGCGCCGCAGCGGGCGGAGCACTACAGATTCCATTTGGACTCCATGGTGTCAATGGCGGCCACCGGATCGCGGGCCGGAGGGGGGGGACTCCGAGGGCCTGCCCGGGGGACCGGGGCGGAGAACTTTGCCGGCTCCGCGCCGGCGCCCCGGCACGACGAGGGGCCGCCTGGTCCGGCGCAGGGCCCGGCCGGCCCGACTCGCCTGAAGATTCCGGCGTTCCCGTCGGGGACCCTGAAGTGGTCCAGCCCGCATAGGGGCAATTAGTTAAGAAAACTTGATTAAATGCGGGAGGCGGGTTATCGTGCGGCGTGGGAAGGGCCGGGCAATGGGCCGGCCCCCCCCGCGTTCACCCTTGTTTTCATGAAACCAGCGACACGTGTAGCAACCCTGTTGGGGCTGGCGGTGATTGGCACCGCAACAGCCGGAGAAGAGACCATCACCGGGCCCGCGCCAGACGCTGTCGCGGAGTCATCCGCCACTCCCTTCGACGGGATGTGCGACTTCATCGACTGGCTGGGCACGCCGGTTTACGACAACCCGGACAACCCGATCCTGCAGTCGATCAAGTTCGTGGGCCGCGCCCAGCTCCAGTACGCCTACATCGACGGGGAGGGGACCGACGGGGCGGACTTCTCCGCGGACTTCGAGGAGATCCGCCGCCTGCGCCTCGGCACCGAGATCAATCTCTTGAAGTACTTCACCGTCTTCGCCAACGCCAATCTCGAGGAGGACAATACCCCCAGTGGAGGTGATCGCGATATCCGTTACGCCAGCCTCGACGACGCCACGGTGACCTTCAATGCCAAGGAGGCCTTCGGGGCCGCCGGCCTCGACGAGTTGAATTTCATCTACGGGCGCCGGAAGGTGTCGGTGGGTTACGAGGTGCACACCTCCTCGAAGCGGATCAAGACCGTGGAGCGTTCCGCGATCGCCAATAACGTCTATCCCGAGCGCATGACGGGCTTCGTCGTGCAAGCCGGCAAGGGGAACGTCTCCGGGGAGCTGGGGATCTACTCCACCGAGTCTTCGCGGGAAGTGGCGGGATGGGATGCCGGAACGGCCATCCACGGCAGCGTGACCGTGAAGGTCGGCGACGGGCAGAAGATCGTGGTGGACGGCCTCTACAACGACGCCAACGGGGATCCCTTCGACAACGAGGTGGCCGACAACAACAGCCGGGGCCTTGCGGAGTGGGCCCTGTCCGCGGCGTGGGTTGCGACCGGGGACCGCTGGGAATTGCTGGTCAACGGCTTCCTCGCCGACAATGGCACCCAGGGCTCGCCGGAGCGCGAGGGCCAGTTCCACGGGTTGGTGATCATGCCCTCCTACGAGATCGTTGAAGACCGCCTCGAGGGGGTCGTCCGCTACGCCTACCAGGGCGCCGACGAGAACGAGGGCATCCGGGCCTACTCCCGCTATTTCCGCCGCGATCACGACGGGATGGTCAACAGCGGCCGGGGCGACGAGCACCACAGCATCTACGCCGGGCTGAACTACTTCCTCTGCGGCCACAACGCCAAGGTCATGGCGGGGGTCGAGCTGCAGTCCCTCGACACCCCCGGGGTGGGCGACGGCGACGCCGATGCCGTGACCTACTGGCTCGCCTTCCGGACTTACTTCTAGGCCGGCCCGCTACAAGGATCGAAACCGCAAGGCGCGGCTCCTTCCCGGGGCCGCGTTTTTTTTGCGCCGCGGGGGGGCGGTTCCTGGCGGCGAACTTACTGGCAGGTGACGAAATCGGCACGGCGCGCATTTTGCGGCCCGGCCGCCCGGTGGGCACTGTGAGGCGCCGTCGGAGAAGAACGGTGCCAACCCAAGAACAGACCTCGATGAAATGTACCCCATGGGCCGGAATCCCGGCCGCAGCGCTCATCCTGCTGGCCCCGGCGTTCAGCGCCAACGCCGGCGAAGAACACCCGATGGCACTCCCGCCGCCGGCCGGAACGGGGGGAGGCGGTTGGGACGGAGGGTGCGCCTTCCTCGACTGGCTGGGGACCCCGGTCTATGACAACCCCGGCGGCCCGCTCCTGCAGTCGGTGAAGTTTTTCGGCCGGGCCCAGTTCCAGTATGCCTACGTCGACGGGGAGGACATCAATGGCGCCGGCTTCAGCGCGGACTTCGAGGAAATCCGCCGCCTGCGCTTCGGAACCGAGGTGAAGTTCCTGAACTACTTCAAGGCCAAGGTGAACGCCAACCTCGAAGACGACAATTCCCCGAAAGGCCAGGACCGCGACATCCAGTACAGCAGCCTCGACGAGGCCCGGGTGAGCTTTGACATCAAGAAGGCGTTCGGAGCCGGGGCCCTCGACGGCCTCACGCTGAACTACGGCCGCCACAAGGTGAAGATGAGCCAGGAGGTCCACACCTCATCGAAGAAGATCAAGACCGTGGAGCGCTCCGCCCCGGCCAACAAGATCTACCCGGTGCGGATGACGGGGGCGACCCTTGACGCCAGCCAGGGCAACTGGGCGGCGGCGCTCGGCCTATTCACCACCGACGATTCCCGCGAGCTGGCCAGCTGGAACGCCGGCGCGGCCCTCTACGGAAGCGCCACCGTCGAGGTCGCCGAGGGACACGAGGTGATCCTCGACTTCCTCTGGAACGACGCCAATGGCGATGCCGGCGACAACCGGGTGGCCGACAACAACGACTACGATCTTTACGAGTGGGCCCTCTCGGCGGCGTGGGTCGCCAGCGGCCCGCGCTGGGAAGTCCTCGTGAACGGCATGGTGGGCGACAACGGTTCCCAAAGCAAGATGGCCCGCGAGGGCAACTTTTACGGCCTGGTGGTCATGCCGTCCTACGAGATCGTCGAGGACCGCCTCGAGGGCGTCCTGCGCTACAGCTACCAGGGCGCCGAGGAGGACCAGGGCATCCGGACGAACTCGCGCTACTTCCGCCGCGACCATGGCGGGAATGTCAACAGCGGCCGGGGCGACGAGCACCACAGCATCTACGCCGGGTTGAACTACTTCCTCTGCGGCCACGAGGCCAAGTTCATGGCGGGAGTCGAACTGGAGTCTCTCGACACCCCCGGGGCCGGCGACGGAGACGCCGATGGTGTGACCTACTGGCTCGCCTTCCGGACCTACTTCTGACCCCGGCGAAACCGATCCTCCCCCCGGGAGGTCAGTCGTAGCGGACCGCCAGAAGCGTCAGGCCATCCGGGGGGGCGGCCAGCGGGGACTTCCCGTGGGGGAGGTCCGGCCCCTGGTCGAGCAGGGCCGCGAGGTCATCGAGGCGGAGCTGGCCCTGGGCGGCCTTCACCGCGGCGCCCGTCAGGAGGCGCACCATCTTGTAGAGGAAGCCGTCGGCCGTGAAGGTCAGGCGGTAGCCTTCGCCGGTGGCGGCCAGGGAGACCTCCGACATGATGCGCACGAAATCGGTCTCGCCGGTCTCGTCGCCCCGGTTGGCGGCGAAGGCCCGGAAGTCGTGGCGGCCCCGGAAGAGCGCCAGGGCGTCCTCCAGCGTCGCCGGGTCGAGCTGGCGGGGAAGGTGCCACGCCAGCCCCGCCCGCAGCGGCGGAAGGACCGGCTCGATCGAGAGGTCGTACGCGTAGGTCTTGGCCCGCGCCGAGAAGCGCGCGTGGAAGTCCGGCGCGACCTCCTCGCACGACATCACCCGGATGGTGGCGGGCAGCTTCGTGTTGAGCGCCGCCACCCAGTTCAGCGGATTGAGGGTGAGCTCATCCGGCGGGTCGAAGTGGGCCGCCTGCGCGAGGGCATGCACCCCGGCGTCGGTGCGGCCCGAGCCGTGGATCCGCACCGGCTGCTTGGCGACCTCGGCCAAAGCCGCCTCGAGCCGGTCCTGCACGGTGTCGGCATTCGGCTGCGACTGCCAGCCGCCGAAGGGGCGGCCGTCGTAGGCGAGGGTGAGCTTGAGTCGCATCCGGCTGGTCTCTATTCAGGGTTGCCCGGGATCGTGCTCGCGCAACCAGTCCCCGAGAAGTTCCAGGGCGGCCGCCTGGTCGATGATGTCCTTCTGCTTCTTCGCGGGCTTCCCGGCGGCCCGCAGCTTCTCCGCGGCGGCGGCGGTGGATAGCCGTTCATCGGTGAGGTGCAGCGGGATGTCCGGGAAGCGCTCCGTCAGCTTCGCCGCGAAGGCGCGGACCTTGCGGGCCGACGAGCCCTCGGATCCGTCCATGCGCACCGGGAGCCCGAGGAGAAGCGTCTGCACGCCCCGGGCCGCCACGACCTGCGCCAGGCGCTCGAGCGGATCGGTGCGCCGGACGTCCACCGTCTCGACCGGATGGGCCCCGATGCCGAGGTCGTCGGTGGCCGCGAGCCCGATGCGCGCGTCGCCGTAGTCGATCGCGAGGACTGGATGACTGACTGGGATTGCAGTAGGGAGCGATTGGGGAGCGGCCCGGCGGATGGGTCCCCGGGTTCCCGGGCCACCGGATCACCCGGCAACTTCAGTGCAGCTCGTCGGGGAGATCCTTCACGAGCTTCTTGATCGAGTCGGCGTGGTGCCGGTTGGCGATGAGAATGGCATCGTCGGTGCGCACCACGATGAGATCGTCGACCCCCAGCAGGGCGATATGCTGGCCGTTGTCCGAAAAGACGATGTTGTTCCCGCTGTCGAGGACCGAGACCGGCGTGTTGGCCTGGTTGTTGTCGCCGATGTTTTCGAGGTATTTCGCCACCGAGATCCACGAACCCACGTCGTCCCAGTCGAAGGTGGCCTCGAGGTTGAGCACCCGGGAGGCCTTCTCCATCAGCGCGTAATCGATCGAGATCGGCGTCAACTCGGGAAACTGCGCCGCCACCGTGGCGGAGATGTCCTTCGACCGCCGGATCTCACCCACGAAATTCGCGAGCTTCGGGGCGTGCTGGTTCAGCTCCGCGAGGACAGTCGGCACCGACCAGATGAACATGCCCGCATTCCAGCTGAAATTCCCGGCCCCGAGGAACTGCTCGGCGAGGTCGGAGTTCGGCTTCTCCCGGAACCGCTGAACCTCGTACGGCGGATGGGTGACGTCGATGTCGGAAACCACGGCCCGGTCGCCGCGCTCGATGTAACCGTAGGACGGGCACGCCCAGGTGGGCTTGATGCCGATGGTGACCAGCGCGTCGGTGGCCCCCGCGATGGTCAGCGCGTCCTTCATCACGGAGTGATACTCGAAGGTGTCGTGAATGAGCTGGTCAGCCGGGAGCACCATCATGCTGGCTTCCGGGTCCCGCGCCGCCACCAGGCCGACGCCGAGGGCCACCGCCGGCGCGGTGTCCCGCTTGGCCGGCTCCGGAATGATGTTCTCGGGGGGCACGCCCGTAGCGATCGCCCGGACGCCTTCTTCCTGCTGGGCGTTCGTCAACAGGAAGACGTTCTCCCGGGGCACGAGGCCGTCGAGGCGCGCCAGCGTCTGGTGCAGCAGCGTGTCGCCGTCGAAGAGGTTCAATAGTTGCTTGGGCCTCGTATTCCGGCTCAGGGGCCAGAATCGGGTGCCGCTGCCGCCGGCAAGGACCACTGCGTAGGGTTCGGACATCGCCGCCGATGATGGGGCATTCGGCTGACATGTCAAAATCCGCGATGAGGTGAAAATTTGTTTCTCGCTTCCCGCGGCAGGGTTTATTGTCAGCCCGTGAGCTTGAAGACCAGCGCCCCGGCCCGGAAATGGGTCGACACCAGTGCCGAAGTGGCGCCGGCCGTCTTGGGCGTGGCCGCGGGGATCTTCCTCGGCGACCTGATGCATCGGGGGGCGCGCCGCCCGGTGGCCCTGGCCCTCGCCGCCGTCGGGATCGCCGCCGTGGCGCCGACGCTCCTGGAGGCCGTCAAGGACCGCGTTGCCGGCCCCAACACCCGGCGGGGGTCACAACGGACCCTGCGCACCATCCGCGAAGCCTCCGGCGCGCCGACGCGCGAGATCGATTACGTCGAGGAGGAACTCGGCGAGATGTACGTCGGGTGAGGCCCCGGCAACGGCCCGCGCGGCGAATTGCCGGCGCCGGCCGCCGCGCGTTCATTGCTGCGCCACGACGTTGGAGGCCAGTTCCCGCGCGAGGTTACCGAGGGCGTTCTTGATGGCGAGTTCCGGGCGCCAGCCGAAATACCGCAGGGCCTTGGTGCACTCCACCGCGCAGCGGCCGTTCTCTCTCGACTTCGCGGGGATTCCCGTGATCAGCGAGGCGGGTTTCCCGAGCAACTCCACGACGTTCCGGGCCACCCCGAGGTCGGTCCGTTCGCACTGGCCGCCGAAGTTGAATATCTCCCCCGGCGCGCCGCGCAGAAAGGCCGCGATCATTCCCCGGCAGTAGTCGTCGACGTGCAGCCAGTCACGCACCTGCATGCCCTCCCTGGCGAGCGGCACCGGTTCGTCACCGACCGCCTGCCGCACCACCGTCGGGATGAACTCGGCGGGATGCTGGCGCGGGCCGTAGAGGCAGGTCCCGCGCGTGATCACCACGTCCTGCCCGTGGGACTTGCGGAATGCCAGGCACATCAGGTCGGCCGCGGCCTTGGAGGCCGCGTAGAGCGTCGCGGGCGCCAGCGGCGAGTCCTCCGTGGCCTGCCCCGGCGGTTCCATCGGCCCGTAAACCTCCGCGGTCGAGCACTGCAGCATCGGGATCCCGGTGACACGGCACGCGTCGAGAAGCTGGACCGTGCCCGCGACGTTCGGTGCCGTGAATGGATCGCCCTCGAGGAGGAACGGGCCCACCTGCCGCTCGGCGGCGAGGTTCATGAGCCCTTTCAGGCCGGCCTCCCTGATCAGGCGCTCCACGCGCGGCTGGTCGGCGATGTCGCCCTCCACGAAGGAGAAGCGCGGATCGCCCGCGAGGTCCGCGAGATTCTCCCGGCGCCCTCCCCCGGTGAGCTTGTCCAGCACCACCAGCCGCTCGAACCCGTCGCAACGCAGCAACTGGCGGGCCAGCGCCGACCCCACGAAGCCCGCGCCGCCGGTCAGGAGAATGGACTGCAGGACCCGCACGGCGCGACGCTACCGCGAATTCCCTCCGGCGGAAACGGAAAGATGGGACCGCCGTCCATTCTCTGCTAGAATGGCGGCGCATGGACATCGTTTTGACGGGATCGACCGGGAAGTTGGGAGGCCATTTCTGGCGAGCTTGGAACGGAATCCACGACGTTTCCACCTTGCGGCGCGACATGGTCGATTTCCGTAATCCGGAAGCGGTCCGCCGCCGGCTGTCGGAAATGGAATTCGACGTCCTCGTGAATTGTGCCGCGATGGCCACCCCGGAATCCTGCGAGATGTACCCCTCCGACGCGCACCGCGTCAACGCCGAGACCCCGGGCGTCATGGCGGCCATCTGCCATGAAAAGGGCGCCCGCATGATCCACTTCAGCACCGATTACGTCCTCGACGGGTCGATCTCCGGCCTCAAGGACGAACATGCCGCCACCAACCCGGTCAACCACTACGGAATTTCCAAGCTCGACGGCGAGCGTCTCGTGCTGGATCGATGCCCCACGGCCCTGGTCTGCCGGACCTCCTGGGTCTTCGGCACGGCGCCCCCCGGATTCGTGGAGTCCTTCCTCGACCGGGCCCGGCGCGGGGAGCCCCTCGACGCCGTCAACGACAAGTGGTCGATGCCCACCGCGATGCACGACGTCGAGCGCTGGATCGCGGCGCTCCTCGACCGGCGGGATGTCTCCGGAATCCTGCACCTCACCAACGCCGGGGAACCGGAGACGTGGTGGACCTACGGATCGAAGGTCCTCGAGATCGCCACCGAGCTGGGCGCCTTTCCGGAGGTGCCCCGCGTCAAGCCGGCGACCCTGGCCGGCACTCCCCAACTGAGCGCCCCGCGGCCCGTCCACACCGCCATGGAACCCCACCGTCTCATGGTCGAGCTGGGATTCCCCGTGAGGCGCTGGGAAGAGGCCGCGCGCGAACGCATCCAGGAGCTGTTAGGCCCCGGGGAATGCCATTGACCCCCCGTCGAATCGACGCCAGAATGACCTCCATGAAGCAGTCTCGCTACTACCCCCTCCTTGCTGTGGGCTGCCTGCTTGTCACGTCCTGCGGCGTGATGAGCTCGCTGAATCAACCGATCTCCGGCGGAAGCACCGATCCGCTCGATTCCCCCGGAGCATCGGCGAGGTCCTCGGAGCCGTCGGAGCCCGCCGGCCCGGCGTATTCCGCCGGCCAGTGGCTGGAAACCAGCGTGCCCAGTGCGGCGCTCTACTCGCGGGTGCCGCGCGGCAACGACCAGCCGTACCGGACCCTCCAGCAGGGGACTCCCCTGAAGGTCATCGCCACCGACGGGACCTACGTGCGCGTCGAGCTGGAGAGTGGGGACATCGGCTACGTGCCGTCCATCATGGTCGCGGAGAAGTCATCCCTCCCCCTCGTGCCGGGCACTCCCGGGGCCCCGAGTTCCGACGATTCGGGAATCCCGATCGGCTCCGCGCCCGAGCCCGAGGTGACTCCGCTCTCGGTCGAGGATGCCAGCTCGCCGGACACGATCAATCCCGGCGACAAGGTGATCGAACTGCGGTTCTAGGAGAGCAGGTCGCCTTACAGGCTGCCGAGGGCGGCCTTGATCGCGTCGAAGTCCGGGAGATCTCCGGGGCTCTCCTTCACTTCGGCGTACTTCACGACGCCGTCCTTGCCGATGACGAAGGCGGACCGCTTCGGCACGCCGCCCATCGGGAGGTTCTTGTCCGGAAGGAAGCTGTCATAGGCGATGCCGTAGCCCTTCGCCGCCTCGTGCTCGTAGTCGCTGAGGAGGCTCAGCCCGATCCCCTCCTTTTCCGCCCAGGCCTGCTGCGCGAAGGGATTGTCCCCGCTGACGGCGAGCACCTTGGCGCCGAGCTCCTCGTAGGCGCCCAGCCCATTGGTCACGTCGCACAATTCCGTGGTGCACACCCCCGTGAATGCCATCGGGACGAAAAGCAGCACCACCGGGGAATCCTTCCACTGCGAGGAAAGCGTGACGGTCTGCGGACCGTCGCTGGTGAGGGTGCTGAGGGTGAAATCCGGTGCGGGGTCGCCGACGTTGATAGACATTTTGATTCTTGGATTGGTGTTGCGTGGGCGGCCACTATAGAAATGTGTCCTGCAGGGTCAACGCAGCAAATCGCCGGGGGCGTCGCCGGGGGGTGGCCCCTCCGGGACCCCGCCGGAGCAACCCCGTCATGACGTCCGTCCCATCCAGATTCCCTGAGCGTCCCGGCCGCCAGCCGGCTGGTGCGACCGGGACCCCCCGTGCGCGATGAGCTGGGAGCTGTCAGAGTTCGGCCGCAATTTGTGCAGCGGCAGCGGGATCGGGGAGTTGATGGACGACCTCGGCCACGCCCTGGCGGCCGGCGGCGAGCGGGTCCGCATGCTCGGCGGCGGCCAGCCGGCCCACATTCCCGAGATGGACGCCCTCTGGCGGCGGCGGCTCGGCGAGATTGCGGCCACCCCGGGGGAACTCGAGCACATGGTCGGCAACTACGAGCCGCCGTCCGGCAACCGCGCCTTCCGCGAAGCCCTCGCGGGCCTGTTCCGGCGCGAGTTCGGGTGGCCCCTCGATTCCGGCAACATCGCCATCACGGCCGGGGGCCAGACCGCCTTCTTCTTCCTCTTCAACGCCCTCGCCGGCGCCTTCGCGGACGGCGGTCGCAAGAAGATCCTCCTGCCGCTGGTGCCCGAGTACATCGGCTACGCCAACCAGTCGGTGGGCGGCGGGCTGTTCCGCGCCGTGAAGCCGAAGATCGAGATCACCGCCCCGCACGAGTTCAAGTACCGCGTCGACTTCGACCAGCTCGAGGTCACCCCGGACACCGCCGCGATCTGCGTCTCGCGCCCCACCAATCCGACCGGCAATGTCCTCACCGACAACGAGGTTGCGCGGCTGGCGTCCCTGGCCGCGGAGCACGACATCCCGCTCATCGTCGACAACGCCTACGGCGCTCCCTTTCCCAACGTCATCTTCACGGAGGCCACGCCGGTCTGGAACGAGAACATCATCCTGACCCTCAGCCTCTCCAAGATCGGCCTGCCGGGGACGCGCACCGGGATCGTGGTCGCCCGCGAGGAAATCGTGCAGGCCCTCTCGTCCATGACCTCCATCGTGGGCCTTTCCAACACCAACGCCGGTCAGGCCATCATCGGGCCGCTCGTCGAGAACGGCGACATCCTGAAGCTCAGCAACGAGGTCGTGCAGCCCTTCTACCGGCGCAAATCCGAGCAGGCCCAAGAGTGGGTGCGCGAGTTTTTCGACGATGGCCTTCCCTATCACGTGCACCGCAGCGAGGGCGCGCTCTTCCTGTGGCTCTGGTTCGAGGACCTCCCGATCAGTTCGCGCCAACTCTACGAACGCCTCAAGGCCCGCGACGTCCTCGTGGTGCCGGGAAACTACTTCTTCTTCGGGGTCGATGACGCGGAGTGGCGCCACCGCGACGAATGCCTGCGGGTCACCTTCACGATGGCGGAGGAGGTGGTGCGCGACGGCTTCCGCATCATCGCGGAGGAGGTCCGGAAGGCCTACGCCGGCGGGTGAGGGGAGGCGCCCCCCGGCGGGCGGCGGCCGCGGCCTCGTCCCGGGCCGGCCGGCCGGAATTTGGCTCGACCTCGCGGGGATTCTGGCGTGGGCTTTGGACCGGCCCAGACCACCACGATGAAAACCGTTCTCGCCTGCCTTCTCCTCGCCTCCGGATCCGGCGCCGCCCTCGCGGCGGCCGATTGGCACACCGACCTCAAGGCCGCCCTCCGCAAGGCCGCCGCCGAAAAGAAGCCTCTCCTCATGAACTTCGCGCAGTCCGACTGGTCCAGCGGAAGCATCAAGCTCGATGACGAGGTCTTCCACACCAAGGAGTTCAGGGACGCCGCGGCCGGCAAGTTCGTCCTGCTGGAAATCGATTTCCCCGAGGACTCGTCGGCCCTCCCCGCGAAGGTGCGGAAGCAGAACGCGCAACTGCGGGAGCGCTACGGGGTGACCGAATTCCCGACGGTGTTTCTCTCCGATGCCGAGGGCCGTCCCTACGCGCGCACCGGCTACCGTCCGGGCGGCGCGGCGGCATTCCTTGAACACCTCGATTCCCTCGAGGCGAATCGCGCCAGGCGGGACCAGGCATTCGCCGCCGCCGAACAGGCCGCCGGCGCGGCCCGGGCCAAGGCCCTCGAAGCCGCCCTGCGCACCGTCCCGGAAGAGAGTGTTCTCACCACCTACAGCGACATGGCCGCGGATCTCGCCAAGGTCGATCCCGATTCGAAGTTCCTCGCGGAAGTGCGGGACAACCGCCGGCAGGCCCGCCTCGCCGCTACCTTCCGGCCCTACCGTCAGAAGGCCGACTACGCGGGGCTCATCGCCCGGATCGACTCCCTCCTCGCCAAGGAGAAGCCGGCGGGTGAGGAAAGGCAGCGTCTCCTCACCTTCCGGCTGAACGCCGAAATGGAGAATCGACGCTACCCGGCGGCCCGCGCCACCGCCCAGGCGATCGAGGCCATCGACCCCAAGACGCCCTTCGGCCGGCGGGCCTCCGCGAGCCGGGCCGCGATCGACCAGCTTCTGAAGCGCCAATCCGGGAACGCCCGCCCCGCTCCCCCGAAACCGCCGGTCACCCCGGCGCCGCAGGGGAGCGTGCGGCCACCGGCCAAGAAGCCCGCCGCGGCCGCCTCCGGCGGGAAGCGGCCGGGGCCGCCGAAGGACGAACCGAAGGCGCGCGGGAATCGCGCGGGAAATGCCGCCCTGGGGGGGCTGAACGATCTCCAACTCCGCCGGAATCTCGAAATGGTCCGCCGCGAGTCCGGGATCAAGTCCGGCCAGCTCGACGAGCAGCATCAGCGTTGGGCGGAACTGGACCGCAAGCTGAACGCCGCGCGGGGCCGGCTCGATGGCGCCGGGGCGGGGCGCGAGCGCGTTCGCCGCCAGATCAAGAACCTCGAGGATACCATCAAGAACCTCCAGGCGGACCATGACCGCACCCACGCCACCGCCGAGGCCCTCGAGGAGGCCGTCGCGGCCCACGAACGCGAACTCCGCCGCCGCACCGAGCTCGGTCGGCTCCAGCACGAGGCCCGCGAGTTGCAAAAGCGGCTCGAGGCCGTCCAGGAACGGGTCGAGGCCCTGAAGGCCCCGTAGGCCCGGCCGGGCCCGCGAATTTTCGATCCAGCCGGCGGTGCGCCTCTCCCTCCGGGGCGAAAATGCCTAGACCCCACGTGAATATGGGGGCATCCTTGTCCGTCCCAGCAGGGAATCCTATGAAAGTCCTCTCCGTCGTTCTCGCTCTCGTCCTGGCGCCCCTTGGTTCCGTCCTCGCCGCCGGCGATGCCTGGATGACCGACTTCGAAGCCGCCAAGAAAAAGGCCGCCGCCGAGAAAAAGGACCTCCTCATGGATTTCACCGGTTCCGACTGGTGCGGGTGGTGCATCCGCCTCAAGAACGAGGTCTTCGACCAGGACCCCTTCAAGCAGAAGTCGGGCGACCACTTCATCCTCGTCGAACTCGATTTCCCCCGCGACCAGAGCAAGCTCAGCAAGGAAACCAAGGACCAGAACCAGGCGCTCGGCAAGAAGTACAGCGTCCAGGGATACCCCACCATCATCCTCGCGGACGCCCAGGGCCGTCCCTACGCCCAGACCGGCTACCAGGAAGGGGGCCCCGAAAAATACCTCGAGCACCTCGCCGATCTGCGCACCAAGCGCGAGGAGCGTGACGCCGCGCTGGCCGCCGCCGCCAAGCTCGACGGCGTCGAAAAGGCCGAGGCCCTCGAGCGCGCCATCGGGGACTTCCCCGACGCCGTCATCGACAACTTCTACGGCGACATCGCCGAGACCATCCTCGCCGCCGATCCCGAGGACACCACCGGCTTCAAGAAGACCCGCGACTACCGCGATTCGGTGAGCGCCTACGAGGACAAGGTCGAACAACTCTTCGTGGCCAAGGACTTCGACGGGGTCCGCAAGCTCGCCGACGAGTTCCTCGAATCCCACAATCCCACCGGGATGGACCGCCAGCACATCCTCATGGGCAAGTTCATGGCCATCGTCGAGCAGGGCGATGAGCCCGGGGCCCTCAAGCTCCTCGATGACATCAAGGCCATCGACCCCGAATCCGAGATCGGGAGCCAGGTCGGCATGATGAAGGAGCGCGTGAACGCCTACTTCGAGCAAAAGGCCGCCCCCCAACCGCCTGATTCTCAATAACTGTTCCTCCGAACAGTTTTTTTAGTTGCGCCCATTGGACGGGTTTGGCATGCTCCTGCCAATCCAATTGAAATTGTCATGAGTGCCGCAACTGTTACTTCTAAGTCCATGGCCGAATCCAAAGCCGCCTCCGCCAAACCCGCCAAGCCCGCCGCCTCCGCCGCTCCTGCCGCCGCCCCCGACAAGGCGGCCCAGAAGCTCAGCGAAGCCCGCAAGAAGAACCTCGATCTCGCCATCTCCCACATCCAGAAGGAGTTCGGGGAGACCGCCATCATGCGGCTCGGCGACGAACACCGGGTCGATGTCGACGTCATCCCCACCGGGAACCTCCTCATCGACCGGGCCCTCGGCGTGGGTGGATTTCCCCGCGGCCGCATCGTCGAAATCTACGGCCCCGAATCCTCCGGAAAGACCACCCTCACCCTCACCGCCATCGCCCAGGCCCAGAAGAAGGGCGGCCTCGCCGCCTTCATCGACGTCGAACACGCCCTCGACCCCCAGTACGCCGGCAAGCTCGGCGTCAACCTCGACGACCTCCTCGTTTCCCAGCCGTCCTCCGGCGAGGAGGCCCTCCAGATCTGCGAAGCCCTCGTGCGCTCCAACGCCGTCGATGTGGTCGTCCTCGATTCCGTCGCGGCCCTCGTCACCCGCCAGGAACTCGAAGGTGAAATCGGCGACTCCACCGTCGGCGCGCAGGCCCGCCTCATGAGCGCTGCCATGCGGAAGCTCACCTCCTTCATTTCCAAGGCCCGCACGGTCTGCATCTTCACCAACCAGATCCGCGAGAAGATCGGCGTGATGTTCGGCAACCCCGAGACCACCCCCGGTGGCCGGGCCCTCAAGTTCTATTCGTCGGTGCGCATCGACATCCGCCGCAGCGGCGCCATCAAGGCCACCGACGGGACCGTGCAGGGCAACCGCACCCGGGTCAAGGTGGTCAAGAACAAGGTCGCCCCGCCATTCACGGAGGCCGAGTTCGACATCATGTACAGCGAGGGCATCTCCTCGGTCGGCTCCCTCCTCGACCTCGCCCTCGAATACAACATCGTCCAGAAGCGCGGCAGTTGGTTCAGCTACGACGGCGATCAACTCGCCCAGGGCCGCGACGCCGCCAAGGTGGCTCTCAAGGCCGACGAGAAGCTCTACGCCGAACTCGAGGAGAAGGTGAAGGCGCAGCTTGCCGGCGCCAAGAAGTAGGCCCGCCCGTCCGGCCCCACCTCGAATTACAGCCAAGCGGAAGGGGATCCCCTCTTCCGCTTTTCTCTTGCCGGGGATGTCGACGGCAGGGGCCGATGGGATGGATGGGTCCGACGGGGTCCCACGGGTCCGATGGGACCGATGGGACCGATGGGGCCGATGGGTCCGATGGGTCCGATGGGACGGATGGGACGGATGGGACGGATGGGACGGATGGGACGGATGGGACGGATGGGAC
>JABDMC010000176.1 GCA_013001695.1 Akkermansiaceae bacterium
AGGTGTAGTCCGCCGCAGCGGCGGAATTCACCGTGACGCTCAGCGGGTTGACGGTCCCCGTGATTGTGACCGTGCCGGTCCCCGCGCCGAGGAATTCGGCGTCATCGCCGTCGTTGTAGGTCGCGCCGCTCCAGCTGGTGGCGTCGCTCGGCCCGCTCCAGGTGGAGTCGCCGCTGGCGTCCCAGGTGACGACGGCCGCCCCGACGGACGGGGCCGCAATCACGGTGATGGCAATGGCCCCGATGAGGGCGCGGGCGAATTCGGATCGATAGGTTTTCATGGAGGCGGCTGTTGGGTGGAGGCTGTGGTTCTTAGTTCCGGACGCGGTAGTAGTCTTCCCCGTCGGCGTTGGGATCGACGTCGGCGGCGTCGATGGTGAGGGTGTTCGGGCCGGGTGTCGCGACGACATCGAAGAAGCTGCCGTCGGTGAGGTCGTCGGACTGCTGGGCGGTGAGACCGGCCTCCGACCCGTCGAGGGTGAGGATGACGTTGCCGCCGCCGTCGATGGCGATGTCGATGATGCTCGGGACGCCGGAAACCGGGGGATCGTTCACGACGGTGAGGGAACCGGTGCCGGTGATCAGTCCGGAGGGGTCGGAGCTGTCATAAACGCCGGCATTCACCTGCATTCCGTCGAGGAAGAGGGCGCCGATGGTGGCGGTGCCGGCGTAGTCCAACTGGAGGGTCGAACCTGCCTCCACCGAGACGGTGATACTCGTGTCGGCGAAGGTGCCGCTGTTGGTCAGCACCACCGTCCCGCCGCCCTTCACCGCGAAGGTGCCGGTCCCCTGGATGGGATCGCCGCTGAAATCGACGCCCTGGGTCACGGTGTCGGACCGGTTGAAGCACAGCGTGCCGTCGGCGCTGATGACGATGTTGCTGGCGGTGGCGAGCGATCCGGTGGTTCCGCCGTTGCCGACCTGCAGCGTCCCGGCGGTGACGGTGGTGAGGCCGGTGTAGGTGGCTGCCGAGTTGAGGGTCTGGGTCCCGGCGCCCTTCTTGAGGAGTCCGAGCGTCCCGGTGGTGCCGTCCCAGATGGTTCCCGCGAAGGTGGTGTCGGTGCCGTCCGCCCCGGTTGCCAGGGTCGTCTGCGACGAGGTGATGGACAGGTTGTCGATCGAGGTCGTTCCGGGGAGCCCGTCCTCGTCCTTGCAGAAGGCGAGGCTGAGGTGCGAGAAGCCGCCCAAGCTGTCGATGCCGTCGATCCCGAGGCTGGCGATGTCGATGTTCGCCGTGTAGGTCCCGCTGCCGGTCAGCGCCGCGATCGCGTTCGCCGCGCCGCCGCCAAAGCTGGTCGCCCCGTCCTTGAGGTTGAAGGCGTCGATCTGGGTGAAGGACCCGCCCTCGTTGTTGGAATAGGCTCCGTTGCACGGCTCCGTGTTCCCGACGATCAGGCCGTCATCGGTGGGCGTCCCGAGGTGCCCCCGGAAGTGCACGTAGAGGGTGTCGCCCGCCGCCACGTCGTAATCGAACTGCAGGTTGACGGTGGCGCCGTCCGCGGAATTGCTGAACATGTTGACCAGCGCCGATTCGGCCGGGGTGGCCACCGGATAACCGCCCGCCGTGGTGCTGTCGTTCTCGAACCGCCCGTTGGTGGTGTCCCACTCCGAGTTGAAGCGGGTGACCCAGCCCTGGTCGATGCTCCCCTCGCGGAATCGCACCCCGCTCTTGGTGATGCCGGTGGATTCGAAGTCGTCACTGAGCAGCGCCGATGCCGCCGCTCCGCTCTCGACCGTGCCGTCGCCGGCGAGGGAACCGACACAGTTCGAATAGCCGTTGAGCTGGAGGGTGCCGCCGCTCGCCACGGTGTGGGACGAGTTCGCCGAGAGGGTGTTGCCGGAACCGGTCTGCAGGACGCCCCCGTTCACGGTGGTGGCGCCGCTGTGGTCGCTCGGGGTGCCGCTCAGGTTGTTGAGAACCTGCGTCCCCGCGCCGTCCTTCGTCAAGGCGGTGGCGGTGGCCCCGTCCGTGATCCGGCCCTGGTATTCCCTGGTGCCCGAGTCCAGGTCGAGAGTCAGCGTGCCGCCGCCGGTAATGTTGATGTTTCCACCCTCGCCGAAGGAATTCGAACTCTGGCTGATCGATCGCACCGTCTGGTCGAACCCGTTGAGATCGAGGGTCGCGGTGGACTGGTTGATGAGGTTCCAGCCGAATTCGACGGGCGCATCCGCCGCCAGGAAGTTGGCGCCGCCGAGGGTGAGGTAGCCGCCGAAGTTGATGCGCAGCAGGCCCCAGTCATTGCCGCCGACATTGAGTTCCGACCCGCTGGCGGGGTTGTTGCCGTTGCTCGTGATGGTGAGGGTGCCGGCGTTCAGGTTGATCGGGGTCGTGTCGACGATGGTCGGCAGGTTGAAGGAGATGCCCTGGTTCGCGATGCTGTTGATCCCGCCGGAGAACGTCAGGGTTCCCCCGTCCCGCCGGAGGTCGGCGCCGTTGCTGAGGGTCACCGCGCCGGTGATGGTGTTGTCGCCGGCGAGATTGCGGATTCCCCCGCTCCCGCCGCCGAGGGTGATGTCTTCCGCGATGACCAGGTCTCCCCCGCTGCCGTCGAGCTGCAGCTTGGCGTTGTTGGCGACGATGGTATGCGAGGTGGTCGTCCCGAAATCTCCCAGGGCGCTGTCGTTGTTGATCTTCAGGATGCCGCCGCTGACGGTGGTGGTGCCGGTGTGGGTGTTGGCTCCCGAGAGCAACCACGTGCCGGAGTCGTTCTTGACGACATTAAGGATCTTGTCGCCGTTGTCGGCCAAGGTGCCCCGGATCTCGTTATCACCGGCATTGCCGCCCCCCAGCGTGAAATTCCGGGTCCCGGCGGCCCCGCTGGTGCTGTTGTTGAAGGGCCCGGTCCAGAGGAGCGTCCCCAGGCCGTCGTTGTCGAGGGTCCCGTTGTTGCCGCCGAAGAAGGTCAGGGTCCGGTTGGTGGATGTGTCGGCGTCGCCGGTGTAAGCGAGCCTCGCGTTGAATCCGACCTGGATCTCGTCCCCCGCGCCCGCCGCGCTGGACGTCCCGATGTCACCAATGGAGGAGAAGGAGAGGGTGCCGCCGTTCTGCTTGCCGTAGACACCGGTGAAGTCGTTCGCGGCGTTGGTGAGCGCGAGGCTGCCCGCCCCCGCGGTATAAACCCTGCCATTGGTCCCGGTCCCGCTCCCGTCGGTGTCGGTGACCTTGGCATTGATGATCACCGAGCCCGTGATGTCGTGACTCCACGCCCCGGTCCCGGTCACGTAACCACCCCCGCCCGCGATGTCATCGATCGTGACACTGGAGCCACCGGTAATGCGAAAAGGTCGAAACGCGGTGGCGCCCGGCGTGAGCGTAAAGCCGTTGAGATCGACGGTGTAAGTGCCCGCAGCGGGTGGGGCGAAGTCGAGGCCGAACTGCGCATTTGCGGTGGTGATGTCGGATCCCAGCGTGATCGTGCCCGCGGCGCCCAGGGTTCCGCCGCCGATCACCGCCTCGTTGCCGTCGGCCCAGAGGACGTCGGCGCCGGTGTCGTTCCAGTTGCCGACACCCACCTGCCAGGTGCCGCCACCTTCGGTGATGGTGGTGCCGTCGCCGGTAGCGGTGTCCCAGGTGAGAACGGCGGCCTGCGCCCCCGGCCCGACGAGAGCGGCGAGGAGAAGCGGAAGGGCAAAACGATGGGTCGTGGATTTCTGGGATTTCATAGTGTGGAGACGATTTGGGTTCCGGGGCGGTCTGGCGCGGCGATACACAGGTCCGCGGTGGAGGGCTCCGAATCGCCTTAGCGACCCCCGATCCTAGGTGAATCGAGGGGCTTGCCTATCATGCGTTTACGTGATGCGCCTGGCCCCATTCCCGCGCATTGGGGGGACTTCCCACGCTCCGGCGGCGGGAGTTGCCGGCGATCTCCGCCTCCTCGCACGTTCAGGGGATCACCGATGCGGCCCGGCGGGGGCGCCGCCGGATCGGTCCCCCGGCCGACTCCATCTCCGGCCGCGCGATGCGCCGCGCGCCGCCGTGAAGATTGTGACCAGCGCCCGCCCGCACCGGTCCGCGGATGGCCACGCGCGGGGTGCGCAAGGTGATGGGAGCGGGCGCTTCAGTTCAATTCAACTTCCACCACCGCCATCAGGGCGGAGACCTTCTCGCCGGTGGAATCGAAGAGCGGGAAGGGAACCTCCACGACCTCGTAGTCGCCCCCGCCGTCGGAAACCACGGTGGGCGTCGGGTTGGCGGGGTCGGGAATGGTGGTGCCGGTCGAATCGGTGAACTTCGGGGTGTAGATCAGGCCGGCCGCCGCGTGGTGCTTGCGGCGAACGTAGCGCAGCTTGACCGGGTTGCCGCCGTTCCAGGTCACCACCACCACCGGCTGTCCGGGCGTGAAGTTGGCGCCGTCGGTGACGGTCAGGGAGTTGTTGTCGCTGACGGTGGGGTCGGTCCCGAATCCGAATTCCAGCAGGTTCGTCATCCCGTCGCCCGTCCCGCCGTTCTCGATGTCGGCGGTGGTCGCGGCGGCGGCGCCGCTGAGCCCGTAACCCGCGGCCCAGTTCTCGTACACGGTGGTGACGACGAGGCTGACCGACTCCGTTTCCTGGTCATCCTGCACCACGGTGGCAGCCAGGCCCCGTTCCGCGAAGCCGGTGACCGTGATGTTGCCGGGGGCGGCCAGGCCGCCGAGATGGGTGGAGTTCAGGAGAGGGAAGGTGCCCGTTCCGCCCGTGTAGGCCGAGCCGTCCACCACGATCTTTGCGAGATCAAGAAACATCCAGGACGTCACGTTGATCGGGCTGACCCCGGTTTCGTCGAAGATCCATTTCAAGGTTCCCTGCGAACCGGTGTATCCACTGAACTGAAGGTGCCTCATCGTGATGGAGGCCTCATCGCCGATCACCCGGAACTCGAGCGGCTGACCCTGGCTGAAGATGACCTGGTTGAGCATCGAGAAGGTGCCGCCGCTGATCTCCACATCGGTCTTCAGGGTCTGCCCGTCACTCGTGTCGGTGCCCGAGGAGAAGGTCCCCGACTGCAGCTGGATGAGTCCGAATCCGTCGATCGTGCCGTTGCCGGGGTGCAGAAACGTCCCTCCGTCGATATCCAGGATCCCGCCGGGGGCGACGGTCAGGGTTCCGGAATTCGTCGCCGTTCCACCGGTCAGGTTCATCTCCCCGGCGTCGTTCACGGTGACTGCCGCGGCATCCACGCTCCCCCCGGACAGGTTATACTGCGAGAGGTCCCCGGTTCCGCTGGAATTGATCGTCAAGTCCGGGGTCGTCACGGACCCGTTGGACTGGTTCACGAAGCCCGCGCCCGTTCCGGCGCCGAGCACCATCGCGGTCGTGGCGGTGAGGGCGAAGTCCTCGTCGATCGCGAGGGTCGCGGTGATCGGGGAAGGGTCGTCGTTCACCGTGATCGTGGCCGCCGTCGCGGCCGTGGCGGGGAGGGCCGTGACGCGGACGTTGTCGATGCCGACGCCGTAGAACCCGCCCCCCACCGAATCCCCGGTAAAGCTGATGATGGTGGTGGTGGTGGTCGCCTCGAACGAGAATGTCTCCGTCTGCCAGGGAAGCATGGGGGTCCCCGTGGAATACGTCACCGTCTGGACCGGCCCGCCCACATCATACGTGAGGTCGACCGAGTGGCTCGCCGTGTCGACCCCGCTGTAATCGAACGACAACTCGTACGTTTTACCAACGACCGTGGTAACGCCCTGGCTGATCGTGGCCACCCCCGTCCCCGCGTCCTGCAACTGCAGGTATTGGGCGCCGTCGGCGGCCGCCGTATTTGGTTCGTTGCCAAACCGGTCCCAGCCATCGATCAGGTAGCCCCCGCTCCCGCCCATCGTCCAGCCGGTCAACGCGGTGCTCCCGGCCCCGATGGACGAGAATGAATTGAAGGCCGGGGGTGAAGCCGGCGTTTCGAAACTGCCGTTGGTCACGAGATTCGGCGCCGGAGCCTCCTGGACGATCACGTTGTCGATGGCCGGCCCGTAAAACCCCCCACCCACCGAATCCCCGGTAAAGCTGATGGTGGTCGTGGTGGACGTCGCCTGGAACGCATAGGTCTGGCTCTGCCAGGGAATCTGGGTGGAGGCCGTCGTGAAGGCAACGGTTTGGGGGGACCCGTCGACCGTGTAGGCGATTTCCACGGCGTGGCTGCCGGTGTCGACCGCACTGTAGTCGAAGGACAGGAGATAATCCCGGCCAACGACGGTGGTGATGTCCTGGCTGATCGTGGCCACTCCCGTGCCCGAGTCCTGCAACTGCAGGTATTGGTCGCCCTCGGCGGCCGTCGTGTTGGGCTCGTTGCCAAACCGGTCCCAATGGTCGATCAGCCAGACATCGGTGTCGGCGATCGTCCAGCCGGTCAAGCTGGTGTTCCCGGCCGCGATGGGCGAGATTCCATTGTAGGGGAGGTCCGGGGATTCGGGCGGTTCAAAGCTGCCGTTGACGACCAGGTTGGGCGGAACCTCCCTGACGCTCACGTTGTCGATGCCCGGGCCCCAGAAGCCACTGAACCTCTGCCCGGTAAAGGAGAGTGTCGTCGTCGCGGCCGTGGCCGTGAATTCGAACGTTTCCGTCGCCCAGGGAACCTGGCCGGCGGCCGAGGTGAAATTCACCGTCCGGGCGCCCCCGCCGACGTCATAGGTGATGGTCAGCGCTCTGGAGTCGAAGCCGAGGGCGCTGTAGTCGAAGGTCAGTTCGTAGGTCGCGCCGGGCGTGGTGTCAAAGGTCTGGCTGATCGTCCCGGCGGTGGCCACCGTGCCCTGGAGCTGGAGAAACTGCTCACCCTCCGAAGGAAAGGATGTGTTCGGTTCGGCGCCCTGGTTGGTATCCCAGCTGTCCACGACGGTGACGCCGCCCGCCACGATCGTCCAGTTGGCGTCCAGCGGGCCGGCGGTGTTGTTGATGATGAATGAGCCGTCCGGGGCATCGGGCGTCTCGAAGCTGCCGTTGATGACCAGCTCCTGCGGCGGACCCGCCTCGCCCGCGGTGACCGTCGCTCCGTTGCGAATGACGACGTCGTCGAAGCTCCTGACGGTTTGGGACGACCAATTCGCCGAGGCGTCGTAGACGACCGTCGTGGCAGCCGCCGCCGTGGCGCTGAGCGGAAAGGAAACCTGGTCGGTGCCGCCGTCCAGCTCGTCCCAGGCGATCGTCAGGGTGGCGGTGGCGGTCTCTCCATCGGCGAGACCGGCCACGGTATTGTCGAATTGAATCGTCACCGGGGTCGTGGTTGGCGAGGGGTTGAGCATGACCAGGGGTGCTGCCGTGAGACTCGTGAAGGCGCCCGGATGCGACTCGGCGCTGATGGCGATGCTGCTGACCTCGACGTTGGCCGGTCCGGTGTAAGACACGTCCACCGCGTCGGTCGACTCGTTCAGCGCCAGCGGATGCTCGATCGCGAGGCCGCCGCCGGGGGTGCTCAAGGTGATGATTTCCTGGTAATCGGAACTGGCGGTGATGTTCGCATCCACGTAGCCGTAGAGGTTCAGGCTATCGCTGCCGGTCGCCTTCACGTTGACAAGCCAGCCCGTCACCCCGGCGGGCAGGGTCGCGGTCACGGTCCAGGTCCCGGCCGGGCTCTCCACGAGCGAATCGGCGGCGATCTCGTTCCAGACGAGGTTCGTGCTGATGTCGCCCGTGATCTCGTCGTTGCCGGTCGTGTAAACCAGCGAGGCGGCGTGCAGCGGCTTGGTCGAGTCGAACACCACCGTGGCGGTGTTGCCGGCGAGGCTGAGGCTCTGCTGCACGCACCACGGGGTGCCGGTGCTGACGATCTCGTCGGCGAAGTCGTAGTACTCCGGGCTGCTCCAGTTGCCGCCGTGGCCCATGCCGGGCTTCAGCGAGACCATGCGCGGTCCGGGCGCGGCATGGTAGGTATACGCCAGGCTGTCCATCGGGAAGTGCGGTTCCTCGGGCCACGAAAACCAGAGCACCGGCATGGTGGCGTTCGCAATCCGGATCATCGGGTCCCACACGTTCTTGTAGAGTTCGTTGCTGGCGAGGTTGGTGCCGTAATAGTTCCTGGCATCGTACAAGTGCCCGCAGCCGTAGGTCGGGATGGCGAACTTGAATCGGGTGTCGATCCCGATGACGGTGCTCGTGATGACCCCGCCCCACGAAAAGCCCGAGAGGCCCACGTTGGCGGCGTCCACTTCCGGCAGGGAGCGCAGGAGCGAGTTCGCCAGCACCGTGTCGGCCACGGCGTGGTACATCCATTGATCCGTGATGGTGGACGGCGAATCGTTGTAGAGGGCGCCGCGCGCCGGTCCGGCCATGGCGTGCGTCGCGCCGGTTTCCGTCTCGCCTTCCACCGACATGCTGATGGCGGCGTAGCCCCGTTCGGTCCACTTCTGCACCCAGGCCTGGGAAGCGGTTCCGCCGCCGCCGTGCACCAGCACCGCGCCCGGCACCGGCGTGATCGCGGCCGTTGCAGGGATGCCGACCCACGCGCAGGCGCGCGTCGGGTTGCCCTGGTAATCGAGGGCGTCGTAATAGATGATCTTGAGGTCCCCCGCGGCGAGGGTGGCGGGCGTCCCCGGCAGGGTGTCGTCGGTGTAGATCGCAGGGGCCGTGGTCAGGTTGCCGAGGGCGGCCACCGCCGCGAGTTCCGCGGAGTAATCCTGTGCTCCCGATGATTGGGTGAATGCCGCGCCAAGGGCGGCGCACGACAACAGGATGAAACGGGCGGTGCGTGGGATGCTTTTCTTCACGTGGATCAGGTCGATTGAGCCGCGCATGCCATGCCCGCGAAGACGGCCCCGAGTGGCTTGAAATGGCGGCAAACAGGGGGGAGCTTCGGGGCCCTCGGGACGGGGACAGGATGCGAGCACTTGCGGGAACATGGGGACCCTGAACGCTAGCCGTTTTCTAGATCCCGGCTATCACGCATTCACATGACGGCAGCCGGCACGGTCGGCGGGGAGGCCGCTGTCACGGCTGGTTCGGGTTGCGGACCACCTCGATCCGGTAGCTCTTGAAGGGCACTCCCGGGGCGGCATCGTTGAGGAAGGTGAGCGAGCCGCCGGCCTCGTCCGTGACGGTCGCGATATTGGTGATCCCCGGCTGAACGATCCCGTTGCCGTCAAGGTCGCTGAAGAGGACGAGGTCGAGGGAACCCGTCAACTGGTATTCGATGCCCTCGAAGGCGGGACGAAACTCGAGGATCGCCAGGTTCGAGCCGCCGGGATCGGCGGAGATGATCTCCAGCCGCGGGACGCTGAGGACGCCCGTGGCGGCCAGCGAGCTGGTGCCGAACCGGGCCTCGACGTAGTTGGAGACGCCGTCGCCGTCGTCGTCGGCGCCCGGATCGAGGGCGGTCGCCGAGGAGGGAACGGTGTTGGCCGCTTCATAGGTGTCGGAGATGCCGTCGCCGTCGGTGTCGAGGACGGCGAGCACCAGTTCCAGGCTGCTGCCGTTGATCTGCAGGGTGGCCTTCATGGGGGTGTTGCCCGCCACGCCGGTGAGGTCGCCGGGGTCAAGCGTGCCGGCGATCCCCGTGCTGGTGATCAGGGTGTAGGTCCCGATTTCCATCCCGCCGAGATCGGTGAAGGCGAAGTCGCTGATCCCGAGCACGCCGGAACCGATGACCAGTTCCGCGCCGGCGGCGAGCAGGTCGTTGGGCCCGTCGGGGGCGCCGAGTTCGAAGTGGATGGTGCCGGGGCCCTCCGCGAGGACCGCAACGTTCACCGAGTCGCCGGTGCTGAGCGTGCCGACCGGTGCGCCCGGGGCGATGGTGGCGGCGGCGCGGGCCACCAGCGACCCCTCGATGGTGCCCGTCCCCCCGACGGTGGCGTTGTCGGCCACGGTGATGGTGCTGAAGATCCCGGACTGGCTGCCATTGACCAGGAGGGTGCCTCCCATGACCTCGGTGTAGCCGACGTAGTCGTTGGCGCCGGAGAGCACGAGGGTCCCGGGCCCCTCCTTGATGAGTCCCGCCCCGCCGCCGCCGACGGAGGTGATCGGCCCGCTCAGCGTCAGGGTGTCGCCGGCCCCGGTCTCGATCACGAAATCCCCGGGCGTGACATCATCCACGGTGACCCGGCCCGGGAGCGTGCCGGAAGCGGTTCCCGGCGCGTCGAGGCGCAGCGTCCGGGTGCCGCCGGCGTTCGGGATGGAGATGTCCTGCGGGATCGAGAGCCCGTCGGCGCCGAGAACGAGCGTCGTGCCGGTCTCTTCATCGTCCCGCATGTCGATCACCGGCGAGGTGCCGAAGGCCGCGCCGTTCGTGACGATCGTCGTGCCCGCGAGGAGATTGGTGTCGCCGGACCAGGCGTTGGCGGCGGTGAGCGTCAGGGCGCCGGGGCCCAGCTTCGTGAGGGAGCGGGCCGAGCCGTCCTCGCTGATGACGCCCGAGATGACGAGGTCGCGGCTCTCGCCGAGGATGATGCTGCGCGCGCCGTCCAGCTTCATGTCGAGGGAGATGGAATCGCTGATGCCGCCGGCGGCCGCGGCGGCGGATATGTCGCCGCCGAGGGTGATGTCGTTGCCGCCGAGGGAGAACCCTTCGCCGGCGCCGGTGTTGGAGAAGTCGATCCGGTTGAACGCGGAGCCGGCGGCGTAGTCGTTGTTCGTGGCGGTGTTCGTGGTCCCCGCGAAGACGAGCCGGGCCGGAATGACCGGGGCAAAGTCGCCGAACCAGTTGGCGGCGGTCGTCCAGTTGGCGTCGCCACCGCCGCCGTCCCACGTGCTGGGAGGGGTGATCGTCACCGTCATGGTGCCGGTGCCGGCGAAGTAGGAGTCGAAGGCGTTGTTCGCCCCCGACCCGCTGGCGCCCCAGGTCCCCGCGGGCACCGGCACGCCGTCGAGGACGAGGGTGCCGACCGTCATGGTGCCGGCGAAATCGAGGTCGAGGATCGACCCGCTCGCCACCGAAACGGTGGCGTCGTCGGCAAAGGTGGCGTTGTTGGTCAGCACCACCGTGCCGCCGCCCTTCACCGCGAAGGTCCCGAGCCCCCCGATGGGACCGCCGCCGAAATCGACACCCTGCCTCACGGTGTCGGACCGGTTGATGCACAGCGTGCCGGCGGCCGCAATGCGGATGGGGCTCGCGGGCGAGAGCGTCCCGGTGGTGCCCCCGTCGCCGATCTGGAGGATGCCCTCCTTCACGACGGTGTCGCCCGTGTAGGTGTTGCCGCCGGTGAGGGTCAGGGTCCCGGTGCCCCGCTTCGAGAGCCCCAGCACCCCGGCGCCGGCGCCGTCCCGCATCGTTCCCGGGAAGGTGCTGTCGGTGTTGTCCCCCCCGGCCGCCAGGGTGACGACGTTGGAAGTGACGAGCAGGTTGTCGATCGAGGTGGTCCCGGGGAGCCCGTCCTCGTCCTTGCAGAAGGCGAGGCTGAGGTGCGAGAAGCCGGCGAGGGTGCCGATGTCGTCTATTCCAAGGGCCGCGATGTCAATGTCGGTGCTGTAGGTGCCGCTCCCCGTCAGCGCCACGATCGCGTCACCCGCCCCGCCGCCGAAACTGGTGGCCCCGTCCTTGAGGTTGAAGGCGTCGATCCGGGTGAAGGATCCGCCCTCGTTGTTGGAATAGGCTCCGTTGCACGGCTCCGTGTTCCCGACGATGAGGCTGTCATCCTCGGGCGTTCCGGAGTGCCCGCGGAAGTGCACGTAGAGCGTGTCGCCCGCCGCCACGTCGTAATCGAATTGCAGGGTGACGATCGAGCCGGCCGAGACGTTGGTGATCATCGAGACCAGCGCCGCCTCCGCCGGGGTGGCCGCCGGATAGCCGCCCGCCGTGGTGCTGGAGTTCTCCACCCGCCCGCCGGTGATGACCCACGCGGAGTCGTAGCGGGATTTCCAGCCATAGTCGATGTCGCCCTCCCGGAAGCGCACGCCGGCATGGTTCACGCTGCCGCTCTCGAAATCGTCGGCCATCACCGTGGCGCCGGCCGGGCCCGCGTTCTCCACCGTCCCGCCCCCGGCGAGCGCGCCGATGGCGTTGGAGTTGCCGGCCAGGGCGAGGACCGCGCCCGGGGCCACCGTGACGGCGGAATTGCTGCCGAAGGCCGAGCTGGTGCCGGCCTGCAGGACGCCGCCGTTGACGGTCGTCGGGCCGGTGTAGCTGCTCGCCACGCCGCTCAGGTTGTTGAGGATCTGCGTGCCGGCGCCGTCCTTCGTCAGGGCGGTCGGGGTGCTCCCGTCGGTAATCCGTCCCTGGTATTCCACCGTGGCGGCGGCCGGCAGGTCCACCGTCAGCGTCCCGCCGCCGGTGATGCGCTGGTCCCCCATGAGGTCCGGGAAGGCGGGGGTCACCCCGATCGACCGCACGGTCTGGTCGAACCCGTCGAGGTCGAGCGTGCCCGAGGACGATCCCTGCTGGTGCCAGCCGAATTCGACATCCGCATCGGCCGGCAGGACGTTGGCGGCGCCGAGCGTGAGGTAGCCGCCGAAGTTGATGCGCAGCAGGCCCCAATCATTGCCGGCGACGTTGAGCTCCGATCCGCCGGAGGGGCTGTTGCCGTTGCTCGTGATGGTGAGGGTGCCGCCATTCAGGTCGACCGGGGTCGTGTCGACGATGGTCGGCAGGTTGAAGGAGATGCCCTCGTTCGCCACGCTGTTGATCCCGCCGGAGAAGGTCAACGTCCCCTCGTTCCGCCGGAGGTCGACGCCGTTGCTCAGGGTCACCGCCCCGGTGATGGTGTTGTTGCCGGCGAGGTTGCGGATCACTCCGCTCCCGCTGCCGAGGGTGATGTCCTCCGGGATGACCAGGTCGTCGGCGCCGCCATCGAGGTGGAGCTTCGCGTTGTTGGCCACCGTGGTGGCCCCCGCCGTGCTGCCCAGCGCACCGTTGTGGCGGACCTGCAGGATGCCGGCGCTGACGGTGGTGGTGCCGGCGTAGGTGTTGTCGCCGGAGAGGATCCACGTGCCGGAGTCGTTCTTGATGACGTTCAGGATCTTGTCGCCGTTGTCGGCCATGACGCCCTGGATCTCATTGCTCCCGGCATTGGTGCCGCCGAGAGTGAAATTCCGGCTCCCGGCGGCCCCGCTGGTGTTGTTGTTGAAGGGTCCGGTCCAGACGAGCGTCCCCAGGCCGTCGTTGTCGAGGGTCCCGCTGTTGCCGCCGAAGAAGGTCAGGGTCCGGTTGGTGGAGGAGTCGGCGTCACCGGTGTGGGCGAGCCTCCCGTTGAATCCGATCGCCACCTCGCTGCCCGCACCCGCCGCGCTCGCCACACCGCTGTCGGCGATGGAACTGAAGGAGAGGGTGCCGCCGTTCTGCTTGCCGAAGGTGCCCGCGAAGTCGTTGGCGGGATTCGTGAGGGAGAGGTTCCCGGCGCCCGCCGTGTAAACCCGGCCGGGGCCGGTGACGGTGGCGTCGATGGTCAACGACCCGGTGAGACTGAAGTTCCATGCCCCGCCGGTGTAATTGGTGGCCAGGCTCCCCCCGTCCGATGCCGCGATTGTGGCGCTTGTGTTGCTGAACAAGGTGATCGCCGCGAACGTGTCGGGTGTCGTCAGCGTCGAGGATCCGAGATCGATGACGTAGGTCCCGGCGCTGGGCGGCTCGAAGGAAAGAATCGACGGCGAGACATCGCCGCCGAGCGTGACAGTGCCTGCGGTCCCTGCCGTTCCGCCCCCGAAGACGGCCTCGTTTCCGTCGGACCAGTTGTGGTCGGTGATGCCGTCAAACCAGTTGCCGGTGCCCACCTGCCAGGTGCCACCCCCCTCGGTGATGCCACCATCGCCGGGAGCGACATCCCATGTGTAGGTGGCGGCGTGGACCGGCGGCGGGAGGACCGCGGCGGGGAGGAGCAGGAGGGAGGCGAAGGCGAGTCTCGGGATGCGGAGGGTCATGGCCGATGGGACATCGACTCTCGCGCCCGGGGGATGGCTCCGGCTCTCCGTGTCTGGAAAGCAATGGGTCCGGGCCGTCGGGACGGGGGCCAATCCCGGATCGTAGCAGCCTCCCTCCCTGCGGCTATCACGCGTTCACGGGATGCCAGCTCCCACGATCAGGGGCGATCCCCCCCCTGCCGGAGCCGGAATCTTGCTTGTGCTCAGGGCGAAAGGGCCCCGTCAACCCGCTGGAACCCGCCGCGGCCGGAGGGCAGGCGGGGCACGGAAAACTTATGATCCGTGCCCCGCCTGTTGGATTGCCCGTGGAAGGGCGAAATTAGTTCCGCACCCGGTAGTAATCGTCCCCGTCCGCATTGGGATCGGCGTCGGCGGCATCGATCGTGAAGGTGTTGGGGCCTGCGGTGGCCGGGATGTCCGTGAAGCTGCCATCGGTGAGGTCGTCGGATTGCTGGACGGTCAGCCCGGCCTCGGACCCGTCGAGGGTCAGGGTCACGTTGCCACTGCCGTCGACGGCGATGTCGACGATGTTCGGGACGGAGCTTGCCGGCGGACCGCTGATGACGTTCAGGGAGCCGCTACCGGTGAGGAGGCCGGAGGGATCGGACATGTCGTAGGTGCCGGCCTCGACCTGCACGCCGTCGAGGAAGAGCCGGTCGATGGTGTCGGTGCCGGCGTAGTTCAACTCGAGCGTCGATCCGGAAGTCACCGAAACGGTCGCGCCGTCGTCGAAGGTCGCGTCGTTGGTGAGCACCACCGTGCCGCCACCCTTCACCTCGAAGGTCCCGGCGCCGCTGATGGCCGCGCCGCTGAAGTCGACCCCCTGGGTCACGGTGTCGGGCCGGTTGAAGCAGAGGGTGCCGGCGGCGTTGATGGTAATGGCGCTGTCAATGGAAAGCGTGGCGGTGGTGCAGACGCCATCACCGATCTGCAGGATGCCGCCGTTGACGGTGGTGGCGCCGGTGTTGGTGCTCGCGATGACCGGGCCGGGCGAGGGGTCGGTGGCCACCGCGGGGGCGGTGGTGGAACTCTTGTTGTTCAGGATCTGCGTGCCGGCGCCGTTCTTGACGAGGGCGACCCCGCCTTCAAAGCGGCCCTGGTACTCCTTGCTGCCCGCATCGAGGTCGACCGTCAGGCTCCCGCTGCCGGTGCTGTCGGTGATGACGGTGTTTCCACCCAGCCCGAGGGAATTGGAGGCCTGGGCGACAAACGCCACCGTCTGGTCGAAGCCGTTGAGGTCGAGGGTGCCGGGTGAAAATCCCCACCGGCTCCAGCCAAGATCGATCCCCGCATCGGCCGGCAGGAAGTCGGTGCCGCCAAGGGTGAGGTACCCGGAGAAGTTGATGCGCATCAGGCCCCAATCATTGCCGCCGACATTGAGTTCCGTGCCGGTGGCGGGGTTGTTGCCATTGCTCGTGATGGTCAAAACGCCGTTGTTGAGGTCGATCGGGTTGGTGTCGACGGTGGCGGCGAGGTTCAGGCTGAGGCCCTGGTTCGCCACGCTGCTGATCCCGCCCGAGAAGGTGAGCCGGTTCCCTCCGCCCCGGAAGTCGGAGGCGCCGTCCTCGAGGGTGATGGGACCCGTGAGCGTGCCGCCGCCGGCTCCGCTCGAGATCGATCCCGGTCCGGCCGTGGCGCCGATGGTGATCGGCTCGTCGGTGGTGGCGCCCCCCGCGATGCGGAGTCCGTCATTATTGCCGCCATCGCCGTTGACGATGGTGCCGGCGGCCGCGGAACTGACGCTGTCCCGGGCGGTGATGACGATGTTGTCGAAGACGATCTGAGAGACGTTGGCAAAATCGAGGCCCGGCTCGTTCGGATCCCCCGGGTCGTTGCCGCAGCAGCTCTCCACTTCGGGGGGAACGATCGCCTTGGTGTTGACCGACTCGATGACGAGATTCAGCTCCGTGGCGGCGGCCAGTTCATCGCCGGTGAGGGAGAACACGAAGGCATTCGAGTTCAACCCGTCCAACGTATCGATGTCCACCGTGCCGGACCGGATGGCGTTGGCGGGGTCGGTGCGGTCCGCGGTGGTGCCGTCGCTGTCGGTCAGCATGAAGGTCGCGGTCCCCGTGGCATCGCCGCCCAGGTTGATGAGGTCCCGCCTGATGAGATCCACCGAGATCCTGAATTCGACGCCGGCGTTGAGCAGGCCGGGATCGACCGCCAGGTCGGTCAGGATGTCCTCGTTGATCATGCCGTTGCGGTAGCCGTCCACCGAGTTGAGGAGAAGCCCGCGGACGCCGTCATAGGATCCCGCCCCGGGCGCCACGTTCGAGGCCGTGTCGAGGTAAAAGGAATTGTCGGTCGTCGTGCCCGAGTTGCCGTAGCGGCCGACGACGTCGTTGGGGTCTTCAAAGAACGGCGCCCAGCCCGTGATGGTGTATTCATTGTCTTCGCCCAGATCGAACGAGGTGTTCGATCCGGTCACCTTCGCGCCGGCGTCCGCGACACCGACATCGACCGTGAAATCCTCGAAGCTGCCGTTGATGAGGTTGTTGCCCGTGCCGTCGATATCGATCCGGAGAAAACCCGTGGCGCCGAGGGCGTTGTCCTCGCGGATTTCGAGGAACCCGCTGTTGATGGTGGTGGTGCCGGTGTAGCTGCTCGGAATGACGGGTCCGGGGGAGGGGTCCGAGTTGACGGCGGGGGCGGTGGCGGAACTCAGGTTGTTGAGAATCTGGGTGCCGGCGCCCTCCTTCACCACCGAGAGGCCTCCTTCGAGGCGCCCCTGGAATTCCACGGAGCCCGACTCGAGGTCGATGGTGAGCACGTCACCGTCGAGGCCGGTGACCTTGCAGTCTCCGCCAAGTCCGTTCGAGTTCCCATTGAAACCGAGGGAGCCCAGCGTCTGGTCATTCCCGTTGAGGTCAAGGGTGCCGGAGGACCGGCTCCACCAGTTCCAGCCGAAGCGGACATCCGTGTCGTTCGGCAGGAAGTCGGTGCCGCCGATCTTGACGTAGCCGCCGAAGTTGATGGTGGTGATGCCCCAGTCATTGCCGGCGACATTGATGAGGGTTGCGTTGGCGGCGTTGTTGCCCGCGCTCGTGAATCCCATGCTCCCCGCGGCGGTGGTGTCATCGAAATCAAGGTCGATGGGGTTGGTGTCGACGACGTAATTGCTGCCGTTGAATCCCAGGCCCTGGTCACCGGTGCTGGTGATCCCGCCCTGGAACACCAGGTTCGACCCCCGGAAGTCGGCGCCCGAACTCAAGGTGATCGGGCCGGTGAACGTGTTGGTCCCCGAGATGCTGGTGATCCTTCCGCCCCCTCCCCCGGTGGGACCGACTTCGATCGGCTCGGCGGTGGTGATCCCGTCCGCCAGTTCCAGCTTGGTGTTCCCTGCCACGATGGTGGCGCCGGCGGTGGTGCCCAGGGCGCTCCCGTCGCTGATCCGGACCTGGCCGCCGTCGATGAACGTGTCGCCGGTGTAGGTGTTGGCGGCCTCGAGGGTCAGCCGGCCGAGGCCGTCCTTGATGAGGGCCGGGGCCCCGCCGTCGTCGCTGATGCTGCCGGAGATGGTGAGGTCGTGCGTGTTGTTGGCATCGAGGCCGCCGAGGTCGATCAGGACGTCGCCGCCGGTGAGTTGCACGTCCAGCGAGATGGTATCCACGATGTCACCTGCGCCGGGCGCGATGCTGATGATGTCGCCGGCGAGGTCGATGCCGTTGCCGCCGAGGCTGAAGCTCTCGCCAGAGGTGGTGTTGGTGAACTGAATCCCGAAAATGTCGATGCCGGCCGCGATATCATTGCTGGTGGCGGTATTGCTCGTGCCTGCGAAGACGAGGTCGTCGCCATCGGTCGGGGGGGCCGGGTCGCCCACCCAGTTGGTGCTGTTGCTCCAGTTGCCATCGGTGTCCCCGTCCCACGAGAGGGTGGCGGCGGGAGCGGACGGCGAGAAGATCGCCGCGAGGGCGAGCGTGATCGAGGCGAAGGTCGGCTTGAGGATGCGGATATTCATGGTCGGAATGGGTTGGAATCCAGCGCGATCGGGGCAGGGCACGGATCTCAGCCGGATTCTGGTGGGTTTTTGAGGGCTTCGGGAAAGCCGAGGCCGATCCCGAAGCTATCGGCTTACGGGCCGCTGCATATCACGAGTTTGCGTGATGCCGGCACCCCGCGGAGAAAAAGTCGGGAGAACCAAACTTCCCCGAATGGAGCCACTGCCGGGACGGTCACGCCGGAACATGCGGCGGCCACCGGAGCCCGATTGAGTTCGGCCGGCGGCCTCGTCTCAGCGGTTCATGGGAAGGCCGATATCAATCACTCCGCCTCGAGGCGGAGGAACTTCTTCATGGCCGACCCGTCGATCGTAAAGGTGATGGTGTCCGCCACCTCGTCCACGACGGGGTTGACGGCCGTCAGGTCGAGGTCGGAGAACGTCTCGAGATCCGCAGACTCCTCCATGCTGAGCGTCAGCAGGAAGTCGGGTCCGGAAGGCGTCAATGTGCCCACTGCAATGGCATTGAGCGAATTCAGGGAGTCGAGCACCAGGGCGATGATCGCGGAGTCGTCGGTCAGCGGGTCGGACCCGGCCGTCACCTCGTCGCCATCGTTCACGCCGTCGCCGTCGCTGTCGTCCACGCCCGGATCGGTGCCGTGGACCGCCACCTCGTCGAAGTTCGAGAGTCCGTCCCCGTCGTTGTCGTTGATGTTGGGGGTCAGCAACAGGTAGAGGGCCTGGTCCAGGATAGTGCCATTGGTGACAATCGTGAAGGTGAATCCCGTGGCCCCGCTGTCGACCGCGTCATCGCGCTGGCCGACCGCGGCATCCGTCACCGTCACGAAGTCCGCGTTGACGGCCGCCCCAAAGTCGCCTTGGGCATCGATCACGGCCTGCGTGGCGGCCGCCACGGCGTCGGCTGTGGCGCCCGCCGTGAGGTCGATTTCATGCACTCCGGCCCCCGGGTCGGCCGGCGCGGTGCCTCCCCCATCGACGTCGTACCAGAAGCGGTGCGTGCCGCCCCCGCCGGTCACGTCAAAGTAGGTGCCGTTCAGGCTGCCGGCGGAATCGGCCACGCACTGGATGTCGGTCACCTCGGCCAGCATGAGGGTCCTCACGTTCACCGCGGCGTCATAGCCCACGAATCCGGTGACCACCGGCGTCACCGTCGGGGTGCTGGTAAGGTTGGCCGCCGTGAAGAGGTCGATCTCCCCCACGGGGCCCGCGTAAGCGGAGCCGTCCACGTTCACGGTGGCCTCGATCAGGCTCATCCAGGCGAAGGAACGCACCGGGCTGATGCCGGCAGCACCCAGGGTGAGGTTGAACGTTCCCGCCAAGCCTGAGTTGCCCATGTTCAAACGATCCATCCGGATGCTGGCGGCGTCCCCGGTGACATTGATGGTCGGGCCGCCGATCGGGTAGATCTGGCCGCCACCGAGATCGAACGTCCCCCCGCTGATGTTCACGGTGACGCCGTCGATCCGGACGACATCGGTCGGCCCGGTTCCGGTGGCCGAGAAGAGCCCGCCCGAGATGGCGAGGGTGCCCGCACCCTGCACGAGGGTGTTGGCCCCGGCCTCGGTGCCGTCGTAGGTGCCGCCGGTCAGGTTGTAGGTGGCCCCGCCCTCGATGGAGAGCGGGCCGGCGTTGTCCACCAGTCCGCCGCATTGGTGGTAGGCGCCGGCGTTCACGGTGATGAGGTCCGTATCGAGCGTCCCACCGGCGTGGTTGACCGTTCCACCCGAGTTCCTGACGATGAACCACGGGGTGTTCACGGTCCCGTCCGACAGGTTGAAGCGGCCGCCATTCTCGACCGCGATGGTGCCGGTGGCGTTCAGGGTGCCGGCCTTCACATTCAGGTCGGAATTCCATCGCACCGTCGTGTTGGCGCTGTCCACCTGGCCCCCGGAGACGTCGTAGACGGAGGCCGCAGGGGCGGTGCCATTCCCGTCACCGACAACGACCGAATTGGCGCCCAGGGTTCCGGCGGTCTGGCTGACGATGCCGTAGTGGCCGTCGTTCAAACCCACCCAGAAATTGGCGAGCCCGAGGAGATCGGCCGACATGTTGAGCATGCTGTGGGGGCCGTCTCCGATGTTGTCCCGCACGATGAAGCTGACCGGGTTGGCGGCGGTGTGGCCCACGGTGAGGTTGGCGATGTTGCCCGCCTGGATGATGCTGTTGCCCTGGGTGGCCTGGTCGGAATCGCCGGGAAGCTCGCCAAGGCTCCAGTTGGCCGTATCGGAAAAGTCGCCGTCGATGGCCGTGAAGACGTTCGCACCCTGCACGGTGAGGGCGCCGCACACGAGCGGCAGGGCAATGCCGATCGTCCGGATAAGGTGGAGAGAACTGTTTTTCGTCATGGGTCCAGGGAGGTGTGGGTGGTGCGGGGCTGAAAGGTGTTTGCTTTGTCCCGGGCGCCGGTCACTTGCCGACGCGCAGGAACTTCGCGGCGGTGGCGCCGCTGATGGTGATCGTGACGGTGTCGGCCCCGGCGTCGACGGTGGTATTGGCGCCGGTCAGGTCGAGGTCGGTGAAGGCCGAGAGGTTGGTGCCTTCCTGCACCTTGATCGTCACGACGAAGTCACTGCCGGAGGGGGTGAGTTCGATGCGGGAGGTCTCGCCGCCGGCCGCCGCCATGAGGAGGGCGATCAGCCCGGAGTCGTTGACGGCCGGGTTGGCGCCGAGGGCCACCTCCTGCAGATCGGTGAAGCCGTCGCCGTCGGAATCGGCCTGGTTGGGATCCGAGCCGTGGACGCTGGTCTCGACGAAGTTCTGGATGCCGTCGCCGTCATCGTCGGCGGTGTCGCCGGTGGTGCGCACCGAGAAGACTTCGCCGTCGGGCTTGTAGTTGTCGGGGACGCCCGCGAAGACGGGCGCCAGCGGCTGGTAGCTGTAGGTCGTGCCGGCGCTGTTGACGTCGGCGGACGGCAGGGCGAACCCGAGGAGGCGGATGCCGGCGATGGTGCCGTCGTAGGTCTTGATGACCCCCGTGCCGTACGGATTCCAGCTCAGGTAGCGCGAGCCGTCGTTCTCGAGCATCTCGTAGATCGGGAAACTGCCGGTGACCGGGTGGGCGTAGAGGTAGAACTGCGGGGAGCCTTCATCCGCGCTGACCTGGAAGGAGGTGCCGCTGCCGGTGAAGCTGTAACCGATCAAGGGGCTGTTGCCTTCCGTGAAGTCAAAGGGGCTCACCGCCACGCTGCTTGCGAGGTCGCGCGCCTCGATGCGGTCCGCCATGTCCGCGATGCTGTCGCCGGTTGCGATGTAGTGCCGCGACCAGAAGCCCGTCCCCTGCGAGAGGGTGTAGAAGCGGGCTTGCTCCGTAACGAGGAAGTTCCGCCAATCGGTTTCCCCCGATTGGAGGGGGCCTCCCGCGAATCCCCAGCGAATCACGGTGTTTGAGAACTGCTCGGGCAGAAGAGGATCGGGATCCCGGCCGAAGACCATTCCCAGGGCGGGGCCGACCCCGCTCTGGGCCGAACTGAATCCAAACCATCCGCCGGACTGGTTGTAGGGGACCGTCGGCGAGGCGAAGTTCTCCGTCTTGGCGGCGGACCAGGTGAAGCCGGTGGAGCAGATCGGATCGGCGAGGAACCCGTGGTTCATGGTGGTGCGCCGCGTCCCGCCCCACGGCACATCGAAGAATTCCGGCTCATCCGGGCCGTAGTTGTAGTAGCCGATCGATACCTCGATGACGCCCTGCCCGAGGTCCTTGTAGCGGGTGAAGTAGAGCAGGTGCGACTGCCAGTCGTTGGACGGGTCGGCGTCGGTGAATACCTGGATGTGGGCCTGCTGGCCCCAGTTGATGGTGGTGAAGCTCCGGTTCGCGACATCCAATTCGGCCGCGACCTGCGGCGAGTAGAACGGCTCGGTCAGGATGGGATCGCGCAGGTATACCCCGGCCTGGTGGATGAACCAGGGCGAGCCGTTGCCCGGATCGTTCAGGGCCCCGTCGACGCCGACCGCCTGCCAGACCTCGTCAATCCACGGCGCGGTGTCCCCCGGTGGATGATACTGCGGTGGAACGGTCTCCCCCTCGGACGTGAGCAGGGAATAGATGTTTCCCCCCCGGGCGGTACGGAGTTCGAACGACAGGTTGGGTTCCCCGGGCACATCGACCTCGAGCAGGGTGTCCATGACGTGCCCCTCGTTCCAGGTGGTGGCCCAGTCCGAGCCGGAGGGATCGAGTTCGCGGGTGGCGGAGAAATTGCTGCCGGTGTAGTCGGCGGCCACCGTGCTCTCCGGAACCAGCGAGAGGAGCTTCGTGGAATAGGCGGGGGGGGCGCTGAGGCGCAGCCAGAGGCCGCCCGATTCATGCACAATCCCCGGGGCGCGGTCGTCCAGCCCGATGAAGGTCACGTTGGCGGGGTCGAATTGCGGACCGATGGCATCATAGGTGATCAGCGGGAAGTACCCGTCGAGGCCCTCGTAGGCGGTGCCGTCCACCACGAGCTGCCCCGTGGCGTTCACGTTCACATTGGTCGTGATATTGATGGGGGTGACGCCGAATTGGGCCAGGTTGAACCTCACCGTTCCCTGCGCGCCCACATTCATCCCATTTCCCGCAACGCTGCCGACGGCGGAACCATCGACCGTCAGGGTGCCCGGCGCACTTCCGCCCACGTTCAGGGTCGCCCCGGAAAAGTCGAGGGCGCCGCCGCTGATGGTATAGGTGCCGGATGCCGCCGCCGTGCCGTTGGCCGAAATGCCAAACGCCGAGTTGATCGTCATGGTGCCGCCGGTCTGCACCACCTCCGCGAGCGCGCCAGCGGCAGTCGCCACGAAGAGGGAATTCGTCGTCAGGTTCGCCTCGATGATCAATCCCGAGGCCGTGGGGTCGGCGGTATTGCCCAGGTTGATGGAACCGACATCCGGCGCATTGGCCGCCACGGTGGCGACCCGTGCGCTATTGATGAAGGCGGTGTCGGCGCTCGTGGGCACCGCCCCCAAGGTCCAGTTCGTGGTCAAGTTCCATGTGCCGGTGGCCGGGGTGAATATGTTCGTGGCGGCCCCGGCGGGCAGGCCGGCGACGAAAAGGAGGAGGGCCAGGATTCGTGTTTTTGAATGCGTCATTTGTGATCGGGCATGTGATGTTAGTGACGGTTCCCGCGCTTGCACAGGGAGATTCGCGGGAGTCGGGAAAACCCGTCAACCGGTGGTTTCCGCGGCCGGGGGAACTTGATGAGGCCCCGACCGGCAACCCGCCGGCGGCAGGCGTCTTCGACGCGCGCGGGATGATCTTCCGCTGACGACGGCACGCCGGAATGGGACGGGTGGGCGCGCGCCTCTTCCCTTCAATAAATCCTGAATCCGGGTTCCATGAGGCTTCAGTAGTTCCAATACAGGTTCTTCTCCTTCAGCTCGCCGATCCGCCTGATCGAGCTCACGTGGCCGTCGCAGAACAGGATGTTGGCCTTGCCGTGGTGGCGCAACGGGATGGTGGACACGTCCTCGTCCCAGAAGCCGCCGGGGATGATGTCCGTCGTGGTGAGTTCCTTCTCCGCGTTTTCCGGCTTTCCGTTGCGGCTGCCCCACCACCGGGCGTTGAACTGCAGGGGCCTGGGGTTCGACTTGAACTGGGCGCCGTCGCTCATCAGCATGACTTCCGTGGGGCGGCTGATCTGGGTGGGACGCACCAGGGGCGGCTCCCCGTCCGTCATCCATCCCATCACCCGGGGATTTGCCCCGTAGCCCCCGATCGGACGTCCGCGGTCGTTGTAACCGGTGAACTTCGCCGCCGGGCAGATGACGCTGGACTTGTCGTTGATGTGCCTGCCCAACCAATCGCCGGTATGTTGGAGGCTGCCATTGGCGCCGGTCGTATGGCTCAGCATGGGCAGGTAAAAGCCCGTTTCGGCGGCCTGTCCGTGGGCGTAAACGGCGAGCTCCCGAAGATTCGAGACGCACCGGCTCGACTGCGCCGTGCCGATGAACCTGGCGGAAAGGGGAATCACGATCGCCGAGAGGACCAGAATGATGGCCATGACCACGAGAATCTCCGTCAGGGTGAACCCCACCCGCCCCCGGGAACCTTGCGCGGCGGCACGGCCGGAGGTGGTTGCGCGTGCCGCGAAATCGCCGTGGTGAGATACCTGCATCATTTGAGGTCGGTGAAAGTGGGAGCGGATGGGCGGGACCCGGAAAACCCATTCACCGTGCCCCGCCTCTTGGACAGCCTCCGAAAGGGTTCAGAGGGGCTCCAAGTCATGAAGGTTAGCAGCGGTCGCGGATCCGTCTATCATGTGTTTACGTGATAACGAGCGGCCCGCGCCGCGCCGGCAGTCATCCTTCCGGCGGGAAAATGCCGAGCCGGTGCGCCGCGCTGATGGCGGAGGGTGCGTTGTGCACGTCCAGTTTCTCGTAGATGTGACGCACGTGGGAATCGACGGTGGGATAGCTGATGCCGAGCCGGTCGCCGATCTCCTTCTTGACGAGTCCCTCCCCGAGAAGGATGAGGATCTCCACCTCGCGCTCGGAGAGCACCTTCTCGGCTTCCGCCTTCGGCAGGCGCGACTGGAGGGTCTTGAGGAGGAACTTCGCCACGCCGGGGTCCAGCGAGGCCCCGCCGTCGATCACCGTCCGGATCCCGTCCTTGATCTCCGCGACGGTCGAGGACTTCAGCAGATAGCCCGCGGCCCCGAGCGCGATGGCCCGCAAGACGTCGGCTTCGCTGTCGGATTGGGTGAGGATGATGATCCTGGCCTCCGGCAGGACCTTCGCGAATTCCGGCAGCGCCTCGAGACCGGTCATTCCGGGCAGGCGAAGGTCGAGCAGGATGATGTCCGGGGCGCCCGATTGGGATCGGTCCTGCAGGCTGCGCAGGGCGATCTCGGCGGTGCCAAACTCGCTGGCGAGCTCGATGTTCTCGTCACGGCGCAGCGCCAGGCGGATCACCTCCCGGTACTCGCGATTGTCCTCGACCAGCATGACTGTGACGGGATTGCTCATCTCAAGAGGCCATACTTGCGGGTTTTCATCTTCAGGACAATGCGGGTTCCGCCGGATTCGGGCTCCTGCACCTCGAAGTCGGCGCCGAGGAGGCGGGCGCGGCGCTTGAGCGATTCCGGACGCTGCCCGGCGAACCCCTCGCCATTGTCGGTGACGGTGAGGCGGACTTCCGCCGGGCTCGCCACCACCCGGGTCTCGACCTCGGTGGCGCCGGAATGGCGGATGACGTTGGCAAGGCACTCCTTGTGGAACAGGAACAGGTCGATGCGCCGGCGCCGCGCCAATTGCTGCAGGATCTCCTCGCCCTCGAACGAGATGTCGTGCTTCAAATCGGCCAGGAGGCTCTCGGAGTCGCGCCGCATTTCCGCGACGAGGTCCTCGCACACGTCCCTCGCTTCCAGCATGTTGGCGCAATTGCGGGCCGCCGAGCCGGTGCGTTCGGTGAGGGTCCGGATGCGGTCCACGGTGTCGACCAGCTCCTCGCGGGAATCCACCGCATCCTTGGCGAGATCGCCAAGGAGCCCGATGGCGTGGAGGTTGGCGCCGAGGTCGTCGTGGAGGTTGGCCGCGATGCGCTCGCGGATCCGGGTCTCCTGCCGCCGGCCGCGCTCCCGGTAATAGAGGATGACCAGCCCGATCACCGCCGCGAGGATGGCGGCCAGCCAGGCCACCCACGTGAGGACGGTCTTCTGGCGGGCGTAGCGGCTTGCCAGTTCCGCCGTCACCCGGGGCCGTTCGGTTTCCAGGTCGTGGCGCCGCGCGAGTTCGCCCAGCCATTGCCGCAGCGGCAGGATCTTCCCGTAGAGGTTGCGCCCGTCGGTCAGGGCCACGAGGTCGCGATCCGAGCCGGAGGCTCCGAACGTCGCGGTCACCGGCCGGTTGACGGCGACGTTCCGGCCCGCGGACAGGACCTCGATCTCGGCAAAGGCCACGCGCTTGCTCTGCACAACATCGGATTCGTCATAGACGTAGGGGTCGAGGACGATGAGGCGCACGTAGCGGCAGGCGGCTTCCCCGAAGTTCCACTCCATGATCGGTCCGGCCTCGTCGGGGGAGGAGATCCCCACCTCGAGCAGCTCCCGCGCATCCGAGAAATCCGCCTCGTCCGCCCCCGCGATCCGGAAGAGGCGCGGCAGGCCGAAATCGCCGCTGAACGCCTGGGGAGCCGTGTCGCTCTGGTCGGTGGCGTGAAGACGAAGGCCGGACACGGGGAACCGCTCCCCTAGGTCGATGTCGATCGACGGCCGATCCCCGGTGAGCGCCATACTGAGGAATCCCCGGCTCTGCTCGCCTTCCGCGGCGTTCATCACGTACGGCAGGATGCCGTCCACGAGGCACCGCGCGCTCCAGGCGCGGACCTCGACCGGGTTCCCGGAATGGGTGACCGGCCGCCGCAGGGCCCGGTTCTCCTCGCCGGCAAACACGAGGAGTTCCGACAGCTGGAAAATGTAGCTCCCGTCGAAGGCCCTTGGTGAGAGGCGGGTGGCCTCGATCCTCACCCACGAAGCGACGGTGCCTACCACCGGAACCACGAGGGGCCCCACGCGGGGCAGAAGGGAGGAGGTGTCGGGAAACTCGGCCACCACCGTGCCGGCGCGATCGTCTGCCGTTCCGACCACGATGCGAAAGGCGGCCGGGAAGGCATCGGAAACGAAGCCCCGCGCGGTGCTGCGCCACAGCGTCGGGACGAGGACCACTTCATCAATCGGCCCTTCCGCCCCGAGGTCGACTTCCACCCACTCGGCGTGATCGGGGTCACCATGGTGCAGGGACCGGTAGCCGATGGGACCGACCCCGCTGTTGAGGCTGGTGTGGGCCAGTTCCCGGAGCTCCACGTCGATGAGGGCCAGGCGGTGTTCGAGTTCGGCAATGGAGCGCGGCGCAAATTCCCCGCCCGGGGCGGACGCGCCGGCAGATGGCAGGCACGCCGCGATCAGGGCGAACAGGAGGATGCGTCTCATCGTTATCGGGAACCATCCCTCGCGGCGGACCGGCCGTCACGCCCGGAGGGCAAGGCAGCGGCGCCGGGGGCAGGGATCATCGGAGCAGGTCATCCTGACCGCCCGGGACGGTCATTTCCAGCCCAGTTTTCGCTTCCGGGCCGGCCGGTCGGCGACGCGATCCCGGCGGTGATCCGCGCGGTCTGGGCCGCCGCGGCGACCCCTGCCACCCATCCCGGTGGATTCCTACCGCTCTTCGCGCGTGACCCGCGCCAGGAAGATCGCCACCGCGAGCCCGGCGGCGCCGAGGACCATGCCCATCACCATGATCTGGTAGCGGACCGCATCGAGCGGCGAGGCCCCGGCGAGGATCTGGCCGGTCATCATGCCGGGGAGCGAGACGAGGCCGACCGCGAGGAAGGAATTGACCTGCGGAATGAGGGCCGCGGTCCAGGCCGCATTCCGCGCCGTGACGGAATCGCGGCCATGGGCGCGCTCCGCCTCGAAGCGCTCCGCGCTGAGGGTCACGGCCGTCATGGCATTGGCGAACACCATCCCGGCGAGCGGAATGACAAAGCGCGGCCGGTACCAGTCGAGGGGGTCGAGCCCGAGGACGCCCAGGAGGACGAGCGCGAAGACCGCCCCGCCACCGAGGGCGATCGCCAGGACGGCATCGCCGAAGGCCTTCCCCCGCATGGTCTTCACGGTGCGCACCGCGATCCACGACGAGACGATGATCATGAAGGCCACCACCCCGATCCCCATCCATGGGTTCTCGACCTTGAAGAGGAACACGAGAACGTAACCGATGGCGAGCAACTGCACCACCATGCGCGCCGTGGCGATCGCCAGCTCCCCGCTGCGGCCCGTCCAGCGGAAGGATATCCACCCCACCGCGGCGAGGGGCAACAACATCAGCGCGAGGCGGCCCAGGGAAATCTCGATCATGGCCGCATCCTTGGCGGACGATCCGCAAAGCGCAAGGAACAGGAGGGCGGATTCCCCCCTCCCCCGGATTCGCCCCGCACCACGGGCCGCCCGGAACCCGGCGCAGAATCGACAAAGTCCCGCGCCGGCGCTACGCGAGGACTTCCTTCACGACGTGGCCGTGCACGTCGGTGAGCCGGAAATCGCGCCCCTGGAACCGGTAGGTGAGCTTCTCGTGATCGAGGCCGAGAAGGTGCAGGACGGTGGCCTGGAAGTCGTGGACATGGACCTTGTCCCTTGCGACCGAGAAGCCGAGCTCGTCGCTGGCGCCGTGGGTGTATCCCCCCTTGACCCCGCCGCCGGCGAGGACCATCGAGAAGCAATCCGGGTAGTGGTCGCGGCCGAGGACCTTCCCCTTGGCGGTGCGGCCCTCGCGAAAGGGCGTCCGGCCGAACTCGCCGCCGATCACGATGAGGGTGTCGTCGAAGAGCCCCCGCTCCTTGAGGTCCCTGATGAGGGCCGCCACCGGCTTGTCCATCGTGGCGCACTTGTTCGTCAGGCCGTCGCGGATGTCCTCCTTCGGGTTCGTCCCGTGAAAATCCCACCCCCAGTCGAAGAGCTGCACGAAGCGCACCCCGGACTCCGACAGCCGGCGGGCCAGGAGGCAATTGTTGGCGAAGCTCGCCCCGCCCGGCTCCGCGCCGTAGGCCTCGAGCGTCTTCGGGGACTCCTTGGAGATGTCCATCACTTCCGGCACCGCGGTCTGCATGCGGAAGGCCAGCTCATACTGCTGGATGCGCGTCATGGTCTCCGGGTGGCCGAACTCCGCGGCGCTCTTCTCGTTCAGGTCGCGCAGGGCATCGAGGCTCAGGCGCCGCAGCTCGCGGCTCATGCCCGGCGGGTCGGAGACATAGAGGATCGGGTCGCCCTTCGACCGGCACTGGACGCCCTGGTAGACCGACGGGATGAAGCCGCTCCCGTAGGTGTTGCGGCCGCCGTTGGGCTGCACGCCGCTCGAGATGAGGACCATGTACCCCGGCAGGTTCTCGCTCTCCGACCCGAGGCCGTATGTCACCCACGACCCGAATGACGGGCGGCCGGGACGCGGGGAACCGGTGTGCACGAACAACTCCGCCGGGGCGTGGTTGAACTGGTCGGTGTTCATCGAGTTGATGACGCAGAAGTCATCCGCGAGGTCGTGGAAATGCGGGATGGCATCCGACATCCAGAGGCCCTGCTTCCCGAACTGCTTGAAGGTCCGCCGGGTCCCGAGGAGCTTCGGCACGCCGGAGGTGAAGGCGAAGCGCTTCCCCTCGAGGAACGAATCGGGGCACGGCTCGCCGTCCCGTTTCACAAGCTCCGGCTTGTAGTCCCACAGGTCGAGGTGCGGCGGGGACCCGGTGAGGTGGATGTAGATCACCCGGCTCGCCTGCGGCGCGAAGTGCGGGGCGCGGGGAGCCAGCGGATCGGCAAGGCCCGCCGCGGCGGCGCGCGTCTCCTTCGACAACAACTGCGAGAGGGCGATTCCCCCGAGGCCGAGTTGGCAGTTCCGGAGGAAATGCCGGCGGGTCTGGTGCGCGAGGCGTTCGTGGTGGAGGTTCATGGTCGGATCCCTTGGTAGCGGAACGCCTGCGCGTTCCGGGGCTTCATTGTAAAAGTCGGCATGGAAGGCGTGAAGCGTCCCTCCGGAAGGGGCAGCCCTTCCGCTACCGGCACGCAGGTTCCATGTGACTCCCTCATCGCTCCGGTCTTCCATTCGTAGCGGAACGCCTGCGCGTTCCGAGGCTTCATGATTGAAGTGAACATGGGAGGCGTGAAGCGTCCTTCCGGAAGGGGAAGCCCTTCCGCTACCAGCGCGCGAATTCCATGAGACTCTCTCATCGCTTCATCAACATCTCGTCGAGGTTCAGGAGGACGTTGGCAACGACGGTGAGGGCCGCCAGGTCGACGGGATCGCGGTCCTCCGGGACGGGGCCGATCGGGTCGGTCGCCAGCTTCATGGCCTCGCCCGGGGCGGCCGCGAACATCGTCCGGGCCTTCCCGAGCAATTGCACGAGGCGCTCCTCCGCTTCGGCATCGGGGGCGCGGCCGAGGCACAAGAGATACCCGCGCCGGATTCTCTCCGCCGCGGAGTCGCCGCCCGCCGCCATGCGCCGCGCCAGTCCCTGGGCCGCTTCGACGAAGACCGGGTCATTCATGGTCACGAATGCCTGCAGCGGCGTGTTGGTGCGGTCCCGGCGCACGGTGCACACCTCGCGGTTCGGGGCGTCGAAGGCCACCATCGAGGGGTAGGGATTCGAGCGGCGCCAGCGCGTGTAGATCCCCCGGCGGTAGCGGTCCTCGCCCTTGCTGGTCTTCCAGTCGATGCCGCCGCCGAAAGC
>JABDMC010000187.1 GCA_013001695.1 Akkermansiaceae bacterium
GTTGCGGACCACAGACACCATCGGCATCGGGGGGCGGGCATCGGGGGGGCGGGCTGGCGAACGGGGCAGGACGCGCGCAAAAAACCTCCCGCGAACCGCCGCTTGCTTCGTGGCCCTTGGCCCGCGCCCGATCCCGCCCCGGGTCTGGTGGCTGCGGTCGCCGGTCGCATCCCCATAAGTCCCTGATTCTCCGCGCGAAAGCGGCTTCCCGGTTCCGGCCGGGACCCGGAGGGTGCGGACGTGCACGAACCCCTAAGGTGCCGGCTGACCGGCTTTTGGATGTCGGATTTCTTGTTACCGACGCGCGTTTCGATCGCCGTGTGTTTTTTCCGTGGCACTCATCGTGCTCTGAATTTCCTGACGGTATGAAGCGATTTATCGGAACTCATCACGACCGATTGCCCGGCCACCTTGGATTGACTTCGGTCGCCTCGGGCGGCGACGAACGACCGCTTATTGCACGCGTACCGTTTTGTAAGGGTTGTCTAATTAATCGGATCAACGATTAGCCAACACCATTGTAGAGGTGGAGCGCCCAGGAAGGCGCTCCTCCACAACGAATCAGCAGCGCCGACACACGATCTCAAACTCCTAGAACACAGGGTGTTAGAATGGCCGTTGCCGCGTCTGAATCCACTAAGTGTTCCTAGCCTTCGCCAATCTCAACTAATCAAGTTGGACTATTTTTGTACGCATTGCTTGCCAACTGCAGATTCTTAACATTTTAAATGCGTCATGGATGGACAATTACTCACAACGCCCAGATCGCATCGGGGAGGCCTCTTCCTCTGCGGTCCCTTGGCGGGGCGATTGACAGGAGGGAAACGGAGAGAACTGTCGGAATTGTTTACGTCGGAATTCCTGATGTCGACATTCTTTCCGAAGTTGTTCACGGCTCGCGCCGTATGTTAGTGCCAGTCTGAAGGAGGGATGGCGCTGATGAATACGTTAAGGAGCACGATCGTGCATCCCGTGGCAATCGGGAAGCGGAGGGAACGATCGCACCCGGGTTTGCGGCGCCCGCAGGAACCTTCCGGCCGCCCCACCATCTTTCGAGACCAGTGGACTCAGTCCGTCGGTCAGCCTGCCCCAACTGCACAGCTCAAACCCCAGAATTTCCGCCCGGCTCCACCAGCCGTTGAAACCGGGATTATTTGCTGACTGCCGGACCAAACTTTTTCCGAGGACGGAATTTGCACCTTTACTCCCCGTAATACGGAGAGCACCGCGCGAATGGGTCCCAAAGAACAACCGGGGCAGGCCTCTCCGCCCGCCCCTCCGAGCAACGCTTGCAAGGTTTTGGGGCCGCTTGGCCCCGAGCGACCAAGGGCGGCAGCCTGTCCCGGCCGCCGCAGGATGGCGCAACCGTCGCAGGACTCCTGACGGCGGCGTCCGCCGTCGCGCCTCGGTCGATCCGCTTCACCCACCTACATCATGCCCTCGAACGCATCCAATCCGCTGGACGGAGCCGGACCACTGCAAGATGACACTCGACGAGAGAACTTCCGGCCGGCATCCATCCCGCCGCCGCACCCCCCCAAGTCCGTGGCGGCGAACGGCGCGGGAGCCGTTCCGCGCTGGAAGCGGTGCCTGGACCTGACGGGGGCGACCCTGGGAGCCCTTGCGGTGGCGCCACTCATGGCGGGCGTGGCCCTCTGGATCCGCCTCGTATCGAAGGGCCCGGTCTTCTTTCACCAGGAACGGGTGGGCCTGAACGGGGAGGAGTTCACGCTCTACAAGTTTCGCACCATGTCGGTTTCGGCCGATACCCGGAAGCACGAGGAATACGTCCAGGCTCTCATCGAAGATGAGGAACGCCCCCTGACCAAGATGGACGAGCTGGGGGACCCGCGCATGATCCCCGGGGCGGCCCTCTTGCGATCCCTGGGCCTCGATGAACTCCCGCAACTGGTCAACGTCTGGCGCGGGGAAATGAGCCTCGTGGGACCCCGCCCGTGCCTCCCGGCGGAGGCGAGCAGGTACCGACCCAAGGATCGGGAGCGCTTCACGACGCTGCCCGGGTTGACCGGTTACTGGCAGGTCCGCGGCAAGAACCGGACCACCTTCTCCGAGATGATGGCGATGGACATCCATTACGCGCGGAACAAGTCGCTCTGGATGGATCTCGGCATCCTGCTGCGCACGCCCCTTTCCGTCCTTTGCCAGACCGTGGCCAGCCTCGCTCCCGAGCGGTTCCCCTTGATCCCCGCGGGGCGCGCCCGCGACCGGCGACGGCAATGAGTGTGAACTCTTCCGCAAACTCCGCTTTCACCAACATCGCACAGAACCAACAGTACCAATAACACTCAGCAACAGGAGGAATCATGATCGAGTCGACGACAAATGAATTGGACCCCCCAACCGAACGGCCTAAAACGCGCGTTGCGGTGGTGGGGTGCGGATACTGGGGTCCCAACCTGATCCGGAACTTCAACGCCCTCCCGAATGCCCGGGTGGCGGCAGTCTGCGACCTGCAGGATGATCGTCTCGAGCACATGCGCGGGCTCTACCCGGGCGTCAAGACCTACACCGACTACGGCAAGATGCTCGCCGTGGAAGATCTCGACGCGGTGGTCATCGCCACGCCGGTGCACACCCACCACCCCCTCGCCAAGGAGGCGCTGCTCGCGGGCAAGCACACCCTCATCGAAAAGCCGATGGCATCCTCGGTGGCCGAGTGCGAGGAACTGAACGCGATCGCGGACCGGGAGAACCTGACGCTCATGGTCGGGCACACCTTCCTCTACTCCGAGCCGATTCACCGCATCACCGAGATCATCAGCCACGGCGACATCGGGGAAGTCCGCTACATCAATTCGCAGCGGCTCAACCTTGGCTTGTTCCAGCAGGACATCAACGTGACCTGGGACCTCGCGCCCCACGATCTCTCGATCATCCTGCACGTCATGGGGGAAATGCCCGATTGCGTCAACTGCCAGGGAAACGCCCATGTGACGGCCGGCATCGAGGACGTCACGAACATCTCGCTGAATTTCGGGGACAAGCGCTTTGCCTCCGTGCAGAGCAGTTGGCTCGAGCCCCGGAAGGTGCGGCTCATGACATTCGTCGGCTCCCGCCGGACCATCGTGTTCGACGATCTCGAGCCGCGCGAGAAGATCCGGATCTACGACGTGCATGTGGACCGGCCTCCCCACTACGATAGCTTCGCGCAGTTCCACTACAGCTACCACTATGGCGATCTCTACATTCCGCACCTCGATCAGCAGGAGCCCTTGCGGGTCTTGTGCGATCATTTCCTCGACTGCATCGCGAAGGGCAACCGCCCCCTGAGCTGCGGGCGAAAGGGATTGGAGCTGGTGCGCATCCTGGAAGCGTGTTCGCAGTCGCTGCAGGGCCGCGGGGCGCCGGTGGATCTCCCGAACGGGACCCACGCCGACAATGGGACGCTGCGCCGCCGGGTGGAGAGAGCCATGGTCGGCCCCTGACCGGGTTGCGGAGCGATGCAGACATCCAGCAACAGCACCCTGCGCGTGGCGCCCGACGTCATGCTCGGGCGCGGGGTCCGGCTCTTCGGCTTCGTCAATCTCTACGGGTGCACGATCGGCGAGGACAGCAGGATCGGCACCTTCGTCGAAGTGCAGAAAGGGGCCCGCATCGGCGCGCGCTGCAAGATTTCGAGTCACAGCTTCGTGTGCGAGGGGGTGACGATCGAGGATGAGGTCTTCGTGGGACACGGTGTGATGTTCATCAATGACCGCTTTCCGCGCGCCGTGAACGACGAGGGCCGGCCGCAGACCGAGGACGACTGGGAGTGCCAGCGCACGGTGGTGCGGACGGGCGCCACGATCGGGTCGGGCGCGACCCTCCTGGGCGGGATCACGGTGGGACGCGGGGCCATGGTCGGGGCGGGGAGCGTGGTGACGGAGGACGTCCCGCCGCAGACGGTCGTCGCCGGGAATCCCGCTCGGATGATCCGCAGGATCGATTCAAACAAGGGGAGTTCATGAGCATGAAGGTGCCGTATCTTGACTTGGGAGCCCATCACGCCCCCCACCGGGCGGAGTATCTGCGGGCCATCGAAGAGGTCATCGACCGGGGTGCCTTTGCGGGGGGGGTCTATGTCGAAGAATTCGAAAAGCAGTTTGCGGACTACTGCGAGGCCGATTTCGCGATTGGTGTCGGGAGCGGGACCGAGGCCCTCTGGTTGCCGCTGTTGGCAATGGGGATCGGGCTCGGAGACGAGGTGATCACCGTCCCGAATTCGTTTTTCGCGACCGCGGAGGCCATCTCCTACACCGGCGCGACCCCGGTGTTCGTGGATATCGAGGAGTCGAGCTACAACATGGATCCCGCCGGCCTCGAGGCGGCGCTGACCCCGCGCACCAAGGCGATCATCCCGGTGCACCTCTTCGGCCAGCCCGCCGACATGGAGCCGATCCTCGATTTTGCGCGCCGGCACGGCCTGCGGGTCGTGGAGGACGCGGCCCAGGCCCACGGGGCCGAGTACCGCGGCCGCCGGACCGGCTCGCTCGGCGATGCGGCGGGCTTCAGTTTCTATCCCGGCAAGAACCTCGGCGCCTTCGGCGAGGGCGGGGCCATCACGACCAGCGATCCGGAGCTGGCGCAACGCATGAGAATGCTGCGGGACCACGGGCAGGACCAGAAGCACAGCCATGCCATGGTCGGCTGGAACTGCCGCATGGACGGGATCCAGGCCGCGGTCCTGCAGATCAAGCTCGCGCGGCTGGACGGGTGCAACGACCTTCGCCGGCAGCGGGCCGCCGAGTATGACCGGGCCTTTCGCGAGATGGAGGAGGTGGTCGCCCCGGCGGGCCACGAGGATCGGAGCCACGTCTACCACATCTACCCGATCCGGGTGCGGCAGCGGGACCGCGTGATGGGCGGCCTTGCGGAGCGCGGGATCGGATGCGCGATCCACTACCCGGTTCCCATTCACCGCCAGGGGGCCTACGAGCACCTGGGCCTCGAGGAGGGCACCTTCCCCGTCGCGGAGCGCTGCGCCCGGGAATTCGTCTCGCTCCCGATGTTCCCCGAGTTGCGGTCCGAGCAGGTGGACGCGGTGGTGGGGGCGGTCAGGGAGACGGTGCAGACCCAGCCCGTCTCGTAGACGGACCACAGCCGTGATGGCGGAGACACTGACAATGGATCGAGGGACGGATACTGTCGCCTCCGGAAGGGGCACCGGGGCCTCCGGTGACCTTGCCATTCGTGCGGTCGATCCCGGCGACGATTCCCGGTGGGACCGCGAGGTCTCCCGCCACGCCGATGGCTCGGTGTTTCACAGCGCGGCGTGGGCCCGGGTTGTCCGGAGGACTTACGGACATCGCCCGTGCTCCCTCCGCGTCTCGCAGGGGGACACTCTCGTCGCCCTGGTTCCGCTGATGGAGGTGGGGCAGGGGGGCTGGCGGCGGGGCGTATCGATGCCCTTCTCCGATGCGGCGGGTCCCCTCATCTTCCACCCGCGACGGGCATCGGCCGTGTGGAGCGCGCTCGAATCCTGCGCCGAAGAGCGCCGGTGGAAGCGCCTCGAACTTCGCGGCGGCCCCGCCCCGCGCGATCTCCCGGCCGCCTTCCGCTATGAAGGCTTCCGCCTCGACCTCTCAGCCGGCATCGATCGTCTCCATGGCGGGTTCGACGGCTCGGTCCGCCGGGCGATCCGGAAGGCGGAACGGTGCGACTTGCGCGCCCGGGTCGAGCGGGACCTCGCCGCGATGCGGACCTTCTATGAACTCCACGCGCGCACGCGCCGCCGCCATGGTTTGCCGCCCCAGCCGTGGACGTTTTTCCGAAACCTCCACGAGGAAATCATCGCTCCGGGAAACGGCGCGGTCGTGCTCGCCGAGGCGTCCCGCCAATCTGTCGCCGGCGCGGTCTTCCTCTGGTCCGGCCCGAGGGCGATCTTCAAGTACGGGGCCTCCCTCCCGGAGGCCTGGCCCCTGCGGCCCAACCAGTTCACCATGTGGGCGGGCATCCGGCATCTCGTCGAGACCGGGTGCCGGGTGCTGGATCTCGGGAGGACCTCCGCCACGCAGGAGGGACTCCTCCGGTTCAAGCGCGCGTGGGGAGCCGCCCCGCAGCCACTCGACTACTATCGCTACGAATGCCCGCGACGGGCATGGGCGGCGGACCTGACGCCCCCGCGGGAGGGATACCCGGCGCTGTTCGGCTGGATGCCGCTCGGGGTGAACCGCCTGGCGGGCAAACTGATTTACCGGCACCTCGACTGAACCCCTCACGGAAGGAAACGAAATGAATGCTCTCGGTAATCACCAGCCGCGGCCCGGCCCCCCGGCGCCGTCACCCGGATTGAACCTCGGAGTTCGGGACATCGTCTTCATCGTCTACCGGCACAAGTGGAAGATCATCCTGCTCAGCCTGCTCGGATTCGCGGCTGCGGCGGCCGTGCACTTCTCGCAAAAGCCGAGCTACAGTTCCGGCGCGAAACTTCTTGTGCACTACCTGGTGGAACGCTTCCCCGACGATTCCCTCGAGGGGCAGCCCGAGCAGTCCCGACACCATGTCGCCGCCATGATGAACGCGCAGGTGGCCCTGATCCGCAGCCAGGACCTCGCGCTCGCTGCCGCGGAAGAGTACGGTCCGGCGCGGATTGTCCCCGAATCCGGCGAGAGCGCCACCGTGGAACAGGCGGCCGGGGTGATCATGGGGGGGCTGCGTGTCGCCATGTCCAGCGGCAGCAACATCCTGAACGTCTCGTTCCAGCACAAGGACCCGGAGGTCGCGCGGGGCGTGCTCAGCGAATTGGTGACGCGGTATTTCGACCGCCACCTCGACATCCACCGCTCCATCGGGGCCTTTGGCGAGGTGGAAGGGAAGCGCGATATCGTGCGCAGCAAGCTCCGCGCCACCGAGGACGAGTTGAACAAGCTCAAGAACGACGCGGGCGTCATCAACCTCGACGCGGCCATCAGCATCCTCGACGAGCAATTGGCGACCACGCGCAGGGACCTCCTGAGCGGGAAAGCCAGCCTGGCGGAACAGGCGGCGCACATCGGGGCCCTCGAGGAAGTCAACAAGAGGCGGCTGCCCGGACCGGAGGAAATGGCGCTTGCGGAGGTGGAGAGGCTCAAGGCGAAGAACCGGCCGAAACCCGACTTGGAGGACATCGCCCGCTACGAGGTCCTGAAGATGAACCTCCAGAAGCTGAACCTGAGGCGCATCGACCTGCTCGCCAAATACACTGCGCAGAACCGCAACGTCCTCATCACCGAAGAGCAGATCCGGCAGGTGGACGAAGAGCGGCTCCGGCTCGTCCGGAAGTTTCCGCAGCTGGCATTGGCCGGAATGCAGATTCCGGAGGACCGCGCCCTGATCGACCTGACGAACGCGAAGGCGCGCCAAGCGGCCCTCTCGGCCCGCAACGCCGAGATCGAAAGGCAGCTGCAGATGTTGCAGGGCGAGCACCGCGCGCTGGCGGAGAAGAGCGCGAGGATCCTGGAGCTGGAGCGCCGAAAGCGGATCGAGGAGGAGATGTACACGAATCTCGACTTGAGCCTCGAGAAAGCCCGCGCCGATGAGACCCTGGACCCATCCAAGATCCCGAACATCAGCGTTGTCGAGAGTCCCACCATTTCGACCCGTTTTTACAGCGATCGTTTCAAGAAGCTGATCAAGGGGCTGGCGCTTTCCGGGATTGTCGCGGGGCTGGGCCTCGCTTTCCTGATCGAGCTCTTCCTCGACCGGACCGTCAAGCGTCCGCAGGAGGTGGAGAGCCGCCTGCACATCCCCGTCATGCTGGCCATTCCGTATGTGAATCGGAAGGTGTCGAAGCGGCGGCGTCTTGCCATGTCCGACGAGCGGGAGAAGGAGCCCCCGCCCTGGGGAGAGCTGGCCGGGGTGGCCCCCGCTGCTTCGGACCTTCCCTACCTTCCGGGCGGGCCCGGCGAGGACCTGGAGTTCATCCTTCCCTACGCGACCGCCATCCGCGACCGGATCGTGTATCACTTTGAACTCAACGATCTCCATCACAAGCCGAAGCTGGTGGCGCTCACCGGTTTGTCAGAGGGGGCCGGGACGACCACCATTGCCATGGGCCTGGCAAGGAGCTTTGCGGAAAGCGGAAGCGCCAGGGTCCTCCTGGTGGACTTGAGTTCGGGGATGGGCGCGACCGCCAACGGGAGCGCCAACGGGAACGCCAACGGGCAGTCCTGTTCCCTGGACGCCGCGGTGCAGCTGGGCCGGGGCCTTCCCGGCAGAAACGGCGACGACAACCTCGTGTTGGCGCGCGTCGCGCCGGACGGGAACGGCGCCATGTCTTCCTTTGCGCCGAAGCACCTCTACGACCTGCTGCCCGAGTTGCGCTCCAGCGATTTCGACTACATCATCTTCGACATGCCCCCGCTCGCCCCGACCAGCCCGACTGTGGCGATGGCGGGCATCATGGACCAGGTTTTGTTGGTGCTCGAGGCCGAGAGCACCAACCGGGAATCCCTGCGCAAGTACTACGCCGATCTCACGGCAGGCAAGCCGGACGTCGCCTGTGTCTTCAACAAGCGGCGGAAGCAGAATCCCCGCTGGCTGGAAGGGGCGGTCTGAAGGTTTCGGGAGGCAGGAACCGGCGCGAAGCCAGGAGGCCGGAACATCGACGCACACCTGTAGCATGCCACCCCTAGCATCGAGACGTCTCAGGCGGTTCTACTACCGGGTCAAACCCCACCTGCCGCGGAGCGTGCGATGGGCCCTGCGGCGGCGCCATGCCCGCCGGATCCGCCGGACAACCGGGGGCTTCTGGCCGATCGATCCCGCGGCCGGAGCGCCGCCGCCGGGGTGGACGGGCTGGCCGGACGGCAGGGAGTTTGCGTTCGTCTTGACGCATGATGTCGAGTCGCGTGCCGGTTTGGAGCGCGTGCGACCGCTGGCGGAGCTCGAGATGGAATTGGGCTTCCGTTCCTCGTTCAACTTCGTGCCGGAAGGCGACTATCAGGTCTCCGCGGAGTTGCGCCGCTGGCTCGTGGACCATGGCTTTGAAGTCGGGATTCACGACCTGAAACACGACGGGTATCTCTACAATTCGCGGAATCGCTTCGCGCGGAGCGCGGAGCGCATCAATCACTACGCGCGGGAGTGGGACGCCGCCGGGTTCCGGTCGGCATTCATGTTGCGGGAGCTGGAGTGGCTCCACGACCTCGATGTCCTCTACGACGCCTCGACATTCGATACCGACCCCTTCGAGCCCCAGCCCGACGGGGTCCATACCATCTTCCCGTTCTGGCTGCCCCGGTCCCCGGAGGACTCCGCGAAGGGCTACGTCGAGCTCCCCTACACACTTCCGCAGGATTCCACCCTCTTCCTCCTGCTCGGCGAAACGTCTCCCCGGATCTGGAAGGAGAAGCTCGCGTGGATCGCGAAGAAGGGCGGGATGGCGATGCCCATCGTTCACCCGGACTACATCCGCCTCGGCGACGGGGTCGAGGGCCCGGAGATGTACCCGGCCGGCCACTACCGGGATTTTCTCCGGCACGTGAAGGAATCCTACGGCGGGCGCTACTGGCATGCCTTGCCGAAGGACGTGGCGCAGTTCGTGGCGTCCGCGCGGGAGTCCCTCACGAAGGTGCTCCCACCCGGGAACGGGCAGGCCTCGGCCGAGAGGCCCAAGATCTGGATCGACCTCGACAACACCCCGCACGTCCCGTTCTTCGAACCCATCGTGGAGGAGCTGGAATCGCGCGGATTTCCCGTGATGTTGACCGCCCGCGACGCCTTCCAGGTCTGCAGCCTGGCGGAGAAGAAGGGCATGAAGTTCCGGAAGGTGGGACGGCACCATGGGAAGAACATGCTGATGAAGGGCGCGGGGCTCGGATACCGCGCCCTGCAGCTGCTTCCGATGGTGGCGCGGGAGCGGCCGGTGATCGGGGTTTCGCACGGCGCCCGCTCGCAATTGCTGGTGGGGAACCTGATCAATATGCCCACCCTTCTCCTGGAGGACTACGAGCACTCGCGATTCCCCGGGATGATGCAACCCACCTGGGAGATGGCGCCGGAGTCCTTCCAGGCGCAGAAGGTGAATGGCCACAATGGCGAGATGCAGTACTACCCGGGAATCAAGGAGGATGTGTACGCGTGGCGCCTGAAGCCGGACGCCGGCCTCCTTGATGAGCTCGGGGTGGATCCGGCGGACATCCTCGTCACGGTGCGCCCCCCGGCCACCGAGGCCCATTACCACAACCCGGAAGCGGAGGGCCTGTTCGAGCGCTTCATGAATCGGGCCTGCCGGACGGAGAACGTTCGGGTGGTGCTCCTCCCGCGCAATCGCAGGCAGGAGGACGACCTCCGCAGCCGGTGGCCCGAATGGTTCGAGCAGGACAAGACCGTCGTGCCCCGGCAGGCGGTCGACGGGATGAATCTCATCTGGCACTCCGACCTCGTGGTGAGCGGTGGGGGGACGATGAACCGCGAGGCGGCGGCCCTCGGCGTGCCGGTCTACAGCGTCTTCCGGGGAACCCTGGGAGCGGTCGACCGGCAGCTGGAGGCCGAGGAGCGGCTCGTCATGATCGGCTCCGCGCGGGAGACCGACGAGAGGATTCCGCTGGTGAAGCGGGCTCGCCCGGAAGCCCGCATCGGGGCATCCAAGGAGACGCTGCGGGTCCTGGTGGAGGCCATCGTGGCCCGTGCGAATGAAGCGGCGGCGAGACGATGAGGTCCCTGTCATCCCTGAAATCATGAAACTGCTCCTCGTCGCCGGCGCCCGGCCGAACTTCATGAAGATCGCCCCGTTGATCCGGGAGATCGGGCGGAGGCGGCAGGACGGTGCGGCGCTGGAGTTCCGCCTGGTGCACACCGGACAACACTACGACGCGAAGATGTCGGAGGTTTTCTTTGCGGAGCTGGGAATCCCCGCTCCCGACATCAACCTGGACGTCGGGTCCGGCTCCCACGCGGTGCAGACCGCCAACGTCATGACGCGTTTCGAGCCGGTTTGTCTCGAGGAACGCCCCGACTGGGTCGTGGTGGTCGGCGATGTCAATTCCACCATGGCCTGCACCCTTGTGGCCGCCAAGATGGGGATCCGCGTGGCCCACGTCGAGGCGGGGCTGCGGAGCTTCGACCGGACCATGCCGGAGGAGATCAACCGGATCGTCACCGACGCCCTGGCGGACCTGCTGCTGACGCCCTCCGAGGACGCCAATGAGAACCTCCGGCGCGAAGGGGTTCCCGACAACAAGATTCGCCTCGTGGGAAATGTCATGATCGACACCCTGGTGGCCAACCTCGAGAAGGCGCGGGCGGGCACGCTCCTGCAGGACCTTGGCATTGCAGGGGAGGAGTTCATCTACGTCACCCTCCACCGCCCGGCGAATGTTGACGGGAGAGAAAGCCTCACGCGGATCATGGACGAGTTGAGGCGCTGTGCCGACCGGTGTCCCGTGGTGTTCCCCATGCACCCGCGCACGCGGAAGATGTGCGAGGAATTCGGGATCTCCCTCAATGGCAGCAGCGGGTTGCGCATCATTGAGCCGGTCGGGTATCATGCATCGCTCGCCCTGACGGAACAGGCGCGACTCGTCATCACGGATTCCGGCGGGTTGCAGGAGGAGTCAACCTACTTCCGGACGCCCTGCCTGACCCTGCGGCCGAACACCGAGCGGCCCGTGACCGTGACGGTGGGCAGCAACGGGCTGACGACCATGGGACGGCTTCGCGATGAGATCGCGGAAACGCTCCAGCGGGCGCGGCGCCTCGGCGAGTCGCCGCCCCTGTGGGACGGAAACACCGCGGGCCGCATTGTCGCCGCGCTGGTTGACGAAGAGTGACCCTCCCTCGGAGGAGGATCCCAAATGAAGAATATCGCCTACACGGTCATCACCCCGGCGCGGGACGAGGCCGACCATCTTGAAGGCCTGATCTCCTCGATGGCGTCGCAGAGCGTTCGCCCGGTCCGCTGGGTGATCGTCAACGACGGGTCGACGGACGCCACCGGGGCCATCGCGGACGAGGCCGCCGCCTCCCATGGGTGGATCCGGGTGGTGCATCGCGAGGATCGCGGCCACCGAAAAGCGGGAGGGGGCGTGATCGACGCATTCTACGACGGGATGCGCGCCGCCGAGGATTCGCCCTTCGACTACATCGTCAAGCTGGACGGTGACTTGTCGTTTGCGAAGGACTACTTCGAGCGGTGTTTCGAGGTGTTCGCGGCGGAGCCGCATTTGGGCATTGCCGGCGGGACGGTCTGCCTCGAAATCGACGGGAACTTCGAGCCGGACTCCAAGGTCGACCCCTCGTTCCATGTGCGTGGCGCCACGAAGATCTACCGGCGGGAATGTTGGGAGGCCATCGGCGGTCTCCTCCGTCAGCCGGGCTGGGATACCGTCGACGAGGTGAAGGCCAACATGCTCGGGTGGAACACGCGCACCCTCGCAGACGTCAGGGTGGTGCACCAGCGGCCGACCGGCGAGGCCTACGGCAAGTGGCGGGACATGATGAAGGGCGGCCGGGCCAACTTCGTGGCGGGTTACCACCCGGTCTTCATGTGCGTGAAGTGCGTGAAACGCCTCTTCAACCCGCCCTACATCACGGGCAGCCTCGCCCTGTTCTGGGGCTACCTGACAGCCGGGATCAACGGCGTGCAACGGGTGCCCGATCCGACGCTCATCCGGTATTTTCACCAGCAGCAGTGGAACCGGCTCTTCCTGCGGAAGAGTCTCTGGGGCTGAGGATGCCGAAACGCCCCCGCGGGGGGCATGTGGATATTGACCCATGGGAGACTTTCTCCTCGATCTGCGCGAGCAATCCCGGCGCGGCACGTCCCTCGACGCCGCGGCCGATGCCATGCGCACCCTATCCGGTGCGGCGGTGTTTCGCTTCGAGACCCCGCAAATGGCCTTGCTGCTGTCGGTCCCGGGCCGCCCTGACCTTTGGTCCCCTGCGGTCCATGGACGCGAGGGACATCGCGTCGTGACCGGACTCGCGGGCCGCGTGGCGTTTGAGGAGATCCAGTGGCGCGAAGCCCTTGCGGATCGCCGCAAGGATGGTGGCGCCGCGTGCCGCATTGTGGCGGAGCAGTTCCGCCAGCGGGGAATGGCGGCCCTGGAGGAACTCAACGGCAACTTCGCCGCGATCGTCTTCGACGAGGCCGCGGGATCCTGCCACCTGGTCACGGACCGCGCCGGCGTGTTGCTTTGCTACGCGAACCGCAAATGCCCGGGGGGCTCCGTGATGAGTTCTCACCCGGACCTCCTCGCCACCGCGACCGGGATCCGGGACGACCTTGATGAAGACAGTCTCAAGGCGTTCATCGTGACAGGCGGCGTCCCCTTTCCGGGAAGCTACTACCGGCCGATTCGGGCCCTGCCATGGGCGACTGCCTACCGCTTCTCGTTCGGGAACGGACGCTGGACGGAGGACGCGCCGCACCGATATTTCGAACCGACCCCGCGATTCGACCCGGCGGTTCGCGACGGCGATCTCGCGGAAGAACTGGCCGACGCCCTGCACCATGCCACCCGGCTCCGGTCCCTGCCGGTGCTCGGCACCACCGCGGTGGGAGCGAGCGGGGGGATGGATTCCCGGGCCATCCTCTCCTTTCTCGCCGATGCGAAATCGGCGGTGGCGTTCACCCTGGTGGACGAACCGAACCTCGAATCGAGGATCGCCGGCAAGGTCGCGGAAGCGGCCGGCGTGCGCCACACCCTCGTCAGGAGGTCGTTCGACTACTACGGCGAGGCGGCCGAGGAGGGCGCGCGGATCGGGGCGGGCACCGGCTGCCTGGCCAGCAACCATTTCCTCGGACTGCGCGACTGGTTCGCGAAGGAGGGCGTCGACAACTTCCTGACCGGGTGCTATTGCGACTACCTGTTCAAGGGGCTTGCCCTGAACACGCACGAGAGCCGGTGGTTGCGCCGCCAGCAGGTCACCACCCCGGCCCCCGAATTCTACCGGCCCCGGTTTCCGCGGGCGGTCCGGCGGGACTCCCGCGATCGGCCGGGCGAGACGCGGCCCGGAGCCGGAACGTGGTCCGAGGACGAGCTATTTGCCATCGAGTGCGAGCGGGTCTTTCCCCTTGCCGGCGAGGGCGACTGCGCCCAGCGGATGGTGTCGCAGCGGATCTTCCCCTGGTATGCGGTCATGGCCGACACCGGGTTGCTGTCGGTCTTCGAGCGCATCCGCCCGTCCGCGAAGCTCAATGGCGGGATCTTCCGCGAGATGCTTCGCGTCGCCTGTGACGCGCGCATGCTGCGCATCCCGACGAGCAACAACGGCGCACCCGTCACCGCCGGTCCGTTGGTCACCGCGACGCACCGCTATCGGTCCGCTCTCTTGAACCGCTGGAACTCCCGGCGCGGCATGGTCAGCCGCGGCTCCTGGCCAAACTGGGAGCACTACCTCCGCACCAGCAAACTCGTGCGGGACCAGTGGGAACAGACCGACCGGGAGGCCGCCGGAATCCTCGAGGCGCTCGTCGCTCCCGGGATCGTGCAGCGCCCGGTGAGCGCCTTTCACGGACGCGAAGTCGAGTTGTTCCAACGCCTCTGGACGCTCAAGCTCTGGCTGGGGAACCGCCTCTCCGCCGGGCCGTCCGGGGCGGCTTCCGCGGAAACGCGAGAGCCGCTGGAGGCTCCCGGAGTGTGCCGGACCTGACGCCCCGCCCGCGGACCGCCGTTGCGGACGCCAATACCTTGGACCTCGTCATCTCCATCGTCAGCTGGAACACCCGCGATTTGCTGCGGAAGTGTCTGGAGTCTCTTGCCGCGCACTGCGATGAGAACATGCGGATTGCGGTCTTTGACAATGCCTCCTCGGACGGGACGCCCGAAATGATCCGGCGCGAGTTTCCCGCGGTGGCGCTCGTCGAAACCGGAAAGAACCTCGGCTTCGGACGCGCCCACAATCTCGTCGCGGACCATTTCAGCGATTCCGCGGTTCTCTTCCTGAACCCCGACACCGAGTTGGTCGAAAATGCGCCCGCCCGGATGCTCGATGTGCTCGCTCGCCGCCCCGAGGTGGCCGCGGTGAGTTGCCGCATGATCGATGGCGACGGCAGGGTTCAGCCTCTCGGCATGCAGATGCTGACGTCCCCGTGGAGCGAATTCCTGTCGGCCTTTCTCGTGTCGCAGCGATCGATGCGGTGGGTGAAGGGCCTCCTGCCGTTTCATGATCCGTCCGTCAGCGGCCCGGTGCGGAAACTTTACGGCGGCTGTCTCATGGTCCGCCGGGAAGCACTCGATGAGGTCGGGTGGTTCGACGAGCGCTTTTTCATGTACGGCGAGGATGTCGACCTTTGCCGGCGGCTGGAAGCCAGGGGGTGGAAGCTCTACTTCCTGAGTTCCACCAAGGTGGTGCACCTCTGCGGGGGCGCCAGTGAGCGGGCGCCCGGCCGGTTCGCGGTCTTGATGGGCTGCGAGTCGATCGCGAAGCTGATGAGGAAGTATTACGGCGCCCTCGGTCACGCGGTTTATGTCGTGACGATTCTCGGCCGGGCCGTCGTCCGGCTCCTGATCGCGGCGGTGGTGCGGTTGCTGCGCGCGGTCTCCGGACGTCCCCCCAACGAGGAACTCACGAACTCGATTCACAAGCATCTCGCCATGCTGCGGTGGGCGCTGCGGCTCGAATCACCGCGTATCCCGCAATGAATGTGCCGTCCATGCCGATGGTGAAGGCCGCGTTTACCGGGGACGTGGCGCTGGGCGGCGCCTACCTGGAAAAGGCGCGTCCGGCGGATGCCGCGATGACCTATCCCTTCACCTCCCTGGCGCCGTTGTGGGACGACCTCGACCTGCTCGTCGTCAACCTCGAAGGGCCGATCGGCACGGCGGGAACGAAGCGGGGCGGCCAGGCCACGCTGCTTCACAATCATCCCGATATCCTCGAGTGGATGGAACAGTTCCCATGCTGCGTGTGTTCGCTCGCCAACAATCACGCCATGGATTTCGGTGGCGAGGCCCTCGCGAAAACCCGCGAGACGCTGGAGGCCCGCGGGATTCATTGCGTCGGGGCGGGCCGGGATGCGCGGGAGGCCGGGAAGGCCCTCCGGGTGGAAGTGCGGGGCCTCGCGGTGGGCTTCCTTGCGTTCACCACCGCCGAGCGGCACGTCGGTTCCGTCCTGGCATCGGACCACGGACCGGGGAGTTGCGGATGGCCGGGAATCGAGGCCGCTCGCACCCGCGTCGCGTCGCTGGCACGGGAAGTCGATGCCGTGGTCGTCATGCTTCACTGGGGCCACGAATACTTCCACTATCCGTCGCCCGAGCAGGTGGCGTGGTGCCGGGAGCTCGCCGCCGCCGGTGCGAGCCTGGTCATCGGCCATCACCCGCACGTTCCCCAGGGGCACGAGATGGCCGGGGACACGCTCATCTGCCACAGCTTGGGGAACCTCATCCTGCCCGAGACGAAGGCGGCCAACGAGCGCATCCAGTACCGCAAGCCGGCGACCAAGGAGTTCGCGGTTTTGAAGGCGGATCTGACCCGCGGGAAGGTGGCCGCCTGGCGGGTGGTCGGCGGCCGGTGCAACCGGCGCTATGAATTGCGCCCCTACGCCGGACGCGCCGCGGATCAGTTTTCCCGGAGGCTCTCGGGGCTCTCGGATCCGTTGCGGCAAACCGACTACCGCGGTTTCTGGGAGTCGTATGCGTCCCGGCGCCGCAGGCAGTTGAGCGTGGAAAGCATCCGCGACGCGGCCGTGAAGATGGCCCGGACCGATTTCAGGACGCTCCTGAGGACACTGTCCTTCGAGGACCTGAAGCGGAATGCCGGACGCCTCGCCGGGATGCTCTCTCCCGGACATCGGGCCGCGACCGCCGGGGCCCGCGAGGAGGACCGGAGCCCCGCCCCGGTGCCTTCCGAGAAGCGGTGACCCCGTTGCACTAGTGTGCCGTCCCGCAAGTCCTGCAACATGCTGGGGTCTTCAGAGTTTCAAAAAGTGGCTCACTTCGTTCGCGGGGAAGGTCGAAGCGCGGCCTGGTTTCCCAACTTCTTCGTTCCTCCTCAGT
>JABDMC010000194.1 GCA_013001695.1 Akkermansiaceae bacterium
CCTCGGCGACCACCACGAGGGTGTTGTGCGCCCCCTGCGCGTCACGCTGCTTGATGAAATCCGCCACCTTCTGCACGGAGAACGGGATCTCCGGAACCAGGACCACGTTGGCCCCGCCCGCGATCCCGCCCCACAGCGCGATCCAGCCGGCATGACGGCCCATGACCTCCAGCACCATGACCCGCTTGTGGCTCTGCGCCGTGGTGCGCAGCCGGTCGAGGGCATCGACCACCGTGGTGACGGCGCTGTCGAACCCGAAGGTCATGGCGGTGGCCGCCAGGTCGTTGTCGATCGTCTTCGGCACCCCGATGATCGGCCACCCTTCGCGATACAGCTGCAAGCCGGTGGTCAGCGAGCCGTCGCCCCCCACCACGATGAGCGCCGCGATGCCCAGCTGGTCGATGGTGCGCTTCGCCCGGTCGATGACCTCCTGCGGCACGAGCGCCACGTCGCCCGCCCCGACCTTGGCCGCAAAGTGCCCCTTGTTCGTCGATCCCAGGATCGTGCCGCCCAGCTTCAGGATCCCGTGGGTGTCGGCCCGCTTCAGCACGCAGAAATCCCCCGGCGGCAGGAGCCCCTCGAACCCGTCCCGGAAGCCGATCACCTCCCAGCCCAGCTCGGTGGCAGCCCCCACCACCCCGTGAATCACGGCATTCAGCCCCGGGCAATCGCCCCCGCTATTCAAGATTCCTATCCGCATGCGGCCTTCACCAAGTCGGTTTTCCGCATCCTTGTCAACGCGGGTTCGGAACTGCGAGCAATTCCCGTGCCGGATTCTCGACCCCTCCCCCGTCCGCCATCCACCGGTCGTAGAGTTCCCACCCCTGCGGCACCAGGACCCTCGTCCGCCCGAAGCGGTCGGCGCTGCCGAGCACCACGCAGATCAATTCCCGGGAGGTCACCCGGCTGCGGCCATCCGGCAGCTTGGTCACCAGCGGCTTCCGCCCCGAGGAGGTCGCGAGGCACTCGCCCGCCAGGGCCGTCATGCCGGTCTTGATCCCGTTGATGCCCATCTCACCCAGGAGCTTGTTGGTGTTCTTCACCTGGAACTCCACCGCGCCTCCCCCGCGGTCGAAGGAAATCTTCCGGCTCCCCTGCTTCACGAAGAACACGAAGCCCGCGTCCCGCATCGCGTAAATGCACAAGCGCGCCATATCGAGGGCGGTGGACTTCCCCCGCTCCTTGGCGTTGTCCATCCCGTGGGCATTCATAAACTTCGTGTGCTTCATCCCGATGGCCTTCCCCAGGGAATTCATCTCGTCCACGAAGGCCTTCACGGGATCCCCGTTCCCGCCGCGCGCCCGCACGATCGCCGTGCCGACGTGGTCCGCCAGGGTGTGCGCCGCGACATTGTCCGACCCCAGCAACGCCGAGTAGAGGGCGTTGCGCAGCGAGATCCGGTCGCCCGCCTGGAGACCCATCGGGTTGGCCCCGCCCAGCGTCCCCGCCGAGACCGGCACCGTCGCCATCCCTCCCAGCTCGGCTCCCGTCAACTTCGCCCAGTCGAGAACCACCTTCGCGGTGGCCACCTTCGTCAAGCTGGCCACCGGCCGTCGCTTGGTGGCGTTCTCCGCCAGCAGGATGCGGCCCGAGTGGGCCTCCACCACCGCCACGCTCTCGGCCGCCTTCAAAGCGCCGCCGCCCGTCACCTGGACGACCGTCCCCAGCACCAACCCGGGCCCCAGGAGCCCCTTCCATTGTCCAATCATTATTCCGCCGCTCGCGGGCATTCTACCCCGAATCGGGGCCGCCCAGCAACCCCCAATCCCAGCAGCCATGGGGGCTGCAGCCTTCTCTCTTGCTGTTCCGGGCTCCTCCGGGTAGGCTTCGGGACGTTACGGAGAACACTTTGATGCTCCCACCTGGCAACCGACCCTCGATGTCGATCCGCGCGGCTCATAGCGCGCTCGACCACGGGGTCACTTCGGCAACCGCCGGCCATTCTCTTCAGAAGGCCGGCTTTTTCCATGACAGAACTGAACGAAAATACGGGAACGCTTCAGCCGAGCCAGGCCGGTGGATGTCCAAGACTCTTTGCCAGGCGGTGCGGCCGCCACATATTGTGATGATTCTCAAACAACAACCACCGGCCGCCGCCAGCAACCACCAGGAGCCTCCAAAGTGTCCCCCGCGTTCCCGAACCAACCTGAAACGCGAAAGACACAATGTCGAATTCCAGTACCGATGCAAGACGCTCCGGCGGACGCAACGACCGTGGTGGCCAACCTCGCCGTCGGCGGGGGGGCCGCAACCGCGGCGGACAAAACCGCGGCGGACAGAACCGTGGCGGGCAGAACCGCGGACGGCAACACCGAGGCGGCCCCAAAGGCCAGCGATCCGGTGGGCCGCGCCGCCAACCGAAACCCGCACCGCTCACGTGGTGGCAGAAAATCCTCAAGGCCGTCGGGCTCTACAATCCCGATAAGGCCACCAAGAGGACTTCCCCAAGCCGCGTTCCGAAGCAACCCGAACCGGCCAAGAAGGCCCCCAAGTCGCGGACCCGCGTCGCCAAGACCGGCGGCGACCGTCCCCGCGAGGAAGGCCGTCCCCAGGACGTCACGACGAACCGGGTCTATCTCGGCAACCTCTCCTACGACGCCTCCGAGTACGATCTCGAGGATCTCTTCAAGGGGATCGGGGCCGTGAACAAGGTCGAGATCGTCTACAACCGCAACACGCATAAATCGAAGGGCTACGGCTTCATCGAGATGCGGACCGTGGAAGACGCCAAGCGCGCCGTGGAGGTTCTCCATGACCAGCCCTTCATGGGCCGCAACCTGGTCGTCGACGGCGCCAAGTCCCAGGGTCCCGCCGATGCGGACCAGGACGAGGGCGATGACGACGACGATCGTGACGAGGAGAATGCCTGAGGCGCCCCGCCCTCATTTCAGTCCCCGCCGGCCCCGGGCCGGCGGGGATTTTTCGTTTCCGGTGGACGCCCGCTGACCGGCGGTGGTCAATAGCTGCGGCCGCGCCGCGGGTCCGGCCCCCATCCTTCCGCCACCAGCCATCGAACCGAACCTCTACATCTGCGGGCCCACGGCCTCCGGGAAGTCCTCCGCGGCCCTCGCCATCGCCGAGGCCTGCGGCGGGGAGATCGTCAATGCCGACGCCTTCCAGCTCTACCGGGGGCTCGAAACCCTGACCGCCGCCCCGGGCCCGGACGACCTCGCGCGGGTCCCGCACCACCTCTACGGCCGGGTCGCGCCGGGCGAGGCCCTCGACGCCGGCCGCTACCGCGAGATGGCGCTTCCCGTCATCGAGGAGATCCGGAACCGCGGCCACCTTCCCGTCATCGTCGGCGGCTCCGGCCTCTACCTCAAGTTCCTCACCCACGGCCCCTCGCCGCTCCCCCCGGCCGACCCGGGCCTGCGCGCCGAGCTCGAGGCCCTCCCGCTCGAGGAACTCAACCTCCGCCTCGAAGCGGCCGATCCCGTCGAGGCGGCCCGCATCGATCGCAACAACCCGCGCTACGTGCAGCGCGCCCTCGAGATCTGCCTTCTCGCCGGCCGCCCGGTGTCCGAACTCCGCCGGTCCTTCGCCGCCACCCCGGCCGGCCTGCGCGGCATCCTTCTGGAATGGAGCCCGGCCGCGCTCGAGGAGCGGATCCGGACCCGCACCGCCGCCATCGTGCGCCGCGGCGCCCTCGAGGAAGTCGCCGCCCTGCCGGCCGGATCTCCCACCGCCTCGAAGGCCATCGGCGTCCCCGAGATCCGCGACCACCTTGCCGGCCGCATCGACCTCCCGGCCTGTGAAGAACGCATCGTGGTCGCCACCCGGCAATACGCCAAGCGCCAGCGCACCTGGTTCCGCCGCGAATCGTGGCTGACTCGCGTCGACGGGGCCGCCACCCCGGACGAACTCCTCGCCGCGGTCCGCGGGGCGGGCCGGTAAGGGATCTCCTAGCGGACCTGGATGAGTCCGTGGTGCTCGCTGCAGATGTCGATCGCCTCGCCACCGCGGATCCTGACCACCCGGTACATGAACCAGCCGAGGTCCTCATTCCAGTGGAAGGTCCGCTCCCCGGCGCGCCGCGCCAGCCGGCCGTCCTGGACGACCCGCCACATGAAGATGGCCTGCGCGGAATGCTTCGCCTTCACTCCCTTGCAGATCTCCGCCTCGACGCCGATGACGACGGCCACCGCGATATCGGACGCCTTCACGTCCGCCTGCTCCGCGATGAGCCGGGCCACCACGGCGTGATCCGGAAGGAGCGGCGGGACCGGCGCTGGAACCGCCTCCTGCGCATGGAGCATCCCGCCCAGCAGGATCCCCATGATTCCCCCGAAATACGCCCCCGGCCGTCCCCTCATGGTCCCTTGGACGTCATTGCGATTGCCTCCATTCACGAAAAATCGAGAATTTCCCGAATCCATCGCCGTCCGATCCCCATGAGCACCGCCCCGAGCCCTCCGGCCAGAGTTTTCCCGACCCTCGACGACGCCTGCCTGGCACTTGCGGCCGAGACGGCGGAACTGGTGCGATCCCGCGCCGCGGAGGGACGCCCCGCGGTCCTCGGCCTCCCGACCGGGAGCACGCCCCTCCCGTTCTACCGGGAACTGGTGCGCCTCCATCGCGCCGCGGATCTCTCCTTCCGGAATGTGGTCACCTTCAATCTCGACGAGTACCTCGGCCTCGGCCGCCGGCACCCGCAGAGCTACCGGCACTACATGCACGAGAACTTGTTCGACCACGTCGACCTCCCCCCCGGCCAGGTTCACCTTCCCCGGGGCGAGACCCCCGACGCGGACCTCCCCGCCCATTGCCAGGAATACGAAAGTGCCATCCGGCAGTGCGGCGGCATCGACCTCATGATCCTCGGCATCGGCCGCAACGGGCACATCGGCTTCAACGAGCCCGGGTCGCCCCGCGCCTCGCGCACCCGCGTGGTGCAACTCGGCGAGACCACCCGCCACGATGCCGCGGAATCATTCGGCGGCCTCGAGCAGGTCCCCTACCGCGCCGTCAGCATGGGCGTCGCGAGCATCCTCGACTGCCGCCGCATCGTCCTCCTGGCCGGCGGGGAAGCGAAGGCCGGCATCGTGCAGGCCGCCCTGCGGGGACCGGTCACTCCGGAGCTGCCCGCCAGCTTCCTCCAGGAACATCCCGACACGCGCTTCTACCTCGACGCCGGGGCCGCGACGGAATTGGAGTAAGCGCGCCGGCCCGCCGTCAATGGCTGCAACCGCAACCGCCTTCGTTGCAGCAGCCGCTTTCCTCCGACTGGAAGTCTTCCTCCTTCGGAACGCGGCCGAGCTCGAGGGTCATCCCGACGTACTTCCCGATCGCCATCTGCACCGTCTGCAGGTGCTGCTGGGCATCGAGAAACTCCTTCGCGATCGGATTCTCGAGAAGGGCCGCCCGCGCCGCCTCGAATTCCTTGACCTCCACGTCCGAGAGGTCGAGCCCCACGTTCTGCTTCTGCTGCAGCATCTCGCCACGCTCGTGCACGCTCTCGAACTGCGTCCGGGCCGGCTCGTCGTCGAGAAAGCGCTCCACCTTCCCGAGCAGCTCCTTGAATTCCGGTTCCTCCGTGATGGCGGCGCACAGCTCCTTCGTCTTTTCCATCACAGCGGAATCGTCGGCGATCAGGTTCATGGGCAAGAAATACCCCTGATCGCCCCGCCGGGCAAACCGCGATTTCCCAAATCGATTTTCCCGGTGCAGATCGGCCGATTCCCGGTATAGTTTTCCCCTCGATGAACCCGCGCCTGCTTGTCCTTGGAGCCGCTTGGTTGCTCACCGTGGCGGCCGCCTACCTGCTCGGGAGCGGCTCGTCCCGGCCGGCGGGATCCTCCCCGGAGGGTGTCGGCCCGGCCGCCGCCCCCGCCAAGAC
>JABDMC010000195.1 GCA_013001695.1 Akkermansiaceae bacterium
CATCAGCACGATCCCCAGGCGCACCAAACCGCCCGACCGCCGGAAGGTTTCGCCCCAGCCCATCGAGATCCGCGCCACCGCAATCCGCCGGCTGAACCACCATGTCAGGATCAGGTTGAAGACCCCGAGACTGAGGAGGGCCGGAACAATGCCGCTTAGCCCGAGGGTTCCGTAAAAAACAATCGCGATTACCGCGCCTCCGGCGGCTCCGATGATCTTCATCCGCGCAAGATCCCCGACCCGCCGGTTGCCCTGAATGAGAGTGCGCTGGCCCTCCTGGATGGCGCGCATGAGCACAACCCAGGAGACCGCGAAGATCGTAAACGTGAAATCCCGGCTGCCGAAGGTCGCCACGCTCAGCGGTGCCGCAAATATGGCAACGAGGATCGCCCCCACCGCCCCCGTGAGCCAGCATATCCGGCGGAGTGTCCCGGTGGTCCGCGCCACCTGGCCTTCATCGCCGGAACTCACCGCCGCCGAGATCTCGCGGACTCCGCTTGACTGAATCCCGAGGCCGGAAACCCGCGTCGCGAGGGCGAGAAGCGATTGGAGCGTTCCGACGATGCCGACCCCGACCGGCCCGAGGAAGATCGCAACGCACTTCGTCTGGACGATCCCGATGAGGATGGCGATCCCCTCCGATCCCCCGATCAGGGATGTGGCCTTGAGAACCTGGGCGTAGGCGCCTTTCCCGGAAGTTGAATCTGCACTCACGCCGTGGAGGGGGAGAAGTCTTGCAGCGCTCCTCAGACCGGCGGGATCGCGGCGACTCCGCGCATCCGGCGCATTTGATCAGCCCGCCTCGACTTCTTCCGGCTTCCAATCCCGCAAGGCCTGCACGATCGCCTCCCGGACGGGCGTCATCTCGATGCCGGCGGCCTGGAGCTTGCGCGTATCGAGGACGCAGTTGGAGCGCGGGGTGACGGCGGCGAGCTTCATGAACTCCTCCTCGCTCTCGAAAAACCGGAACTCCTTCTCCGGCGCGAGGTGCTCGCGAATCAACTCCACCACCTCGCGGGTCGTGATCGACCCGGGGTTGGTGACGTTGTAGATGCCGGGGGGGACGTCTTTCGTCATGCATTCATGACAGACGCGGGCGAGCTCATCGAGGTGGGTGATGGAGTTTTCGGCGTCGAGGAGGCGGTCGTAACGGAGAAGCTTGGTCAGGTAGTTCCGCGGGTTGTCGAGATGGTTGAAGGGAATGCGCAGCCGCCACAGGTAACAATTCCGGGCGCCCTCGAGGATCTCCTCGCCGAGCGCCTTGGTGCCGGAGTAGAAGCTGCAATGTCCGGCGCGGAACGAGAAGTTCGGCGGGTCGTCCTCGGTGAATCCGCCGCCATCGGGCCGCCGCCCGCTGTAGATGCACCCCGACGAGACGTGCCCCCACGGAAGATCCGCCGCTTCGCAGGCCTCCCGGATGATCCCCGGCAGGACGGCGTTGCCCTCCAGGCAGTTGGCCTTGTCGACCTCGCAGGCGTCGACGTTCGGTTTTCCCGTGTACCCCGCGGCATTCACGAGGAACTTCGCCTGCATCCCGCGGATGGCGGCGAGGAGCGCATCCCGGTCGTAGTAGTTGATCTCGCTCCGCGACACGACGCGGAACGGCTCGCCAACCGCCGAGAAGTGACGCCGGATCGCCCGGCCGATGTAGCCGCTGCCGCCGAGAATAATGGTCATTTGGAGACGGACTGTTGTCCAAAAGACCCCGACAAGTCGGGGAAAGTGAAAAGACGCCCTGCGGGCGAAAGAGGCTCAATTGGCGATTGTAGGGCGGGCGCTCCGCCTGCCGAAACCCATTCATTCAGGCCAACAGGAACACCGCGGAAAATTCGCGGAGACGAACCGGAAAGAAGCGGGAGCCCCGGAAGATCCATGGAAGCGGTCGTTGCCATGGTCCACCGCGATACCTTCATCGGAGGTTCGTGGCTCCCCTGCCGGGGCTGGTGATGGTTTGCCGTCAATCCTCTCTTTTTTTCGCCCGCAGGGGTCGTTCACGCACCAGCGCGTCCTTCGCCTCCAGCGTCTTTCACGCCCCGGCGTGCCTTTCGCCTCCGGCGTCTTTCGCCTCCGGCGTCTTTCACGCGCCAGCGTGTCTTTCACCGCAGGCGTGGCGTCTTCACAACCCCATCTCTCCCACCACATCCACGTTTTCCAGATGCCATCGCACGGTGCGGCGGAATCCTTCCTCCGGGGCGACCTGCGCCTCCCAGCCGAGGAGTTCGCGGGCCTTGGTGACATCCGCGGAGGTGTCCTTCATATCGGCCCCATGGAAGGGCTGGTGGTCAATGACGGCCTTCCTTCCGAGTTCCTCCTCGAAGAGCGCGATCATGGCATTGATGGAGAACGGCTCGTTGCCGCCGCCGAGGTTGATGATCTCGTAGCCCTCGACGCCGAGGGCCGACACCGTGCCGCGCGCAATGTCGTCGA
>JABDMC010000310.1 GCA_013001695.1 Akkermansiaceae bacterium
GGGATGACGGTTTCATCCTTCTTGCCACCGCGGTCGTTCTTGGCGGGCTCGTCGCCTTCCATCATGGTCCCGAGGTACTCGGGGAGCTTCACCCCGACGTTGCGGGTGAGTTCCTGGAGCGGCGGGACCGACTTCACGAGGTTCGCGAGGAAGTCGGAGGTCGCATTGCCGTTGCCGTCGCTGCCGTTGCCGCCGTCCCAGACGGTGACCTTGTCGATCTTCAGGTTCGAGATCGCCTCGACCTGCTTCCCGACCAACTCCGGCAACTGCTCGATGATCATCATCAGGCTCGCGAAGTCGTGGTTGTTGTCGGTCGACGCGATGAGCTGGCGGAAACCGTCGGCCTTGGCGGTCAACTGGGCCTGCACACCCGCGGCCTCGGCCTCCATGACGGACCGGATACCGTCGGCCTTGCCCTTTTCCTCGCGGCGGCGCTTCTCGGCCTCCGCTTCCGCGAGGGTCGCGATGCGCTGCTTCTCGATCTCGGCCGGCACCACGATGTCGGCATACTGGGTGGCCTCCTCGCGGCGGGCCCGCTCGCGCTCGGCCTGCTCTTCCGCGGTGTAGGATTCCTGCTGGGCGGCGGCCGCCTTGACGCGCTCCGCGGCCGATCCCTTGCGGTTCGCCTCGGCCTCGGCCTCGCGGCGCAGGGCGTCCGACTTCGCGACCGTGATCTTGGCCTCGTTCTCCCCTTCCGTGGCGGTGGCCTGCGCGGCCGCCACCTGGATGCGCTGCGTCTGCTCGGCCTTGGCCTTTCCGATCTCCCCGTCCCGCTGCTGCTCGGCGACCTTGATCTTGGCGTCGTTGATGGCGCGGGCCGCGGCCTCCTGGCCGAGGGCGTCGATATACCCCGACTCGTCGGTGATGTCCTGGACGTTCACGTTGATGAGCCGCAGGCCGACTTTCTTCAGTTCGACCTCCACCCCGTTCGAGATGTTGTCGATGAGCTTGTCGCGGTCGGCGTTGATCTCCTCAATGGGCATCGTCGCGATGACGACCCGCATCTGTCCGAAGATGATGTCCTTGGCGAGTTCCTGGATCTGGGGAAGGGTGAGTCCCAGCATGCGTTCCGCGGCGTTCTGCATGACGCCCGGCTCGACCGAGACCCCCACCGTGAAGGTGGAGGGCGTGTTGATCCGGATGTTCTGCTGCGACAGGGCCCCTTCCAACCGGATATCGATCGGGATGGGCGTGAGGTCGAGGAACTGGCTATCTTGGATGACCGGCCACACGAAGGTTCCGCCGCCGTGGACACAGCGGGAGCTGGCCCCGGTCTTGTCGGCCCCGGTCTTTCCGTAGATGACGAGGACGCGGTCGGGCGGGCAACGCTTGTACCGGGAGAATACCCAGACCACGAAGCCGAGGACCAGGATCACCAGGGCGAAGACCCCCCCGATGAACGCCGGACTGATTGCTAGGAAGGATGCTGTCATTGTTATTGTGCTTTCTACGTTGGTTGTTGAATCAATACTCGGGTTCGACCAGGAGGGCGTTCGGCCCCACGACGTCGATGACGCGCACCCGGGCGCGGTTCTCGAGCCTGGCGCCGGCGTTGGTGAAGGCATCGACCACCCGCAGGCGGCCCTGGACCATCACTTCGACCTTCCCGGCCTTCTCCTTGTCGGGCGGGATCGGCAGGTAGACGGTTGCCAATTCCCCGACCGCGGAGTCAAATGCGAGCGTCCCGCTCTGGCGCAGGCCGTAAAGGAGTTTCATCAGCCACGCCACGATCACCATCAGGATAAAACCGATGACAAACGCCAGTGGGACCACCAGCAGGACCGACCAGCCGATCTCCGTGAACCACGCCCCGGCCCAGCCGAATCCCATGAGGAAGGCGATGATGGTGCGCACCGAAAGCAGTCCCAGGTCGGACCCGCCGTCGCCGCCGGCAGCCACGTCCGTGTCCACCTCGACGTCCACGTCGGCGTCCGCTCCCAGGAGCGTCAGGACGGTTTGCACGAGCATGAGAGCCGTTGAGATCAAGCCGATGCCGTAGTAGATCTGGAGCCCGGTCGTGAGGGTTTCCCACCATGTCGTGATTGTGTCCATTGTTGCGCTGTTTCGGGCGGAGTATGACCGGGCGAATCACCGTCGCTCCATTATAATCGGCCCGATTTCTTGCACCCGGCCGCCGGGAAGCACCGGGCGGGCAGGCCGCCGCCCGAGGCAGTTAGCCTTTGATGACTTTCCCCGGTTCCTGCGCAAAATCCGGTGCGGTTTCGTGCCGGAATGTGATCGACAGCAATGCCCCGGAGGGTGTTGAATGCAAGTGGCTATCAGGGACTTTACCTGGGTAAGCCGGATTGTAGTTGATAGCGGCACGGTTGTCCGTGCCGGCCAGCCGGGCCTTCCGGGATTCTGGACGGGCTGGGTGGCCGGGAGGCGCAATCCTTCCGCTGCGAAGCGCAGTCCGAACCAGGTGCCCGTGGTGGTTCCCGGATGCTCCCATCGGCCGGCACCGGCCCGGCGACAAGCGGAGAAGCCGGGCAGTCCGCCGCGCCATCGTTCTCAATCAAACCAACCCCAATCGACCATGAAACATTACCTCATCATCATTCTGGCGGTCTGCTTCCCGGTCCTGACAGCCCTCGTCGCGCAGGATCCCGGCGGCGGGGACCATGTCGGAAATTACAACTTCAAGATCGAGATCGATGGGGTGACGCAGAGCTCCTTCGAGTCCCTGGAGGGCATCTCGGCGGAGATCGAGGTCATCGAGTACCAGGACGGCACCGACAACCTGCTGCGCAAGCGGCCGGGCCGCGCCAAGTTCGGCAACATCACCCTGAAGAAGGGCTACGTGACCAACACCGAACTCTTCGACTGGTGGAAGGAGGTGGCCTTCAACCCCGAGAACTCGCCGCGCCGGGTCGTCACGGTCATGCTCATGGACTCCATGACCAACAATCCCCTCCAGACTTGGGAACTTTTCGAGTGCTTCCCGAAATCGTGGAAGGTCTCCTCCCTGGACGGCAAGGGGAACGACGTTCTCACGGAGGAGATCGAGATCGCGGTCGAGTTCCTCAAGATGAAGTAGGCGACGACCCTTGCCCGCGGGCCCCATGTGCTCCCTGAGATCCATCCTGCCTGCCGCCCTGGCGGCGCTGGGCATCGCCGCGGCACCCGCCCAGGAGGTGGTCGTGCGCCATTCCCTCACGGTCGCCGGGATCGAGGAGGTTCCCAAGACCTATGACGTGGAGGCCATCGGTCTCACCACGGAGGTCATCGTGGTGGACGACGGCACCCCGATCCTGAAGAAACGCCCGGGCACCGCCGAGGCCGAGGGGCTGACTTTCTTCATCCCGGAAATCGGCGATGAAGTGGTCGTCTTCTTCAACTGGTGGACGCGCATCGCCACGACCGGCGTCGCGGAGCCGCACGACGCCGACATCATCGGTTTCAACGCCGACGGCGATCCGGTGGTCCGCTGGCATTTCGAGAACGCGTGGCCCAGCAGGTTGGCGGGGCCCACGCTGCGGAATGATGCCGCCGCCCCGGGGCGCATCGCGGACCTGCGGGTGGCGGTCACCCTGCAGGCCGACCGCATCGAAATCCTGCCGGTGGACGGGGTGGCGCCGTGGCCGGACATCGTCGACCTCTCCACCGACCCGCGGGCCAACACCTTCCGGATGACGTGGCGCAGCGTCGCGGGCGCCACCTACTCGGTCTTCCGGTGGGATGCCCGCAGCGAGAAATTCGTGACGGCCGCCAACGTGACCGCCCCCGGCGACCTCGCCTCCTACACGCGCCCCATGGCGGGGTCGGAGATCTTCTACGTCCTGCTCACCAGCGCCCCGCCGCCGGTGGGGCCCTGAGACGAACCCCGCGAAGTCCGCCCATCACGGCGCCTCAGTCCGGGCGGAGTCCGGCGGCCCGTTCCCCCTCCCGCACCTCGCGCACGAGGGCCTCCTCCCCCGGCCAGCCCATGTGCGCCAAGGCCCCGAGGACCTCGGCCCAATCCGGCACGCGGATCCGTTCCCGTTCCACCTGGAGGTGGTCGCGCGGGAAGCGGTCGGCGGGCAGAATCGTCTCGGCGAGATGCAGGCAGGCCCACGCCCGCCACCGGCGCAGGTCGCCGCGCGGTCCGCTCATGCGGGTCGCGAGGTGCTGGTAATGCCGGACCGGGTTCCCGAGAAATTCGCCCGCGGGCGCCCGCCGGAGCACCCAGGCAAGCGCCGCGTAGGGCAGCGGCCGGCCCGTCCCTTCGCCCGCCGCGGGCCGCTCCGCCATCATGGACTTGTTCAACTGCAGCAGGGCCTGCGCGGGTTTTCCCTCGAGCCACAGGGATTGCGCGTAGTGCAGGGCGGCCTCGTAGAACCCGGCATCATAGCGGCCCCGGAACGGCGCCATGTCGCGCGCGGTCCACACGCGCTTCACGCCCGGCAAGGACGGACAGGCATCGCGGTGGTCAAGATGGCGGCGCGGCATGGCGGGTGATGTCGATTCAACGGTCCGAAGGGCCCGGGGCATGATGCCACCGCGTCCCGCCGCCGGACACCAGAAACCGCCGGGAAGCGGTCAGCGCCGCTGCGCCAGCAACCAATCAAGTACCGCGGGATCACGGTAAACGCGGTCCCAGATGTCATGGCCGGCGTCGGGAAACTCGGTGTAGCGGACCCCGGACCCGGCCGCTTCGAGGGCCGCGACCATTCTCCGCGACTGCTCGACCGGCACCACCGGGTCGCGCCCTCCATGGAACGCCCAGGTCGGAACGGCGCGCATGGCGGGCGCTTCCTCCGGGAGGCCGCCGCCGCAAATCGGAAGGGCCGCGGCAAAGAGTTCCGGTTCCCGCCAGAGGGTATCCCACACGCCGAACCCCCCCATGGAGAGGCCGGTCAGGTAGAGGCGCCGCGGATCGACCGGGTGGGTGGCGGCCAGCTCCCGCACCAGGGCGACGGCCAGCCGCTGGGCGGCCGGGGGCGAGGCGCGGCGCTCCACGCCGGTCCAATCGGAATGCACGGGCGCCCACATCTCATCCGCCGGGCACTGGGGCGCCACGACGATGGCCGGCTGACCCGAATTCCGGCAGGTGGCGGCCAGGGCCGGCGCCCCCAACCGGCACTGCGCCTCGTTGTCGGCGCCCCGCTCGCCGGCGCCGTGCAGGAACAGGATCAAGGGCACGTCTTCGGCGCCCTCTTCCGGACAGTCCATCCGGTAGGGCAGCGTCTCCCCGCCGGGGGTGAAGGTGTGCGCCGCAAACATGGTGGCGAAAATCCGGGCCGGGGGCCGCCGCTATTCCCACCCGCGGGAGGCGAGGGCCTGCTCGGCCGCATCCGCTTCGGCGATCTTCTTGCTGGACCCGTAACCGATCGCCAGCGCCCGTCCCCGCCACACGACCTCCGCCGCGAACCGCTTCAAGTGATCGGGTCCCTCCTCCGAAACGATCCGGTAGACCGGGCTTTCGCGGGTGATGGCCTGCAGCTCTTCCTGCAGGCGGCCCTTCGGATTGCTGGTGTCCTCCCCCTCGATGGCATCGACCAGCACGGGGGCGACGGCCAGCAGGACGACCTTGCGCGCCGCCTCCAGTCCGCCATCAAGGTACACCGCCCCGATCAACGCCTCGATGGCGTCGGCGAGATTCGACTCCCGCTCGCGCCCGCCGTTGGCATCCTCCCCGCGGCCCAGCCGGAGAACCCCCCCGAGCTCCAGCCTCTGGGCGCACTCCGCGAGGGCCTTCCGCGACACCAGCGTCGCGCGGGTTTGCGTCAGGCGTCCCTCCCCGTCCTCCGGCAACTCCCCGTAGAGATACTCGGTCAGCACCAGCTGCAACACGGCGTCGCCGAGGAACTCGAGCCGCTGGTTGTCCGCCCCGGCGCCCTTCTTCTCCGCCGAGAGGCTCGGGTGCGTCAGGGCCTGCCGCAGGAGCGGCTTCTTTTCAAATTGATATCCCAGTCTTTCCTCCAACGCGTCCATTCGTATTTGATCATCTCCCTGGTGCTGTGCGTTGTAGGGGAACTGGGGTGACCGACGGGATTCGAACCCGCGACATCCTGAACCACAATCAGGGGCTCTACCGCTGAGCTACGGTCACCAACTCCGCGGGGCACCATGCCCGCGACGCGGGGCATTTCAAGCCGAAATCCCGCCCCGGGCGGCTCACCTCCCGCGGCTTGCCAAATAGTCCTTCACCATCGGCCGGTTCAGCATGACCAGGGCGATAATCGGGTAGAGCATCATGAGGGGCGGCGTCAGCACCCCGCCCACCGTGTGGGAGACCCGCTGGATGGTCAGCTGCGTCTTGATCATGGCGTCGGCGTCTGTCATCAGGGGATCAAGAACGCTGTCGAGGGCCGGCTTGGTGACCACGAAGAAGAGGATGACCGCCACGCATTTCATCCCGATCGAGAGCCACGCGTAGATGTTGGAGAGCTTGACGGCGCGGGCCTTGCGTTTCACGAGGCCGATCCCCGCGAAGAGGAGGACGATTCCGAGAATGCCGGAGAAGGCCAACCCGCAATAGCTGACGACCTGCATCTTGGCGGTGATTTCCTCCACCGCCTGGTAATATTCCTCCAGTTCATCGACGGCGCCGAGCCGCAGGATCTTGTCCATGAAGGGCAACATGACGAGGCCGCCGACGGTTTGCAGCAGACCAAGCACGCCGAATACGATATGCATGACCCCGAAAACCACGATGCGCTTCGGCTCGATGATCCCGTATTCCCCCGCATCCGTATTCACACTTTCATTCAACCATCCAGAATGATTCTTGTCGAGCGTCCCCTCGCTCAGTTGAACTCCTCCCGGGATGAGTAGCCCCACCGACGCCCTTGCCACCCTCCTTGCCGGAACCGCCCAGGTTCATTCGGAGAAGGAACTGGCCGAGCGTCTCGTCGGCGGCGACACGCTGCGCGTCAAGCTCGGCCTCGACCCGACCTCCCCGGACATCCATCTCGGGCACACCATCGCCTTCGAAAAGCTCCGGCAGTTCCAGGAGCTGGGGCACACCGCGGTGCTGATCATCGGCGACTTCACCGCCACGGTCGGCGACCCGTCGGGGCGCACCGCGACGCGTCCGCCCCTGTCGCGCGAGGAGGTCCTGGCGCACGCCGAGACCTACACCGCGCAGGCCTTCAAGGTCCTCGATCGCGGCCGGACCGAGATCGTCTACAACGGCGACTGGTTTCGCGGCATGACCTACGAGGAGATCCTGCGGCTCAACTCGCGGGTCACCATGCAGCAGATGCTGCAGCGCGAGGACTTCAAGGGACGCATCGAACGGGGGCAGGAAGTGCGCCTGCACGAGATCCAGTACCCGATCATGCAGGGGTGGGACTCGGTGGTGGTGAAGGCCGACGTCGAGCTGGGCGGCACCGACCAGCTCTTCAACCTCCTGGTGGGGCGGGACCTCCAGAAGGAGGAAGGGCAGCGGCCCCAGGTGGCCATGCTCCTGCCGCTCCTCGAGGGGCTCGACGGGGACAAGAAGATGTCGAAGTCCTACGGGAACTACGTGGGGGTCTCCGAGCCGCCCGCCGAGATGTTCGGCAAGCTCATGAGCGTCTCCGACGAGCTCATGGACCGCTACTACACCCTCCTGCTCGGCGAGTCGCGCGAAGCCTCCCTCCACCCGATGGAGGCCAAGAAGCAGCTCGCGGGCCGCATCACGACCCGCTTCCACAGCGCCGACGAGGCCGCCGCGGCCCGCACCACCTGGGAAGCGCGTTTCTCGCGGCGGGATGATTCCGCGGGCGCCGTGGAGGTCGCACAGAGCGCCCTTCCGGCCGCCCCCACGGTCCTGGCGCTCGCCGCGGCCGCCTTCCAGGCCGGGTTCGGCATCGAGAAATCCAACAGCGAGCTTCGCAAGCAGTTCATCACCACCGGCGCGGTCCAGCTCAATGGCACCAAGTGCCTCGACCCCAACGCCACCGTCGCGGTGAAACCCGGCGACGTGCTCCGCCTCTCGAAGAAGCATTCCATTAAGATTTGCTGATCTTCCCGCGTAGGAAAACGGCGATTCTTTTCCTCGGGATCCCAAAACTAAGCTAAACTCCGCCCATGCCCCGCCTCTTGCTCGCCGCCGCTGCCGCCCTCTGGGCCCTCCTTCTCGCCAATTGCGCCGGGCCGATGGGGCAGCTGGGCGATTCGCGCAGCACGGTGCTGGCGAATGCGGGCTACAGCCCGTTGCGCCTCCAGAAGACCCCGGGAGACACCCGCTATTCCGGCCGCTTCCAGGTCAACGGGAAGCCGGTGCAGCTCCTCATCGATTCCGGCGCCAACTCCACGGACCTCGACGCCGGCCTCGCGAGGCAACTCGGAATCCAGCCGGACCGCACCCTGAAGGTCGTGAGCCGGGGCGCCCTCGGGCGGCCGGTGACCTCCAAGGTGGGCCTCGGGACGCTCACCGCCGGACAGATCACGGCGGCGCCCTTCCCGTTCATGCTGGCGCCCACGACCACCGTGCACACCGCCACCAGCCGCTACGACGGGCAGATGGGCCTCGACGCCCTCAGCGGGCTCGGCGCCCTCGTGGACCTCGACCGCGGGCAACTGTGGCTCCCGAGTTCGCGGGCCAGCAACGCCCGGCCGGGCAGCATCCGTCCCCTCGGGCCGACCAGCGGCCTCGGCTTCGAAACCCTCCCGCTCCGGCCGGCCCGCCGCCTCCCCCACCTCATCCTCGAGAGCAGCTGGAACGGCCGGCGCCTCACCTGGGTCGTCGATACCGGCGCGGAGGTGAGCGTGCTCGCCGAGGAGTCGGCCAAGGCGCTCGGGATCGCGACGGCGCGCTCCGCCTCGCGCATCATCGACGCCTCCGGCGACCGGGCCGAGGTGCGCATCGCCTACCTGCGCAACGTCGTGTTCAACCGGCTCGTGGTCAGCGAATTCCAGGTCGCGGTGACCTCCTTGGGCGCCGTGCGGGACAACTTCCGGGACCGCAACGGGCGGCCCATCGACGGGATCGTCGGGATGGACTTCCTCGAGGAATCCGCGGCGCTGCTCGACAGCGCCAGCGGCCTGCTCTACGTCGGCAAGCCGTAGCTCACCACCGCATCGTCACGCCGCCGAAGGCGCCGAACCCCGCCCCCGGACGCGGCGCGTCAAAGTTGAACCGGGCGTGCTCGTAATCCTCGTCGAGGAGGTTCTCGACGCGCGCGTGGACGGTGAGGTTCTCGTTGATGTGATACTCGCCGTAGAGCCGGGAGACGAAGTAGCCGTCGAGGTCCTGGCCGCCGTAGTCGCGGCGGCCGACGTAGGACACCCCGGCGCCCACCATGCTGTCGTGGGTGGGATGGGCCTGCACGTTTCCCTGCGCCACGTGGCGCGGAACGCCCTGCAGGCGGCGGTCGAGGAAGGTGTGCGAGAGGCGGTATTCCAGCAACCCGTCCATGGTGGCGCCGCGCGCCTCCCACTCCACGCCGCGGGTGCGCTGCGTCCCGGGCGCGTTGAACGGCATGCCGATGAACGGCGCCGCCGGCAGGAAGGGCGTGATGATGGCGTCGTCGATGGCGTTCGCGAAGGCCGTGACCTCGATCTCGTGGCTGTGCCCGAACGGTTGCGCCACCCCGATCTCCCAGCCGCGCGAATCTTCCGGCCGCAGCGCCGGGTTGCCGACGAAATCGCCCCCGGAGGTCGTGCCGAACAACTCCACGAGGTTCGGCGACCGGAAGCCGGTCCCGTAGGCGGCCCGGAGGCGCGTGCGGCTGTCCTCGAATTCGTAGACCGCCGCCAGCCGGTGCGTCTCCACCGACCCGAACGAGTCGTATTCTTCCCCCCGCACGCCGGCGCTGAGGTTGAGGTGCTCGGCCGGCCGCCACAGGTGATGGACGTAGACCGCGGCGAGGGTCTCGGTCCGGTTCACGGCCGTCCCGGCGAGGCGGTTGAAATCGGTCTCCTCGGCGCTGACCCCGGCCACGGTGGTGTGCCGGTGGTTCCATTCGTAGTGGTTCTCCCATTCGAGCGACCACCGCTGCGTCTCGTCCGACTGGAACGCCGAGTCGAAGTCCTCCCGGTAGAATCCGATGACGAGGTTCGCGTGCCAATCCGGGGTCACCACCCCGTCGACGAAGATGGTGCCGAAGTCCCAGTCGACATCGAACGCGAACGGGCCGCCGAACGGGTTCGGGCCGAGACCGCCGGGCTCGATGCGGACCGGATCGAAGGTGTCGAGGCGCCCGTCGGAACTGCGCAGGGTGACGCCCACCTCCCAGTCCCGGTTCACCGCGATGTCGAAGCTCGCCGCCGCCGCGGCCCGCTCGAAGTCCTGCCGCCCGCCCGGGAACGGATCGTTGGCGGTCTGCTCGTGGCTCCCCGACACGTAGTAGGATACCGGCCCGAGCATCCCGCGGGCCTCGGCGTCCCCGCGGAGCGTGTCGAAGGATCCGCCCTCGATGCGGGTCAGCATCGAATGCCGCCCCCCGCCCCGGGGAGTGAAGATCCCGATGACCCCCGCCACCGACTCCCCGCCGTAGAGCGCCCCCTGGTTCCCGCGGACCACCTCGATGCGGTTCGTGGTCGCCGTTCCCGCCGCCGAGAGGAAGTTTCCGGGCACCGTCGAGGCGTCCGTGATGCGCACCCCGTCGACCCGGACCTGCACGCGGTTCGTCGTCAGGCCCCGCACGAACAGCGAACCGGTCTGCCCGCGCTGCCCCGCGGTCGACGTCGAGAACACGCCCGGCGCCTCGTTCAGGGCGTCGCGCAGGGAATGATACTGCCGGTCCCGCAGCGTCTGGCCCTCGATCAGCGTGCTCGCCGCCCCCGACTCGCTCCGCGGCTGCGCGTAGCGGTCCGCCAGGACGACCGTCTCCGACAACTCGTGCGCGTCGTGACCCCCGGCCGCCGCGCTTGCCAGCAAGACGACTGCGACGACCTGCAGAGCCTCTCTCGATTCGCCCTTCATGAACTCTCTCTCCGATCTCCGCCCTCCGCGGATGCTCCGGTCCGCACCCGGCGTGGGCAACCAAACAGAATCCGGCGGCGGGGCACAGCCAAATCCGCCCCGGCCTCCGGGGTGTTCACAGTCCGGGGGCTGATGCCCGCAGACCATCCGGCGCTCCCGTACCTAACTTCGATAACGTTATCGAAGTTAGGTACGGGGCCAGCGCGGGTTGGGAGAGTCCGTTTCCGCAAGCGCCGGTCCGCCATTCAGGGATCCAGCCGCACAAGCCCTTCAGGAGCGTCCCCCGGTCGGCAACCACCTCCCCCGGGCGGTTCGCCACCCCGGGGGCCGGCGCCCGCAAGCCCCCCGGCCTTCACCCATGCAGCGCCCTCCCTGAACCTCGAGTTCCGAGAAGCCGCTGTCGGTGGGCCTCTTCATGGAGGCCAACCGTCCCTGTCAAACGCCGCTCGTACGGGCCGTGCTCAGGCGGCAAACCGCGACCCGAGGGGTCTGCCTGCGGCATCGGCGCATCAGCGCGGGGGCGGGACGCCCCCGCCACGGACTGCAGCGGGACGCCGCAGCTACGATTTGACCGCGGCCACGAGGGCCTCCTTGGTGATGCCGAGTTCCTGCATGACCTCGCCGCCGGGGGCGCTCATGCCGAAGCGGTCGATGCCGATCACCCGGCCGGACGTGCCGACGTACTTCCACCAGAGCCCGGTCACCCCGGACTCGATGGCGACGCGCTTCGGGCACGACGCCGGGAGGACACTTTCGCGGTAGTCATCCGATTGGCGGTCAAAGCGTTCGAGGCACGGCATCGAGACGACCCGCACACCCGCGCCGAGTTCCTCCGCGGCCTCCACCGCGAGGCCCAGTTCCGAGCCGGTGGCCAGGATGATGGCCTCCAGGGCGCCCTCTTCCTTCTTGAGGACGTAGCCGCCGCGGTAGACGCCCTCGCGGCGGTCCTTCACGGGAAACTGGGAGAGCGTCGGGACCTTCTGCCGCGTCAGGCTGAGGGCGGTCGGGCCGTCGGTGCGGTGCATGGCGGCTCCCCACGCCCCGGCGGTCTCCTCCGGGTCGCCCGGGCGGATCACGTCGAGGTTGGGAATGACCCGCAGGCCGCTGACGGTTTCCACCGGCTGGTGCGTCGGCCCGTCTTCCCCGACGCCCACCGAGTCGTGGGTGAAGATGTAGGTCACCGGCAGATGCGCGAGGGCCGCGAGGCGGATCGAGGGGCGCAGGTAGTCGGCGAACACCATGAAAGTCGCCCCGCTGGCGCGGAAGATGCCGTCGTAGGCGATGCCGTTGCAGATGGCCCCCATGGCGTGCTCGCGGATCCCGAACCAGATGTTGCGCCCGCCCGGATTGTCGGCGCTGAAATCGCCGTCGTCCTTGATGTAGTTCTTCGTCGACCCGTAGAGGTCGGCGGATCCGCTCACGAGTTGCGGCATGGCCTTCGCCACGGCGTTGATCACCACCCCGCCCGCGCCGCGGGTGGCATCGGCGTAGTCGTCCGCAAACTCCGGAATCCGGTCGAGGAGGTCGCTCGGCACCGCCTTCGCCACCCCGTCGCGCAGCTCGCCCGCCAGCTCGGGATTCGCCGCGGCCCACGCGTCGTAGGTCCCTTCCCACCGGTCCGCCTCGGCCTGCAGGCTCTTGGCCCGCGCCGCGAAGAATTCCTGCACCTCGTCGGAGACGTGAAACGTCTCGGCGGGAAGCCCGAGCCCCTTGCGGGCCGCCTCCGCGAACTTCGCGCCGCCCTCCCCGTGGGCCTTGGCGGTCCCCGCCACTTCCGGGATCCCCTTCCCGATGAGGGTCTTCGCGATGATGACCTTCGGCCGCCCGTTGTCGTCGGCGCGGGCCTTCCCGAGGGCGTCGCGGATCGCGCCCATGTCGTGCCCGTCGATGGTCACCGCGTCCCAGTGGAGGGACTTGAAATACTGCTCGGCGTCCATGCTCTGCGTCACTTCCGCCATGGCGTCGAGCGTGACGTCGTTGCTGTCGTAGATGAGGATGAGGTTATCGAGCCCGTTGTGCCCCGCGAAGGCAAGGGCCTCCCGCGCCACGCCTTCCTGCATGCAGCCGTCGCCCGCGAGGCACACGATGTGCTGGTCGAAGATGGTGTGCTCCGCGGTGTTGAACTTCGCGGCGGCGCGCTTGGCGCTCAGCGCGTACCCCACGGCATTGCCGGTCCCCTGGCCGAGCGGCCCGGTGGTGGCCTCCACCCCGGGCGTCTCGTCGAACTCCGGATGCCCCGGGGTGATGGAATGCGCCTTCCGGAAATCCTTCAACGCCTGCAGCGGCACGTCGTAGCCCGCGAGGTGCAGCCAGCTGTAGAGGAACATCGATCCGTGGCCCGCGGAGAGGATGAAGCGGTCGCGGTTCAGCCACTTCGGGGCGGCCGGGTTGTAGCGCAGGTCTTCCCCGAAGAGCACCGCCCCGATTTCGGCGCAGCCCAGCGGCAGGCCGAGGTGGCCGGACGAACAGGCATGCACCGCGTCAATCGCCAATCCCCGCGCTTCCGTCGCGGCTTGCGCCAATACTTTTTCGTTGCTGGTCACGGTCGCTGTGCTCATGAGCCGGAAACAATTCCCAATCCCATCCAGCCAAGCAAGCCCCATTGCGAAAGAACCCCGGCCCCCACCGGGCTTGTCCCGGTGGAGCCAAGGCAGCCGCCGGACAGCGGACAGCGGGCGGCGCGACCCCGCCTCGACCCGCTAATCCACCACCGAGAACCGCGACCCCGCCTCCCCCCGCTCAATCCACCACCGAGAAGCGCTTTTTCCCCCGCCCGCGGCGCAGGCGGCCCACCAGGTCCCACGCCTCGCGGCGCCCCTCGGCGGTCAGCTGGTAGCTCTTGTGGGAATGCAGCCCGGCATCCTCGAGCGCCATCAGGCGCCGCTTCACGAGCTTTTCCACCACGCTGGTCGTGTTGGCCGGCTTCCGCCCGTAGCTGTCGAGGAAGATGTTGACCCCCTTGGTCTCGAGGGCCTCGGCCCCCTCCTGGTGCTTGCAGAAGGCCGCGAGGAGCACCGCCTCCGGCCCCGAAAGCGCCAGGTCCTCGTCCTCGAGGTAGCCCCGCAACTCCCGCAGGGCCCCCGCTGCGGCCTCATCCTGCAACTCGCCCGCACTCGCCTCCGCGGCCGCAATCTGCTCCTTGGCCTCCACGATCTTCGACGCCACCGCCTGAAAATGCCGCACTTCCTCGAGGCTCAATTGCCAGAGGTCGTCCGCCAGGTGCTCCAATCGTGATGGCTGTCCCACATCAGAAAATTAGTTGAACTATCGAATCCGCGCAATAAGTTAGCTTCACAGGCGGTCCCCAGAGGAGGTTCCGCACCCGAAATGCCGTGAAAAATGTGAATTATTGAAGTAGTCCACATATTTAGGATTACTTTACTAATCTGCATTTCTGCTTAGTTTTAGCTCTCAATTAGAATTTTCTGCTAATTGTTTGCTAGTATCCATGAATTCTCTCTAGCGTCTCTGCCGGCCGGATTGGGCCAGTTGAACCTGAAGCGAACGAAGAATGGATATACCACGGACCCAGGGATTTTCGGCCGGCTTGGCGGCCGGGGCGGCGATTCCCACAGCGGAAGCGAGATGCCGTCCCCTCCTGAGCCTCTTGCGGGCGCGGATGCAGGGCTACCTGCCGCCGTCTCCCGGTGAGAAGCCGCCGGAGGCGGAGCTGCGCCTCGAGGACGAGCTCGGAGGGGGCGAAATCGACGATTTTTGCGCCTGGATCATCGGATTGAGCGGCCCTGACGGGAAGCAGACCCCGCCGGCGGAGATCCTGCGGGCGGGGATCCGGGGCCGGCTGGCCTCCCTCCGCACCCTCCGGAAGCAGTTGCAGGAGGCCGAGGAGGCCTACGAGGCGCTCCTCGCCGAGCTGGCGCCCCTCCTTCCCGTCACCTGCGTCCCGGCGCACCGGAAGGCGCTCCCGGCGGACACCCTGGAGATCGCGCTGGCGTGCCTCCAGACCGGGGAACGCATCCGCAACCTCCGGATCCGGCTGGCGCACCTCACCGCGGCCGTCCCGGGCCGCGTCGCCGCGGTGGCCCGGACCCGCGGCTTCAGCAAGGCCGCCCAGCGCCGCATCAGCCAGCAGGCCCGGCGGGCGCTGGGGCTGGCGTGAGGTCCCGCGGCGGCGCATCCCCTGAATGGTCTTGATTCCTGGCCGGGCGGGGCTACAACCCCCGCCCCCCCGCCGCGGCGCGGGGAATCATGGCCGACGAATCCAACCGCCTGCGCCTCGCCCTGCCCAAGGGCAGCCTCCAGGATGCCACCCTCTCCCTCCTGGAGAAGGCGGGCTACAACATCTACACCTCGTCGCGCAGCCTCCGTCCGACCTCCGATGACGAGGAGCTCGACATCTACCTGATCCGCGCCCAGGAGATCGGCCAGTACATCGACGACGGGTTCCTCGATTGCGGCATCACCGGCTACGATTGGGTCTACGAGAACGGCGCCGACCTCGTCGACCTCGCCGAACTTCCCTACTCGCGGGCCTCGAAGCTGCCCACCCGCTGGGTCCTCGTGGTGCCGGAATCCTCGCCGATCAAGACGCCCGGCGACCTCCACGGGAAACGCATCGCCACCGAGGCGGTCGGCATCACGAAGCGCTACCTCGCCGACAAGGGGGTCGATGCCGAGATCGAGTTCTCGTGGGGCGCCACCGAGGTGAAGGTCCCCGATCTCGTCGACGCCATCGTGGATGTCACCGAGACGGGGTCCTCGATCCGCGCCAACAAGCTCCGCATCGTCGACGAGCTCCTGCGGTCCTACCCGCACTTCTACGCCAGCAAGAAAGCCCACCACGACCCGTGGAAACGCCAGAAGATGGAGCGCATGGTCCTCATGCTGGAAGGCGCCATGCGGGCCCGCGACAAGGTCGGCCTGAAGCTCAATTTGCCCGAAAAGGCCTTGAACGAGGTGTTAGAGCGCCTACCGTCGCTGCGTCGGCCGACCGTGAGCCCCCTCGCCGAGGACGGCTGGGTGGCGGTCGAGACCATCATCGACGAAGCCGTCGCGCGCCACCTCATCCCCGACCTCAAGGACCTCGGCGCGGAAGGCATCATCGAATATCCCTTGAACAAGATCGTCCCGTAGGGACGCCCCGATCCACCTTTGACCACAAAGCACCGACACCATGGGTAGTCTGAAAAAACGCCGGAAGACCAAGATCAACAAGCACAAGCGCAAGAAGCGGATGAAAGCCAACCGCCACAAGAAGCGCCTGCGCTACAAGTCGTAATTGGCGGCCCCCGGGACCGCGTCCGCCACCGATCAGGTTGCGGCCCCTGGGAGCGCGGACGGCTCGTCCGCCACCGATCAGGCTGCGGCCCCTGGGAGCGCGGACGGCTCGTCCGCCATCAATCAGGTTGCGGCCCCTGGGAGCGCGGACGGCTCGTCCGCCATCAATCAGGTTGCGGCCCCTGGGAGCGCGGACGGCTCGTCCGCCATCAATCAGGCTGCGGCCCCTGGGAGCGCGGACGGCTCGTCCGCCATCAATCAGGGTGCGGCCGCAGGCCGGACGCTCCTGCCGTTTCCCGAAGACCCCTTCCGGCGTTATTTCGCTTGGGGCCCTCGCCCGGATCATTACCACCCGACGGCTCAGGCCAACGGCTCGATGCGAGTCCGGCCTCGGGCCGCAGCCACCTTTGTAGCGGACGAGCCGTCCGCGCTCCCAGGACGCGGAGGCCTTCGGCTCCGCGCTCCGCAATTGCCGGTTGAGCTTGGGGGCCAATTGTGGTGTAACGCGCACGCCTCCCGCCGCCGTACCGGGGGGACAGCACCATGTCCGCGAAGGAAATTCCGATTGGCTGCGGGGAGTGGGGGTTCCGCGACCTCCCGATGCGGCAGCACTTCGAGATCGCGCGGCAGCTCGGTTTCCACTGGCTGGAGTTCGGGATCGGGGGCGACTACAAGGGGCGGCTCAACCGCCGCTCGACCGACGCCGACATCGAGGGGTTCCTCGACCTCCTCGATGAGTTCGAGATCAACTGCCCGTGCTGCGCCCTCGAGAACGACTTCACCCTCGCGGACCCGGCCGCCCACGACGAGATGGTGGCCCGCACCCTCGACCAGTTCAACATCGCGGCCATGTGCCGGGCGACCCACCTGCGCCTGCACGCCGGCTTCACGCCCGCCTCGGAGGTCAGCGAGGACGTGTGGGCCCGCATGATCAACGCCTTCCACTTGTGCCAGGAGGAAGCCTCGCGGCGCGGGCTCACCATCGCGGTGGAGACCATCAGCATCGGGGTGCCCAATGCGGACGGCACCTCCTCGCCGGTGGCGGCGGTCACCAGCGACCGCGATTGCCTGCAACGCCTCATCGCGGAGCTTCCCGGCGAGATCGGGTTCAACTTCGACCCGGGCAACATCAAGCCGGTGCACCCCGACGACCCGCTCTGCCTCCTCGACATCCTCAAGGGCCACATCAACTACGTGCACCTCAAGGACTGGGCGCGCCTCGGCGAGGGATGGGTCCCCGTCGCGATGGGCGAAGGAGGCCTCGATTACGGCCCCATCTTCCGCGAACTCGAGTACGAGGGGATCTGCCTGATCGAGTATGAGGCCCCCTTCGACACCGTGCACGGCATCCAGCGCAGCCTGAGCTACCTCGCCCATCTCCAGGACGACTATCCGGACCTGCAGTTCGTGATCTGATCCCGGCCGCGGACCGGGGCCGGACCCGGGCCGGCGTTTCCCCGCCGGCCCCGGCTTGCCGTCTTCTCCAAATCGTTTACCGTCATGGCGGTCCATGAGACGCGCCGGCCTGCCCCCCGTTCTCCTCGCCGCCCTTGCGGCGGTGGCGGCGGCCCCGGCGTCGTTGGCCACCCCGGCCGAAAACCTCGCGACCTACGCGAAGGGGGTCTTCGCGGAACTCGAGGGCGATCTCGCCGGGGCCCGCGGGCACTTCGAGACCGCCCTCGCAGCCGCCCCCGATTCCTACCAGGTGGCCCGCAAGACCGCCGACAGCCAGCTCGACGACGACGACCTCGCGGCGGCCTCCCGGACCTTGCGCACCTTTGCCAGGACCCACCCGGCGCACCTCCCGTCGCATCTCAACTACGCCGACTTCCTCGACCTGCACGCCCGCAACGACGCCGTGGCGATGCAGGTCGCCACCGAGCTGCTCGAAGGGGCCAACCAGCGCTTCGCCCACACGCCCTCGGTCTACTCGCGGCTCATCAACCTGCATGAGAACGCCGGACGACGGGAGCGCTCCCTGGAGATCTTCCGCTCGCAGTTCGAGGCCCCCGGCGCCGGCCCCGACCACTGGATGGCGCTGGCGCCCATCGCGAAGACCCTGCTGCCCGGCGACTCGGAGGAACTCGCGACGCGGCTCGACACCATTGCCGCGAAAACGGTCGAGACCGGCATCGCCATCCCCATGGCGGCCCGGGCCGTCGCCGACCACTACCGGAAGTCGGACCGGCTCGAGAAGGCCATCGAGGTGCTCGAGGCGCACGTCGCGGCCGCCCCGGGGTCGCTCGAGATGCGGACCCGCCTCGGCCTCCTGCAACTCTACGCGAAACGCGAGGGCGAGGGGGAGCGCACCCTGCTCGATACCATCGCCATCGATGCCGACCAGGTCCTCGCCCACCGCTCGCTGGCCCAGTTCTACGCGCGGAAGGACGACCTCGCGAAGTCCCTCCACCACCGCGCCGAGATCCTCCGGATCGCCGGCGGCGACCCGCACGAGTTCCTCGACCTCGCCAACACCTACCTGGAAAACGGCGAACCGCATCCGGCCCGCCTCCTTCTCGAGAAGGCGCGCTTCGAGCACCCCGACGATCCGGCCATCGCGGCGCGGCTCGCGGTGGCCACCCTGCGCGATGGCGACACCACCGGGGCGGCGCGGCTCTTCCGGCAGGCGGAGGCGCTCGCCAAGGACTCCAAGGATCCCGAGGCCGCCCGCTACCTCGACGCCGACTTCCAACTCGAGTTTGCGGGATCGTTGCGGGAGGCCGGGGACCTGGCCGCCGCGGAGGAACGCCTCCGCCTCGCGGCCCGCAGCGTGCCCGACGACGAGCATGCCAAGGCGGCCCGCACCCTCCGCGAACTGGCCCGCCTCTGGCTCGACCAGGACAAGAACCGCGGTCCCGCCACGGCCCTCCTCCGGCGCGCCGAATCGCTCGACCCCGGCCACCCCGAGACCGAGGCCCTCCTGCAGCGCGCGAAGAAGAAGTAGCCCCGGGTTGGCCCGGCCACCACGATGCCCGAACTCGCCGAAGTTGAGCTTGCCCGCCGCTCGTGGTCCGCCGCCACCGGGCAGGTCGTGCGGGCCGTGGCATCGCACCCCCGGACGCGCATCTTTCGCGATTGTCCGGCCCGCACCATCGCCCGGCGGCTGACCGGCGCGACCTTCACGGGCTCCCGGGCGCACGGCAAACGCCTCCTGTTTTCCTTCGCCGCGGCCGGCGCCCCGGCCCGGAAGCGCCGCCGCGATGTCCTGCACCTCGAACTGCATCTCGGCATGGCGGGGCGCCTCTTCGCCGACGGGCCCGCCTACGCCCCGGACAAGCACGACCATCTCGTCCTCGGGCTCACCGAGGCGGCCCTCGTCTTCAGCGACTACCGCCAGTTCGGGCGCCTCGCCATCCACGACGATGCCGACCCGTGGGCGCACCTGCCGCCGCAGGTCCTCGACCCGGCATTCACCCTCCGCCACCTCACCGCCATCCTCGACCGGCACCCCAACAAGAACCTCAAGGGCCTCCTCCTCGACCAGGCTTTCTTTCCCGGGATCGGCAACTGGATGGCCGACGAAGTCTGCTGGCGGCTCGGCGTCTTCCCCGGGGTGGCCGCCCGCCGCCTCGACCCCGCCGCCCTCCGCCGGGTCGCGCGCCAGGTCTGCCGCGGCGCGCTCCACCACGTCGCCGACAAGAACCACGCCCGGAACGGCGCGGATGGCTTCGCCCCGGGATCCTACGTCCACCGCGTCCCCCCGCGGGCCTGGTTGTTCCAGCACCGCTGGAAGCCCGGCGGAGCCTGCCCGCGCTGCCGGACCGGGCTTTCCCGGGCCACGGTGGCCTCCCGGACCACCGCCTGGTGCCCCGCCTGCCAGCCGCCAATGTGACCAAGACGGGCTTGAGATTTGTCTACCACCCGTGTAGGCTCCGCCGACGAAGCCGATCCCGGAACCCCTCTATGTCCACGATCAATTGCCTCTCCGTGCTGGCGGTCATCGCCGGCCTCTCTGCCAGTTGCTCCACCTTCCCGCTCGCCGGCCCGCCGCAGCCGAATCCCGAGCAGGAGAAGCCGCTCAAGGCCCGCTTCTTCAACCCCCACCCGCCGGGGACCCACGAGCATTTCACCACCGAGCCGACCTACCCGAAGACCTACAAGGTTTACCGGAACAACGACGTCCTGAGGTCCATGCGTCCCGCCGAAGCCCGCGTCCAGATCGACCTCGGCCTGCAACGCGCCTTCCTCTACCGCGGCGACCAGCTCGCCATGGACTACCCGGTGTCATCCGGCCGCAGCAAGTTCCCCACCCCGCCCGGGTCCTTCTCGATCGTCGAGAAGATCAAGGCCGAGAAACGCTCCAACCTCTACGGGACGATCTACGACGCCTCCGGCAAGGTGCACAAGTCGAACGCCAACCTGAAGGAGGACAAGATCCCGGAAGGCGGCACCTTCAAGGGCGCCTCGATGCCCTACTGGATGCGCCTCACCTGGGACGGCATCGGCATGCACCAGGGACGCGTGCCCCGCTACCCCGCCTCCCACGGCTGCGTGCGGCTCCCCTCCGCGGTGGCCTCCACCCTTTTTACCAAGACGACGGTCGGCACCCCCGTCAGCGTGGTGCCTTGATCCATGCGATTTGGGGCGGTCGACAGACCACCCCGAGGGTGAACAAACAAGCACTCTTAGAAAGCGCGGTCCCACCCCCTGGGCCGCGCTTTCACTTTGCGGGCATCCCCCGGCGCGCCGGACCGGCCTCCCTCCGGGCAAAAAGAAAGCGCGGTGCAAACCGCGCTTCCTGCAATCCGGGGGCCGCCGCGTGGCGCCCGCCCTACTCCTCCTCGTATTTCTCGTGTCCCTCCTTCTTGAGGTCCTTGAGCTTGTCGACGAGTTCTTCCGCCTTCGCCTCGTCCTCCGCAAGGAAGGCGAGTTCCAGTTCGCTCATCAACGCGAGGGTGAGTCCCATGAGGCGCCGGTAGTCCGCCACGGCCTTCGTCTTGTCGGCGCCGTCCGGCATGGCCTCGATCGTCGCCGGCAAGTACTGCAGCGACTTGATGCAGGCGTCCTCGCCGCCGCGGATGAGTTCCGCCTTGGCGTTGAAATCGCGGGCGCGCCGCAGCTTCTTGAGCGAGGCGCTGAGGTCTTCCATCGCCTCGGCGAGCGGCGTCTCCTCGTCGTCAGCCGCCATGGCGCCGGTTCCAAGCGACAGCACAAGGGCCGGGATGAGGGTGAATGTGGTGATTTTCATGTCGCCGTCTCTACTCCCCGAAGCGGGTCCATCTGTCAATCCCCGGCCCGAAAAACGGCCCTCCCCCGGCCCCCGGGACGCCCCGCGGCGGGTCATTCCCCGTCGACGGCACCCACGATCCGAAACAACTCCAGGGCCTGGTCGAGCGAAAATCCCCTTGGCGGGAGGTGGAACTGCCCCTCCCGGCGGACGGCCTGCTCGAGGCCCTTCCTCAGGCGGGCCACCTCCAGTTTCCGCTCCGCCGGGGTGATCCCCCGCTGATAGCGCAGGGCGCGCTCTTCCTCCGCGCGGCTGGCGGAGCGTTCCAGCATGGCGGCGAATTTCCGGGGGCTGTAGGCCGTCGAGTCGAACATCTCCCAGATGAACGCCGAGCCGGTGTGCCCGTATTCGAACTCGAGGTCGGGACTGATCACCGAGCAGCCGGTGAACCCCTTTCCGTTCGCGAACTTGTAGGCGGTGGCCCAGCCCCGCAAGGCCGGCCACGCCGAGGTGAATCCCTCCGCAGGGTCGATCGGCAGCTTCACCGGAATGAAATTCCGCTTCACGATCCACTGCACCTTGGTGTCGGCGAGGGCGACCGCCCTCATCATGCGCCCCCCCGGACAGCACGGTTCGGGCGGGGGGCCGCCGTGCGCCACGTAAAAGTACACGAAGAGCGGCTTGCCGGATTTCTTCGCTTCCGCCGCGGCCTTGCCGGGATCCGCGCGCCACGGGATGCTGTTCCAGGGCCGCTTCCCGCTGGCTTCCACCTTCAGGACCGTCGCCACCATGTCACGGGCCCGTTCCTGGTCCCAGATCCGCTCCTCCTCGGCGGCGGCGGCCAGCGACCATGCGATGGTCGCGAAAATGGTCATGAACAGCCGCTTCACCTCCGCGGAGGTTATCACCTGCCTGCCGATCCGCACCCCAAAAGTGCCGCGGTGTTAAAGCCGCTTGGCGGGAACGACGCCCCCGCCGTTGGCCTCGCCGGACCGCGGCGACTGCGTTCCGGCGCGCCGCCCGCGGGCCCGGGCCGCTGGTC
>JABDMC010000330.1 GCA_013001695.1 Akkermansiaceae bacterium
CACTTTCCCCGCCGTCTGCCGCAGACGAGCGGTGCACCAGGGACAGAGGGTGATGCGGCAAGCACCGGGGCGGGCGGATGAGAACCGTGCGGAGCAAGGCGACGCCCTCGGTTTGAATGCTCCGCCGCTTTTAAGCGGCGCACCGTGACGGGCGAGCAACGCGAGCGACCCCGCATGGCCGGTCTTGACCGGCAATCCGCCCGCCGCCTCCACTTTCCCCGCCGTCTGCCGCAGACGAGCGGTGCACCAGGGACAGACGGTGATGCGGCAAGCACCGGGGCGGGCGGATGAGAACCGGGTCTCCACCAAGGATTGGGGGCGACCTGCTTTTGTTGGTTTGAGTTGCGCGTCAGGAGCACGAAGAATGCTCGTCAAGGCATCGGTCCCCGGTAGATGCTGCTGGGGCCTCCCGCCATGAGCGACATCCCGCGAAACCGGCTCGGCCTCCCGGAAACCCTGTGGTGGACGGAGGGGGAACTCTACCTGCTCGACCAGACGCAGTTGCCGCTGGCAGTGGTGGCGGAACGGCAGGAGTCGATCGAGCAGGTGAGCGCGTCGATCCAGGCGCTCAAGGTCCGGGGAGCGCCGGCCATCGGGGTGGCCGGGGCCTACGGCCTGCTGGTCGGGGTCCGGGCGGCCCGCGACCTCCCGGTCGAGAAGTTCCTCGCGCTGGTCGAGAGCAAGGCGGCGTGGCTCGGGGAGGCCCGGCCGACGGCGGTGAACCTGAAGTGGGCGCTGCGGCGCATGGTGGAATTCGCGCGCGCGCAGGCGCCCGGGGCCGCCGACAGCGGGGCGCTCTACGACCTCATGGCCGGGGAAGCGCGGCGCATCCACGACGAGGACCGCGAGCTGTGCCGCATGATCGGGGTGCACGGGGCGGAATTGATCGCGCCGGACAGCGGGGTCCTCACGCATTGCAATGCGGGCTCCCTGGCGACTTCGGAATTCGGCACCGCCACCTCGCCGATGTATGTCGCGCACCAGGAGAAGGTGCCCTTCCGGGTTTACGCCGACGAGACGCGCCCGTTGTTGCAGGGGGCGCGGCTCACGAGCTGGGAACTGCAGCAGGCCGGAATCGACGTGACCCTGCTCACCGACAACATGGCGGCGCATCTCATGGCGCAGGGGCGGGTCGACCTCGTCATCACCGGCACCGACCGGGTGGCGGCGAACGGGGACGTCGCCAACAAGATCGGCACCCTCGGGGTCGCGATCCTCGCGAGGCACTTCGAGATCCCCTTCTACGTGGCCCTGCCCTCGTCGACCATCGACTTCGACACCCCGGACGGCGGCGGGATCCCGATCGAGGAACGTCGGGCCGAGGAGGTCACCGAGTTCGGAGCGCGCCGCACCGCCCCGGAAGACGTGCAGGTCTACAGCCCGGCCTTCGACGTGACCCCCCACGAGCTGGTCGCCGGGTTGATCACTGAAAAGGGCATCGTGCGTCCCCCGTTCGGGGAAAACCTGCGGACGATGTTCCAACGGTAGGGAACCTCGTCCCTCCCTGTCCCCCGGCGTCGCGGCGTGGGATCGACCCGGGGCGGCGGGTCACTTGCACGCGGCCGCAATCGCCTTCCCCACCGCATCCACCACCATCGCGATCTCCTCTTCCGTCACGCAGAGCGGCGGCATCACCACGATGGTGTCGCGGATCGGGCGGGTGAGCAGGGCGTGCTCGCGGGCCGCGCGGCAGACCCGCTCGCCGACCCGTTCCTCCGCCGGGAAGCGCTCGCCGTCGGGCTGCCGCAATTCGACCCCCGCGATGAGGCCGCATTGCCGCACCTCGTGGACCGCGGGGTGGGCAAGTTGCGCCAGGCCGTCACGCAGCGCGTCGATCTTCCGCGGCAGACGCGCGAGGACACCCTCCTCGGCGAACACGTCGAGGCTGGCGAGAGCCGCGGCGCACCCGAGCTGGTTCGCGGTGTAGCTGTGCCCGTAATAGAACGCCTTCTCCGGCCCCCCGAGAAAGGCCTCGAAGACCTCCCGCGTCGTCATGGTGGCGGCCAGCGGCAGGTAGCCCCCGGTCAGGCCTTTCGCGAGACACAGGTAGTCCGGGGTCACGGCCTCGTGTTCGCAGGCGAACATCCTCCCGGTGCGCCCGAAGCCGGTGAGCACCTCGTCGAGGATCAGCTGCACCCCGGCCTCGTCGCACCATGCCCGCAATTCCCGCAGCATCCCCGCCGGCCACACGCGGACCTCGTTGACCCCCTGGACCAGCGGTTCGATCGCCACCGCCGCGGTCTCCCGGACCTGCGCGTCCGGCAAGCGGCGGAGGTCCTCCATGCCCGCCACGTGCGTCACCGGCATCCCGAAGGCGCGGAACCGCTCGAAGAAGCGCGAGACCCCTCCCAGCGAGGAGGCCCCCATGGTGTCGCCGTGATAGGCATTCTCGAAGGCGATGAACCCCGTCCTCTTCTCCTGCCCGGTCTGCTGGCGGAACTGGATCGCCATCTTCACCGCCACCTCCACCGCGGTCGACCCGTCGTCCGAGAAGAACACCCGCTCCAACCCGCCGCCCGGAACGAGGTCCACGAGGCGCTTCGCCAATTCCGCGGCGGGCGGGTGCGCATATCCGAGGAAGGACGTGTGCGCCACCCGGGCAAGCTGGGCATTCACGGCGGCATCAAGACGCGGATGCCGGTGCCCGTGCAGGTTCGTCCAGATGCTCGAGTTCCCGTCGAGGTAGCGCCGTCCCCCGGCATCGATCAGCCACGCCCCCTCGCCCCCGGCCAGCAGCAGCGGGTCGGTCCACCCGCCGTGCGGCGTGAAGGGATGCCAGCAATGGGCCACATCCCACTCCGCCCACCGGTCCGCCTGCGTCTGTTCGTCGTCCACTTCCTTCGTCGCGCCACCGGTTCTCACTCATTTCCGGGGTCCGGCTTCTCGAGCCGCCGGTCGATCTTCTCGATCAATTCCCACGGGCACCGCTTTCGCTGGTACTTCCGCCAGAGGACGTCGCGGAGCTTCTCCCATTCGGGCCGGCCGATCACTTCCTGCGGCGTCCATTCCTCCTCCCCCTTCAGCTGGCTCGCCATCGACCACTCGCCGGCGTGATACGTGGCCCGCCAGAATCGCAGCCCCTCCTCGGTCCGCTCCCGCCATTGGTGCCTCTGCATGGACTCCTCTAAAGTCCGCGGCACACCCCCGCTACCAGAAAATTCCGCAATTATTTAGCCCCAGTTGCGCGTTGACCCCTCCGCGGATTGCCCTGAATAATCAGCTAGTGAAGGCCCTTTTCACAAGCGACGTGACGAAGCTCATCGTTTACGTCGTGTGCTGCTTCGCGCTGGCAGCCGTGCTGACCCCGTGGCTCTACAATGCCGGGATGTTCCTGGCGGAGTTCACCGATGCCGGGACCGCCAACCCGGCCCTCGACTGGCTCGGCGAGAAGGCGCGCCGGGCCGATTTCGCGACCTTCTTCAAGCGCGCCCTCCTCCTCTCGGCGCTCCTGCTCCTCGCGCCGCTCATCCTCTCCCTGCGCGTCAGCCGGAAGCCCGCGAGCCTCCAGCAGTCGCCGTGGTCGGTCTACCTCCCCGAGCATTCCATCGCCCACCACGACGGCCAGCCGTTGCGCAACCCGCGCTCCGGATGGCTCCAGGCGCTCACCGGGTTCATCCTGGCCGCCGGCCTGCTCTTCGCCATGGGCTACTTCCTCGTCCTCCTCGGCTGGTTCTACTGGGAGCAACCGTTCGACTGGAAGATGGGCCTGCGGAAATCCGTGCCGCCGGCCATCTTCGCCTCCCTCCTCGAGGAAATCATCTTCCGCGGCGCCCTCCTCGGGATCTTCCTGCGCACCTTCCGGCCCGGGATGGCCATCGTCCTGCTCTCCCTCCTCTTCGCCGCCCTCCACTTCCTCCAGCCGCCGGATGACCTCGTCGTGGCGAACCCCGAAGGCAACCTCGCCGGGTTTGAACTCCTCGTCCTGATCGCGCAGCGCTTCACCCTCCCGCTGCCCCTCCTCTACGAGTTCGCCTCCCTCACCGCGGTGGGCCTCATCCTGGGCTACGCCCGCTATGCCACCGCCTCGCTGTGGCTCCCGATCGGGCTCCACGCCGGCTGGGTCTTCGCCTTCAAGCTCTTCAACCGCCTCGCCGACCGCGACCCCGACCTCGATGACCGCTACAACCTCCTCATCGGTCGCGACCTGAAGGAAGGCCTGATCCCCCTCGCCACCCTCGCCATCACGGCCCTCCTCGTCTTTCTCTTTGTCCGCATCCTCCGCCAATCCCCGTCACACCCGGACCCCGGCATGCCTGTGGCGACGCCATGATTCCCGCCCGCTGGCTCGACTACCTCTACCCCCCCAGTTGCCACTTCTGCGATGCCCCGCTCCGCAAGGGCCGCTACTTGTGCGACGCCTGCCGCGCCAAGCTCCATCCCATCGCCACCCCCTTCTGCCTCCGCTGCGGCATGCCGTTCGACGGCGCCCTTCCCGACCACTTCGAATGCCACCAGTGCCGCGGGCAGGACCTTTCCTTCGAGTTCGCCCGCGCCGCCTATCTCGCGCGCGACGAGGCCCGCGAGTTGATGCACTCCTTCAAGTACGAGAAGCAGCTCCACCTTCACCGCGACCTGGCATCGCTCGCCGCGGACGCGTGGGACGACCCGCGCCTCGCCACCCAGACCGCTCCGCCGTGGACCCTCGTCCCGGTTCCCCTCCACTGGCGCCGCAAGCAATGGCGGTGGTTCAACCAGGCTGAAGAGATCGCCCGCACTCTCGCCCGCGAGCGGAACCTGCCGCTCGTGAAGGCCCTCCGCCGCGTCCGCTACACCACCCAGCAGACCCGCCTGCACCGCAGGGCCCGTCTCGAAAACCTCCGCGGGGCATTTCGCCTCGCGAGGCGCGTCGCGCGGCGCCAGCCGCTCCGCGGCAAACCGGTCCTCCTGATCGATGACGTCTTCACCACGGGATCGACCGCCAACGAGTGCGCCCGGGTCCTGAAGGCCGAGGCCGGGGCCGAAAAGGTGGTTGTCCTGACGGTCCTCCGGGGCTAGCCTCCGCCCGGGTTGTTCACAGGGCCGGGCGCCGGCCCCTGGCGCTGCCGCAACCCCCGTCCGGCCCCAGGGAGCACCGCCTCCCGCCCCCGACTGACATTCTCGTTTCGCATCCCGCCTTCTGAACCTACGATTTCAACCGATGGGCATTTTCGACAAGCCAAAGTTGCGCCGCGCACAGAGGAAGAAGGACAATGTCCCCGACGACCTCTGGACCAAGTGTCCCGATTGCGGCGAGATGATCCACACGCTCGACCTCAAGCAGAACAACCAGATCTGCACGCACTGCAATCACCACTTCCTCCTCGGCGCCTACGACCGGATCGATCTTCTCGCCGATCCCGGCTCGTTCGAGGAATCCGACCCCGGCCTGCACTCCGCCAACCCGCTCGGTTTCGACAAGTACCCCGACAAGATCGCGGTCCTCCGCGAAAAGACCAAGCTCAATGAAGCCGTCGTCACCGGTCGGGCCACCATGGACGGCCACAAGGCCATGCTCGCCGTCATGGACTTCAAGTTCTTCGCCGGATCGATGGGATCGGTGGTCGGTGAGAAGATCACGCGGGCCGTCGAAACCGCCACCGCCGAGAAACGCGCCGCGATCATCGTGTCGTCGTCGTCCGGGGCCCGCATGCAGGAGGGCCTCCTCTCCCTCATGCAGATGGCGAAGACCTGCGGCGCCCTCGGCCGCCACTCCGAGGCGAAACTTCCCTACATCTCCGTCCTGACCCACCCGACCACCGGCGGGGTGACCGCCTCGTTCGCCACCGTCGGCGACATCAACATCGCCGAACCGCGCTGCATGATCGGCTTCGCCGGACCGCGCGTCATCAAGGAAACCACCCACCAGGACTTGCCGAAGGGATTCCAGACCGCCGAGTTCATGCTCGAACACGGCCTCATCGACGCCATCGTCGACCGCAAGGAGCTGCGCGCGAAGATCATCCGGATCCTCGGGCACCTCATGCCGGCCCGGCAGGGAGGCTAGTCCCCGCCTCTCCTCCGATGCCGCCTCGAAGGGGGAACGCCCCGGGGGGACGGCGCGGCGCCACGCCCTCGCGGGATGGTCACCCGGTTTCGACCGCCCGGGAGCGGGCCAATCCCGGATAAAGAAGGTTGAAGGGGCACGCGCCCGGCGCTACGTGAAGCCCACCGCGCCGCCACCGGAGGATCGAGGACAATCCTCCCCCCGGCGGCGCCACCCGGGATGACCTACGACAAAGCCATCGAGTGGCTCTATTCCACCCAGCTTTTCGGCATCAAGCTGGGCCTGGAGAATCCGCGGCGCCTGCTGCGGGAGTACCTCGCCTTTCCGCCACGCGCCACGAAAGTCATTCACGTGGCGGGCACCAACGGGAAGGGATCCACCTGCGCCTTCATCGATGCCGTCTCGCGGGCCACCGGGAACCGCACCGGGCTCTTCACCTCCCCGCACCTCGTCCGCTACAACGAGCGGGTCCGCATCTCCGGGGTCGAGATCTCCGATGACGATGTCGCCCGGCACCTCACCGCCCTGCGCGGGATCGCGGAATCATGGGACACCCATCCGACCTTCTTCGAACTCACCCTCGCCCTCGCCATGAAGCAGTTCACCGAGCAGGCCTGCGACCTCGTGGTGCTCGAAACCGGCATGGGCGGACGCCTCGACGCCACCACCGCGGTCCCCGCCGACGTGGCGGTCCTCACCTCCATCGCGCTCGACCACCAGCAATGGCTCGGCGACTCGCTCGCCGCCATCGCCGCCGAGAAGGCCGCCATCATCGTCCCGAAGAAGCCGGCCATCACCACCCCGCAACCGCCGGAGGTGCAGGCCGTCATCGCGCAGGAGGCCAATGAACGCCGCGCCCCGCTCGAGGTGATCGAGGAACCGCTGCGCGGCTACGCCCTCGGTCTCCCGGGCGCCCACCAGGGCTACAATGCCGCCGCGGCCCTCGCCGCCCTCCATGCCGCCGGCATCCCGCTGGGGTACGAATCGGTCAAGGCGGGCCTCGGGGCCGTGCACCATCCGGGGCGCTTCGAGACCCTGCCGGCCTCCGTGGCCCACACCCTCAAGGTCGAATCCGAAATCACCCTCGATATCGCGCACAATCCCTCCGCGGCGGAAGCGCTCGCCGCCACCTGGCGGGCCCACCCCGGCCACCGGCGCGCGGCCCTCGTCTTCGGCGCG
>JABDMC010000339.1 GCA_013001695.1 Akkermansiaceae bacterium
CCGGTCCGCGCCCCCACCGTCTTCGACTACCTCGCGGTGGGTCTCGGCGTCCTCGCGATCGAGTGCTTCTATCTGTTCTTTCTGACCGTCGCGCCCCCCCAGGCGGAATCCCTCGCCCTTGCCCTCGAGACCCGTCTGCGGCCCCGCCTGGCCGCCGCCCGCAAGGCCGAGGCCGAAGCCATCCTCGACCAAGGCGGTCCCGGGTCGGGCAACTGGCTGTGGGACTCCCACGGCCGCCGCCCGCTCCCCCGCACCATCGCCGCCCGGCCCTCCAACAAGCCGGAGATTTTCCTGGAACCCGGAAACGAAGCCGTGGCCCTCGAGCTGCTCACCAGCCGACCGTATGTCCGCGCCTTCGCCCTCGACGAATTCAGCGCCGCGACGTGGTCCCCGCGCTTCATGCCCGCCGAGGTCTCCCCGGCGGGGCGCGACGGGCGCATCCCCTTCCCGCAACCGGCCGGCCGTCCCGGACCGGTGCTCGCCTTCCGCATCTTCCACGCCGCCAATCCCGCCGGCCAGGATGTCCTCATCGCCCTGCAGGGCCTGCGCAGCGTCGCGCTCCCGCGGGTCCGCCAGGTCGCCCCCGGCATCGTCCGCCTCGATCCGCTCGACAACCCCGGCGCCGGCTACAAGTACGACTGCGTCTCGCAACCGCTCACCTTCGAAACCTTCGCGGCGCGCGGATCGCTCGCCAGCCTCGCGCCCTCGGTCGACGCCCCCGAACATCTCCTCGCCCTGCCCCGGGACCCCGGGCTGCGCGACGGCATCATCAGGATCGCGGCCGGCACCCAGGGGCCGCTGGAACAACGCCTCGCCACCCTGCGCCGCTTCCTCCACGAGAACTGCACCTACTCGCTGACCGTTTTGAACGAGGACGGGCTCGACCCGCTCGAGAATTTCCTCTTTCACGAACGCCGGGGTCATTGCGAGTTCTTCGCCACCGCCGGGGCCCTCCTCGCCCGCGCCCTCGGCATCCCCAGCCGCATCGCCTACGGGTGGAGCGGCGGCCGCTGGTTCGAAACGCAGAACCTCTTCGAGTTCCGCGCCCGGGAAGCCCACGCGTGGACCGAACTCTACATCGAAGACGTCGGCTGGGTGATCTTCGACACCACGCCGCCCGGCGCCCTCGATGCGGCCTCGAGTTCCATCGCCGGCCCCGGGGAACGGGCCCCGCTCGGCAGCGGGACCTTCCTCGATTACGACGACGGCGCCTACCCGTCCCTCGGCCCGTGGCCGTGGGTGGCCCTCGTCGCCGGCGTGGTCTGCCTCCCGCTGGCCCTCCTCATCATCAACCTCCGCCGCCGTCCGCCGCGCGCGCCCGATCCGGACGCGGTGCGCCTCCTCCCCGACCCGCCCCGCTACCTGGCCCGGTTCAAGGGCGCCACCGCCCGCCTCGGGCATCCCATGCCGCCCGCCCGCACCCTCCGCCAGCATCTCGATCACCTCCGGCGTCACGAGATCGCCCCCGAGTTCGCGTCCGACCTCCTCGCGTACCACTACGGCGTGACCTACGCCAATGCGCCCGCCAACCCGCAGCGCGAACGGGACCTCACCCGCGCCATCAAGGGGTGGCCGGGGTAGTTCCCGTCGATCGGCCCGCCGCAAGCCGCGAGCCGGGTCACGCCCCGTCCCTCCCGCGGCGCGCGGGGTTATCCTTCGCCGTCGTGACGTACGGTTCCCGCAAGTAGAACGGCTCCGGGGGAATCTCCCGCGCCTCCTCTCTGTCCTCCCCGCTCATCCCGCGCCATGCCTCGAGGAGGAGGCGCGCTTCCGGTTCCACCACCTCCAACCGGGCCGCCACCTCCGGCGGGAGATGCAAGCGCTCCCCGCCTTCGAAACTGATCAGCCGGCCATCCCCCGCCTCCAGCGACCGGATGAAGTCCGTGTGGGGCATCAAGGACACCCCTCCGGACAATCGACCCGCCGCCAGCGGCAGAATAAAGTACGTCTCGCGCCGGGCATCGCCGACCGCCAGGCATCGGTCCCCGCCGCGCACCGCCTCCACCCCCAGGAACGAACACACCCCCACCGCCGGACAACCCGCCGCCAGCGCCACCCCCTGGCCGGCCGCGATCCCCACCCGCGCCCCGTTGTAACTCGCCGGACCCGTCCCGATCACCACCGCTTCCAGCCGCTCTCCCCCCGGCAGGGCCGCCAGAACTTCCCGCAGCGGCTCCATCAGCGCCGCCGACGGTTTCCGGCCCGTCTCCACCGCCGCCTCCCGCAGCACCTCTTCCCCCCGCGCCAGGGCCACGCTGGCACGCCCGGTGCTCGATTCGATCCCCAACTGCCATGCTCCGGCCACCCCGGCACCCTAGCGGGCCGTTGCCGCCGTCCAATGCCGAATGAGCCACTTTTCGGCCTTGCGCACGATTCCCACTTGCCTCACCTCCTCCCCGCCGCTTTTTTCCAAGCACCGCCATTCGCCAATCCGTCCCCGCACCAATCCCATGTCCGATTACGCCAAAGGCCTCGAAGGAGTCACCGCCAACGAATCCAAGCTTTCCAACGTCGAAGGGGCGGAAGGGGTGCTCTCCTACCTCGGATACCACATCGACGAGCTCGTCGAACACTGCACCTACGAGGAGGTCGTCTACCTCCTCCACCGCGGCAAGCTCCCCAACCAGGCCGAACTCGACGCCTTTTGCAAGGAACTCCGCAGCAACCGCGCCATCCCGCAGGGCGTCATCGATTTTCTCCAGTCCGCCCCGAAGGACGCCAATCCCATGGACGTTCTCCGCACCGCGGTCTCCATGCTCGGTCTCTATGACCACCGTGCCAAGACCGGCGAACCCGACCAGGAGGCCAACCGCAAGGTGGCCATCTCCATCTGCGCGCAGGTCGGCACCATCGTCGCCTACTACCACCGCGCCCGCCAGGGACTCGACCTTCCCCCGGTCCGCGACGACCTCTCCGAGGCGGCGCACTTCCTCTACCTCGCCAACGGCAAGGAGCCCGGTGCGCAGGCCACCAAGACGCTCGACATCGCCTACATCATCCATGCCGACCACGGCATGAATGCCTCCACGTTCTCGGCCCGCGTCACCATCGCGACGCTTTCCGATTTCTACTCCGCGATCACCTCCGCCATCGGCACCCTCAAGGGACCCCTCCACGGCGGCGCCAATGAGGGCGTCATCAAGATGCTCAACGAGATCGGATCGCTCGACAAGGTCGACGCCTACATCGACGACATGCTCGCGAGGAAGAAGAAGGTCATGGGCATCGGCCACCGCATCTACAAGGTCCTCGACCCCCGCGCCCCCCACCTCCAGCGCATGGCCGTCAAGCTCACCGAGGAACTCGGCGAACCGAAGTGGATCCAGATGTCGGAGCGCATCGCGGAACTCATGAAGGAAAAGAAGGGGCTCAACGCCAACGTCGATTTCTACTCGGCGACCGTCTACTACTCGCTCGGCCTTCCCACCGACCTCTTCACCCCGATCTTCGCCATCGCGCGCACCAGCGGCTGGACCGCCCAGGTCCTCGAGCAACTCGAGGACAACCGCCTCTACCGGCCGCTCACCAAGTACGTCGGCCCTTCCGAGCTCTCCCCGGTGCCGCCCATCGGCGACCGCTAGGCGGCCACCCCCCGGCACCGCTGTCCCCGCCGGAGGACCGGCGAAATTCCGCTTTGGCGCCCTGCTCCCGGCGGCCGCCCCCGGTACGCAGCAAGGGCGGATCCGGATGGATCCGCCCTTATTTTGCGTGCAGCCCGAGAGAGATGTTTTTGTGCAGTATCGCGCTTCGTAGAGTTGATCTCTTCTGGCGTGGGCATCTCCTTGACGGCCGGATTCGGCCGTCATTCAGAAAAAATTCACCCCGCGCCCGCCGCGCTCCCTAGCCCGGAAATTTCATGAAATTTCCGCCCCTGCGAAGGCGGGGGCCGACACGCTCTGACTGGTCAGAGCCGTCGGGGCTCGCCCCGACGCCGGAGGAAACACACTTTGGGTGTTTCCTCCAGAGTCGGTTTTGCGAATCGGATGCTCGAGCTTCAGCCACATTCGCAAAACGCATGGCTCACCTCGTGAAATATGCGGCCTGGAACCCCTACTGGTTCGACGGCAGGTAGCCGCGCGGCAGCCAGGAGGTCGCCGGCACGCGGGTGATCTCCGAGATGATGACGCGCTTGTCCTCGCCCACCGAGGGCATTTCCATGATATAGGACACCTCGGCCTGCGCCATGACGGCGTCATAGCGGTTGAACTTCACCGGGGCTTCCTCGAGGGCCTTCGACAGCTTCCAGTCGGCTCCCGATCCGCGATCGGCGTAGGCGATCATCTGGAATTCCTCGGTGTAGTCGTGAAGGAGGTAGGCCTGCCAGTCCTGCTGGGTGTAGGGCGGGAAATACAGGTTGGACTTGCGGACCCAGGTCCGCATCAAGACGCCCTCGTCGGGGCGGATCGTCATGAACTCGTCCCAGGAAAGCTCGCCGACCTCGGCGAAGAACTCCCACTGGACCTTGGGCATCTTGCCTTCCGGGACGACCACCAGCATCCGGGAGTCCTCGCCCTCCGGCCAGACCCGGAACGCGAAAATACTCTGCCCGCCCGGGGTGAGGGCGCGGCTCTTCAGCGCGAGGCGATACATCCCCGGGCTGGTGATCGGCTGGAAGAGCTTCTCCAGCCGGGGGGCGATCCGCGCCGACTGGTAGACGAACGGCTTGGCCGCCTCGGCGCTGACGGCATTCAGGAAGCCCCGCGCCACGGCTTCCGCCTGCGCCGCCTCCGGATCGTCCTCCCAGAGCTGCCCGATGTTGGAACTCGGCAGGAGGGCTTCCTCGCCCAACGGCTCCGGCTTGTCCCGGAAGCTGTCCTTCATCAACACGATGGTGCCCGCGATCAACCCGAACATGCCGAGGAGGGTCACCACGATGGTCGTGGCCGGCGCCTTCTTCATCAGGTAGGCGAAGAGACCGATGCGACCGTCGTCGCCGGACCCCGACTCGGACCAGATCCGGTCCCGGTTCTTTTCCCGCAGCATGCGGTGCGTGACCGCCGCCGCTTCCCGGCGCACGAGGACCGAGGCCTGGAGCGGCGAACTGCTCTTCGCCGGCCTCGGCTCGTCCTTCCCGTTCGGGGAATCGCCGGGCGCTTGCAGTTGGTTCCCGTTCCGGCTGGCATCCAGGATGGGGATCATCTCATCCTCATCGACCAGCGAAACGGCGCCGGGTTCGTCCGACAGCTTGCGCTCCAGCTGGCTGATCGAGGACGCCAGTGATTCAAGGGCATTCGCGAGGGCCTTGTCCGAATCGCCTTCCTCCTGCTTGTCCGGGTTCACCTTCCGGTAGCGGTCCTGGAGCACCTCGCCCCGCTTCACGAGCCGCTGCAGGTCGGCCTGCTGAAACTGATCGGGCAGCATCATGCTGACCGGCATCGCCATCGTTTCATCACCGGTCCGCCGCCTGACGCGCACCGCGCAGCCCGGACACACCGTTTCCTGCAAGAGGTTCTTGTCGGGAAACTCGACCGGGGAGCCGCACGCGGCGCATTTCAATAGCTGGTTCATACTGCTCTAGAAGACAACACGGCAACCGACGCGCCACGGGGCGGACGACGGTTTGGGAAAGGACATGGATTGGGGGTTTTGATGTTGTCGATCAGGGGCGATCCTGGGGGGAGAGTGTTGCGTGGCTGCCGTCGCAGCGGGGAGCGGTGCCGGTCTGCTTGCACAGACACCATGCCACGGTCGTCGCTTCTGCGACTTCATGCCGCACCGGGGTGAACTCGCTCCCCTTGTGGCTTCCGTCACAAAATGGCTGCTTGGCGGACTTGCCGCAGGCACACCACCAGTAGGTCCCCGGTTCAACTTTCTGAACGCACGGACCGGTTCCGGCTACCTTTGCCTCAGCCATCCGGCGGGGAAGATGGCGGGGGATTGCCCAAACCTCAAGAAAAGCCGTCCACCCTCATCTGATCAAACCCCTCCCTTGGCAGGAGGAATGATTGGGGGTGCCGGAAAATCAGCGGGCAGCAATAATCCGCCCTGCTGAGTCTTCACCCTTTTTGGTCACCGGCGTTCCGGGGAAGGTCTCGCCGGAAACCGCGGTATTGCTCTGATTTACCGGATAGGTGTCCATCCGGACGGTGTGCAAATAGCAGGCCGCCAACCAGAAACAGAGGGCCAGGGCTGAGGAAGTTATGAAGACGCGAACTCTCATAGGGTGTGATTATCAGAACAAGCAGCTTTGGGCTTATCCCCTAATTTCCAGAGAAGTTCAAAGCTTTTTCGCCGTTTTCTCCGGGAAGGGCGCCGCTGCACACCCCCCCAGACCCCGCGGGGGCGGGAGAAAGTCACAATCTCTTCGGAGCGTCAAGCCCTCCCTGGCATGGCCGGGAGGGCCTAGCGGCGCCCCAGGACCACCGCGCTGCTTTCCGTCCCGAACCGGTCGATGGCACGGACCGCGATGGCATCCGGCGCCCCCGGCAGGGTGACGCCGGTGGCCCCCGCTCCGGTCACCTGGGAAAGCGTCCACGACCGGCCGTAGCGGGCCTGCACCGTATACTTGGCCCCCTCCCGGACCCGGTTCCATTTCACCGACGTCCCGTTCGCCCCGGCGCTCGCGGCGGCCTGCGGCGCCGGCGGCGCGGACCTGCTCAGCCACGGCATGGGGGGAACCAGGGCCGGTTCCCGGTAGGCGGATTTTGCGAGTCCGGTGCTCACCCCGCCGCGATTGTTCATCAGGGCCTTGGCGCTCCAGTGCACGTGCCCCACCCAGTTGCGCCCGATGCGGCGCGACAACTCGACCTGGTTGAGGATCTCGCTCGCCGGGCGGCCCGGGTCGTCCTTCGAACTGATGCGTGATGTCGCGATGCCGGGCCACACCGGCCGGCTCCCCTGCGAGCGCCACCAGCTCAACAACTTCGAAAAACTCTGCGGCCCGTTGATGCGCCAGTAGAGCTGCGGCGAGAGGTAGTCGCACCACCCGTTGCTGAGCCACTTCCGCGAGTCGGCGGCGAGGTGGTCGTAGGCGCTGATGCGCGCCTCGGTGCCGCCGGGCACGCCGGGTTTCCAGATCCCGAACGGACTGATGCCGACCCGCACCCAGGGCTTGGTCCGCTTCACCGAGGAATACATGGAACGCACGAACCCGTCGACGTACCCCCGCCGTTGCGCGGGGGACTTCCCGTCGGGAAATACCTGCTTCGGACGCCCATCCTTCCCCACGTCGGGATACGGGTAGAAATAATCGTCGATGTGCACGCCATCCACGTCATACCGCTTCACGACGTCGAGGATCACCGACAGCGCCCGCTTGTGCGCGTAGGACTGCGAGATGTCCATCCACTTGTAGTTCTTGAACCGCCGGATCAGGGAGGGATGCGTGCGCGTGATGTGATTCGACGACACCGGCATGCTGGCGTTCGGCAGGGCGCGGAACGGGTTGAACCAGGCGTGCACCTCGATTCCCCGGGCGTGCGCCTCCTTGATGCAATACGCCAGCGGATCGTAGCCGGGCGAGCGGCCCATGCTCCCCGTCAGCCATGGCGACCATGGTTCGTGGCTCGATTTGTAGACCGCATCGGCATGCGGCCGCACCTGGAAGATGATGGCGTTCATGCGGAGGGAGGCCATCTTGTCGAGGATGCGCCGCAACTCCGCCTGCTGGGCCCCGGCGCTGAGACCTTTCCGGCTCGGCCAGTCGATGTTGTAAACGCAGGCCACCCACGCCCCGCGGAATTCCCGCGGCACCATGGGAACCTTCTCGCGGACCGGGCTGTAAACCTGCCCCCACCCCGCGAGGGCCATGCCCAGCCACAAACCAACACACCACCGAACCATACCCCGGGAACGTTTCACACCTGCTGACTATCCACAAGCCGTTTCCCCCCGGGGAAGGAGCCGGACCGCCGCTTGCGGTGGGAATAAAGACCGGGCCGCCGCGCCCGGTGGCGTTCAACCGTTCAGCTTCGCCAGCGACTTCGGCAGGAACTTCCCGTCCTTGCGCACCAGCTGGCCGTCGAACCAGATCTCCCCGCCGCCCCAGTCGCGGCGCTGGATGCTCACCATGTCCCAGTGGACCTTCGAGCGGTTGCCGTTGTCGGCTTCCTCGTAGGCCTGCCCCGGCGTGAAGTGGAAGGACCCCGCGATCTTCTCGTCGAACAGGATGTCGCGCATCGGGTCCCGCACCTCCGGGTTGCAGCCCAGCGCAAACTCCCCGACGTAGCGCGCCCCGGGGTCGGCATCGAGGATCCGGTTGATCTCCCGCGTCCCTCCGCCCGCGGACTCGGCCCGGACCACCCGCCCCTTCTTGAACTCCAGGCTGATCCCGTCGAACGCCACGCCGCGGTAAATCGTCGGCGCGTTGTGCGCGATGACCCCCTCGACCGAGTTCTTCACCGGCGCCGTGAAGACCTCCCCGTCCGGAATGTTGTACTCGCCCGCGCACGGAATCGCCGGGATGCCCTTGATCGAAAACCGCAGGTCCGTCCCGGGGCCCTTGATGTGCACCTTGTCGGTCTTCTCCATGAGGCGCTTCAGGGCGTTCATGGCCGGCTTCAGCCCCTTGTAATCGAGGAGGCACACCCGGAAGAAGAAGTCCTCGAAGGCCTCGGTGCTCATCCCGGCCTGCTGCGCCATGGCGGGATGCGGCCAGCGCAGGACGCACCACTTCGTCCGCCGCACGCGGTGATTGATCACCTTGCGGGTGTGCTCCGTGACGAGATTCATCTGCTTCTGGGGAATGTCCCCGTACTCCGAGATGTTGTGGCTGCCGCGCACCGCGATGTAGGCGTCCATGTCCTTCATTTCCGCGAGGCGGTGCCTGGCGTGGACCTGCAACTCCTCCTCCGCCGCTCCGCTCCAGTATTCCCGCAGGATGCGGTTCGTCTGCAGTTGCACGAAGGGCAGGGCGCCGCGGGCCCTCGCTTCGCGCAGCAGGGCGATGCCCACCTCTTCCGGAACGTCGAAGAGATCCAGCAGGACACGCTCGCCCCGCTTCAGGGACGTCGAGTAGCGCACCACCTGTCGCGCCAACCGGTCAATTCTCGGATCGTGCATGGACTGTGCCCCTCGGGCATGCCCTTATCCCCCGCCACCGACCGCCCGTCAATCAGCTTCGCGCCACTGCTCGTAGGATCGCGCCGCCAATTCATCCGCCTCAAGGTCCGGGTTGTTGGAGTCGAGCTTCGGCGCGAGATAGGAATCGTCGAAGGAAGCGCCTCCCGCCCGGCGATCCGGCACCGTTTGGCACGACACGAACAGCAGGCCGGTTGCAGCCACGATGAGGGAGAAAATGGGACACTTCACGGTAGACATAATATGCCCTCTCTGCCCCGGAACGGCAAGGCAAAGCCATTTCCGCTGGGAATAGGCTGCGCGGTCCCCCGGCGGTCGTGTCTCCTTGTCTCTCCGGTCCCCTCCGCTACCCTCCGCGCATGCGCCGCCTAGGGATTCTCGGCTCGGGCTCCGGCACCAACATGCAGGCCATCCTCGACGCCATCGGGGCCGGGCGCCTGGAGGCCGAGATCGCGATCGTGCTCTCCGACCAGCCGGAGGCCCGGATCCTGGAGCGGGCCCGGCAGGCGGGCCTCCCGGCCGCCGTCATCGATTGCCGGGGGTTTTCCTCGAGGTTTCCGGACGAGGCGCAGGGGGAAACGGCGGCGGCCCTCGAGAAGGCCGGGGTCGACCTGGTGTGCCTCGCCGGTTTCATGCGGCTCCTGCGCAAGCCCCTCCTCGAGCCCTTCGCCGGCCGGATCATCAATATCCACCCCTCGCTCCTGCCCGCCTTTCCCGGCCTCGAGGCGTGGGCCCAGGCCGTCGCGGCGGGCGCCACGGAATCGGGGTGCTCGGTGCACTACGTCGATGCCGGCATGGATACCGGCCCCATCATTTCCCAGGCCCGGGTGCCGGTCCGTCCCGACGACACGCCTGCCAGCCTCCACGCCCGGATCCAGGAACAGGAACACCGGCTCTACCCGAAGTGCATCGGGGAGGTGCTGGACTCCCTCCCGGGGTGAGGGAGACGCGCCGCGGGGCGCGAAAGACGTCCTGCCGGACCAAAGATGGCCTTGCGGCCAAAAGACGCCTGCGGCGAATGGCGTGCCGGTGACGGGAAAGACGCCCTACTGGTGAATAGAGCCGATTCGAACGGATGATCTTCCCCCGCATCAGCGGGTTCTTTCGCCCGAAGGGCGTCTTGGGGCGCAGCCCATCATTCGCGCCGCGCGGCGCGTCTTCACTCCACGGTCACGCTTTTCGCGAGGTTCCGGGGCTGGTCGATGGCGCACCCCCGCAGCCGCGCCACATGGTAGGCGAAGAGCTGCAGGGCCACCGTGGCGGGGACCACCGCGGTGTGCAGCGGCGCCGGGGGGACCTCGATGCAGCCGTCCACCGCCCGCCGGGCCTCCTCGTCGCCCTCCGTCACGATCCCGAGCACCGGCGAGCTCCGGGCCTGGCACTCCGCCACGTTCCCGAGCGTCTTGTCCTTGCCCGGCCCGTCGTTCAGGAGGGCCACCACCGGAACCCGCTTTTCCAAGAGGGCGATCGGACCGTGCTTCAGTTCCGCGGCGTGGTATCCCTCGGCGTGGATGTAGGAGATTTCCTTGAGCTTCAGGGCCCCCTCGAGGGCGACCGGGTACAGGTAGCCCCGCCCGATGAAGAAGCTGTGCTCGAACTCCACGAATCGCCCCGCGATCGCCGCGATCTCGTCGTTGCGCGCCAGGACCCGCTCCACCAACCCCGGAAGCGCCTCGATCTCGCGCACGAATTCCATCCCGCGCTCGCGCGACATCCGGTGCCCGCGCGCAAACTTCAACGCGATCATCAGGAGCACCGAAACCTGCGACGTGAAGGCCTTCGTGGATGCCACCGAGATCTCCGGCCCGGCGTGCAGGTAAATGCCGCGGCCGGTCTCGCGCGCGATCGTGGAGCCCACCACGTTCACCAGCCCGGCCACCAGCGCTCCCTTGTCCTTCGCCTCGCGAACCGCCGCGAGGGTGTCCGCGGTCTCGCCGCTCTGGCTGATCGCGAGGACGAGGTCCCGGCTGCCGACGATGGGATTGCGGTAGCGGAAATCCGCGGCCTGCTCGACCTCCCCGGGGATCCCCGCGAAGTCCTCCACGGCGTACTCGCCCACCAGGCCGGCGTTCATCGAGGTCCCGCAGCCCACGATCAGGAGGCGCCGGATCTCGGCCAACTCCCGCGGCGCGAGATTCAACCCCGACAGGATGGCGTTCCCCCGGTCGGCGTCCATCCGGCCGCGGATCGTGTTGCGGATCGCCTCCGGCTGCTCGAAGATCTCCTTGAGCATGTAGTGCTCGTAGCCGCCCTTCTCGGCGGCGTCGTCCGACCAGTCGATCTCCGCCGCGGCCCGCGTCACCGGCATGGCGTCCAGGGAGCGAATCTCGACCTCGCCGCCCTCGATCCGCGCGACGTCATTGTCATCGAGATACACCGCCTGCCGGGTGTGCTTGATGATCGCGGCGGCGTCCGAGGCCACCACGGTTTCCTCCTCCCCCAAACCGATCACGATCGGCGATCCCCGCCGGGCCACCACCAGCACCCCGGGTTCATCCGCCGCCACGCAGGCGATCCCGTAGGTCCCCTCGACGTCGTGCAGGGCCTCCGTCACGGCTTCCAGCAGGTTGCCCGCGTAGTTCGAATCGACGAGGTGCACCAGCACCTCGGTGTCGGTCTCGGATACGAACTCGTAGCCGGCGGCCCGCAGCTTCCCGCGCAGGGCGGCATGGTTCTCGACGATCCCGTTGTGCACGAGGGCGAGGCGCCGCGACGACACGTGCGGGTGGGCGTTCGCGCGGGTCGGGGGGCCGTGGGTCGCCCACCGGGTGTGCGCGATGCCGCAGGTCGAGGCCTCGATCCCGCTGCTCCCCTCGATCCCGCCCAGCGCCTTCGCGAGGCTGGCGACCTTTCCCTCGCGCTTCTCGACCACGAGTCCGCCGTCGACCTGCAAGGCCACCCCCGCCGAGTCGTAACCGCGGTATTCGAGGCGCTTCAGCCCGTTCAACAGCACCGGCACCGCGGGACGCAGTCCGCTATATCCAACAATTCCACACATGGTTCAATTCAGTCTCGGCATCTTGCGACCGGCGCGGCGGCATTCGTGACGGGCGCTCGCATTGGTCAAATCTTGTCACCTTGCACGATTTCTCCCGGCAGGGTGGTCGCCCCGGGACCGAGCTTTCGTCCCGGGTAGATGGACGTGTGGATCCCGGTGTGCACCCCGTTGCCCACCACCGTGCCGAATTTCCTCCGGCCGGTTTCCACGAGCCTCCCGCCGGCCTGCGACCGGTGGTTCCTCCCGTCGTGGCGCAGGTTGCTCGTGATGGTCCCCGCCCCGAAGTTCACGTTCTCCCCGAGGATGCTGTCGCCGACGTAGCTGAGGTGTCCCACCGAACTGCCGGGACCGACGATCGAGTTCTTCACCTCCACGGCCTGCCCGATATGACAGCCGTCCCCGATGGCCGTCGATCCCCGCAGGTAGCAATTCGGGCCGATCTTGCAATCCGCCCCGACCAGGACCGTCCCCTCGACGTAGACCCCCGGAAGAATGGCGGTGCCTTCCCCGACCACCAGGCGGGCCCCCTCCGCGAGCAGCGCGCCCCCCGGGGACGACGACGCCTCGACCCCCGACAGGACTTCCTCGTTCACGGTCAGCAAATCCCACGGGTAGCGCACCACCCCCGATTGTCCCGAGGCCAGCACCACCATGGCGTGGTCGGGACGCTCCCCGCCGCCGGTCCAGGCGAGAAAATCGCCCTCCGGTGTCTCGAGGATCGCCTCCGCGCCGGTTTCCAGCAAATGCCGCCAGTCTTTCGGGTTCACCCAGGCGTTGCCCATCAGGGTGACCTCCTCGCCGGGGTCGAATGCTTCCTGCCAGTCGCGCAGGCGCCGCCCCCCGACGAACAACCGGCCGGCGATTCCCTCCAGGGGCCACAGCTCGTCGCTCGCTTTCTCTCCGAGAATCCTGATCACATCGCTTGCAGTTCGCGTTTCCGGCCAGGTCGTCACGCCCCGATGGTGGCCCGCACCGCCCCCGCGATCTTCTCGGCCTGCTCCGTGACGAGCTCCTTCTCGGGGCACTCCACGAGAATGCGGATCTTCTGCTCGGTTCCGGAGTACCTCACCAGGGTCCGTCCCTTTCCGTGAAAGGCCTCCTCGGCCTGGGTGATGGCCTCCTGCAGGGCCGGCACTTCTTCGACCGGCGGCTTCTCCTTCACGTCGAGGTTCACCAGCACCTGGGGATATTCCTCCATGCACGCCGCCAGTTCCGCAAGGCTCGCCCCCTGCTCCTTCATCACCTGCAGAACCTTCAAGGCACTCATGATCCCGTCCCCCGTCGTGGAGTGGTCCGCAAATATGATATGCCCGGAGTTCTCCCCGCCAAGGGCGTAGTTCTTCTCGCGCATGCGCTCCAGGACGAGGCGGTCGCCCACCCCGGTGGCCTCGACCCGGATCCCGTCCCGCGCCAGGGCATCGCGCAGGCCCAGGTTGCTCATCACGGTGGCCACGAGGGTATTCCCCCGCAGGTTGCCGGAGGCCTTCAGCGCCTTGGCGCACAGGCACAGGACGCGATCGCCCGAGACCACCTCGCCGGCGCCATCGACGAAAACCACGCGGTCGGCGTCCCCGTCGAAGCACACCCCGAGGTCGGCCCCGTGCTCCCGCACCGCCGCGGCCGCCAGTTCCGGGTGCAGGGCCCCCACCCCGGCGTTGATGTTCCGCCCGTCCGGCTTGGTGCCCAGCTTGATCACCTCCGCGCCCAGTTCCTCGAAGATCAGGGGGCCGACGAAGTAGGCCGCGCCGTGCGCGCAGTCGACCACCACCTTCAGCCCCGCCAGGGAGCCCGCTCCCACCGCGTTCTTGGCAAACTCGATGTAGCGCCCCACGGCGTCATCGATCCGGAACGCCTTGCCGACCTCCGCCCCCGTGGTTGGCCCCACGAGCGACTCGTCGTTGATCATGCGCTCGACTTCCAGCTCCAGCTCGTCGTTGAGCTTGTAGCCATCCGGCCCGAAGATCTTGATGCCGTTGTCGGCGTACGGATTGTGCGAGGCGGTCAACATGATCCCCGCATCGCACGCCATCGAGCGCGTCAAGTGCGCCACCCCGGGAGTCGGTATCGGGCCGGTCAGCAGGACCCGCGCCCCCTCGCTCACCAACCCGCTCGTCAGGGCCGTCTCCAGCATGTAGCCGGAGACCCGCGTGTCTTTCCCGATCACCACCTTGTGCTTCCCGGAACGCGTCGCCTCGAGGGCCCGCGCCACCGCCCGCCCCACCCGGAGCGCGACCTCCGGGGTGATCGGATACTGGTTCGCCACCCCGCGGATGCCGTCGGTCCCAAAAAGCGATTTGCCCATGCCTTCCCCCGCAGGATGCCACAGTTCGCATGGCGGTTCAAAAATTATTGAACAACATCCCCGGGCAGGCACCCCAATAGGGGACTTCGCATTTGGCGTTGCAGGGCTATCGTCCTCCCCGTGCCCCACAACTCGCTCCAGGCGCTGCGGTCCCGCCTCAACACCACCATTCTCGGCGCCAAGGCGTCCGCCGACCTCCTCCTCACGGCCCTCCTGGCCCGGGGCCATGCCCTCCTGACCGGCCCGCCGGGCATCGGCAAGACCACCCTCGCACACACCCTCGCCGACTCGGTCGGCGGCACGTTCAAGCGCCTGCAGTTCACTCCGGACCTCCTTCCGTCCGACATCCTCGGGTATAACCTCTATCACCAGCAGAACGGCGCCTTCGATTTCGTGGCGGGACCGGTCTTTTCCAACCTGCTGCTCGCCGACGAGATCAACCGCGCCTCGCCCCGCACCCAGTCCGCCCTTCTCGAGGCCATGAACGAGCACCAGGTCTCCATCGACGGCGAAACGAAGGCCCTCCCGAACCCGTTTCTCGTCGTAGCCACCCAGAACGACACCTCCGCCACCGGCACCTTCCCGCTCCCCGAACCGCAACTCGACCGGTTCCTCCTGTCCATTCCGATGACCCTCCCCTCCGAGGAGACGCAGCTCGAGGTCCTCCGCCTTCACGCCGGACGCGATCCCAATTCCGATCTCTCGTCCGCGGACTCCGCCGTCCTGTCCCTCGAGGATCTCACCACCCTGCAGGCGGAGGCCGCCGCCCTTCCCCTCTCGGATCACCTGCAGCGCTACCTCCTGGCGCTCTGCCAGTCGACCCGCTCCCTCGTCGGCCATGACCACGCCGTCTCGGTGCGGGCTTCGCTCGCCCTGCAGGCCGCGGCCCAGGCATATGCGCTCCTCGACGGCGAGGTGGCGGTGCATCCCGACCACCTCCAGGCCGTCTTTCCGCACGTCCTCCGCCACCGGCTCCTCTCCGCCGACTCGCCCGACCCCGCCGAACTCCTCCAGGACGCCCTCGACCAGACGCCCGTTCCGTAAGGACCGCAATCTTCTCCATCCACCTTCATGCTTCAACCCAAAGGCGCCGCCCTCCTCGGGGCCTCCCTGGCCCTCATCGCGGTGGGCTTGGTGCGCATCGACGGGATCCTCATCACCCTCGGCGGCGCCGCGCTGCTTCTCTTCGTCGCGGCCTTTCTCTTCGGCCGCCGGAACCTGCGGCGCCTCGCGGTGACGATGCGCGCCCCGGCCCGCCTCTACGCCGACGCGCCCTTCGACCTGCGCCTCACCCTTTACAATCATCGCCGCTTCCTCGACGCCTTCCACGTCGACCTCACGGTGCATTTCCCCGGGGGACCGAGCGTCCACAGCCACGCCCCGTGGACCGCGGCGCGCTCCTCATCCACGGTGCACCACCGGGCCTCGCTCCCGCAGCGCGGCGCCTTCCCGACGCACCACTTCACCCTCGCCTCCACGACGCCCCTCGGTCTCTTCCACTTTGCCGCCTCGGGCAGGATCGCCCACGAGATCCTCGTCTTTCCCCGCCCCCTGACGCCCCGGGAACTGTTCTCGCAGGGGGGGCTGCACGACGCCTCCATGCTGGCGGGTTCCACCCCCGGGCACGCCCCGGGCGAACCGCGCGGCATCCGCCCGTGGCAACCGGGCGATTCCGCGAAGTACATCCACTGGCCCGCCTCGGCCCGCTCCCTGAGCCGCCGCCGCGGGCTGCGCATCCGCGAGAATGATCCTCCGGGCTTCCACCCGAAGCATGCCGCGGTCTTCTTCCATTCCTTCGGCACCTCCGGCGAACTCATCCGCGAAGACCGGTTCGACCGGGGCCTCTCGCTGGTGTGCGGCACCCTCCGCCACCTGCTCGATCATGGCATCCCGACCACCTTCTACGCCGACTTTCTCGGATGGGAACCGCAGCCGATCATGGACCGGGCCCAGTTTGCCAGCCTCCTCGTGGCCCTTGCCCGCGCCGAACGCGCCAACGACACCGAAGCCCACGACCTGCTCGCCGTCAGCAAGAACGTCGGCGACGACCATTCCCTCCTGATCCTCTCCGACATGCCTCCCGACACGTGGACCCACATCCTCCCGGGTCGCTCCGCGATCGTCATCGACATCCGCCAGCATCGCTACGAGCGCCGGCCCCTCGCCACCGGCACCCCCTAGGCCCCCTCCCCCGCCCTTCATGCGCAGCCTGATCCTCCTGCTCGCCGCCGCCGCCGCCTACGCCTTCCTGCGCGGCTGGCCGGACGGGGTGCACCCGCTGCTCCGCGCCTGCTTCGCGGTCCTCGTTCTCGTGCTGGGATTCGGCCTCTGGAACCGCCGCGCGCGCACCGGCCGGCCGAAGGCACGGCC
>JABDMC010000344.1 GCA_013001695.1 Akkermansiaceae bacterium
CGCCGGCACGAGGCGGGCGCGCCGGACCGGGTTCGGTCGGCGGGGGCCTACCGGCGCCGCCGGCGCAGCAGCATCCCCAGGGCCGCCACCCCGAGAAACCCCGTGGAGGGTTCGGGAACCGCGGTTCCGTCAACGACCGCACCTCCCGGATTCAGAACCAGGGAGCTGGAAAACAGGGTCCCGCCCTGCAAGCGGAACCAGATTTGGCCGGGGTCGTTTTGGACCTCCGGATCCTGGTCGTTCTGATCGCTGATGGGATTTCCCTGCAACGGGTCGGCATAGAAGAATGCCACCCCCGCGGCCTCCTCCTCGAAATAGTCGTGGAAGGACCCGAAGGAGGTCGTGAGCGGGTTGCCTGCGATGGGGAGCGCCTCCCCGGTGTCCCAAGCCCTGCCGCTGATCACCGTCGCGCTCCACCCCCATTTGTAGCTCGCCGTTCCGACCACGATGGCGGTATCGAGATCCAGCAGGGACACCGCGAAGGCGCCGACCGAAACGGTGGGGTCAAGGACATCCAGGAAATAGCCCACGTAGGAAGAATGCAGGCCCGGATCCCCTCCGGGTTCCCCATCCGGCGGAATGTTGGCTTCGACGGCCTCCACCACCGACACCTCGAGGATGTTCACGGCGCCGGCGCCCCCCGTCAGGAGCTCATGGCTCTCGATATAAGGAAGGATGCCGCCCGCCGGCAGTTGGGCCACACCCAACCCGGCAACCACTGCAAGAAGACGCCCAGCGCCTGTTAGGTTAAGAAACATTGATAGTTTAATACGCGAAACAAACCCCTCCACCGAGGGGATTCTGCGGGCCCTGTGGATATCTTGGCGGGGGGCGGCGGGGGGCGGCCGGGAAAATTGGGTCGGGCCGCCGGGCGGGGGCGCTTATCCTGGGAGCGATGAGACGGAGTCCCTGCGCGTGGCTCGTGCTGGTCCTGGCCCCGGTCCCGGCGGCGGCGCTGGACTACGAGCGCGACGTGATGCCGATCTTCGCGAAGAAGTGCTACGATTGTCACAGCGCGGAGGCCGGAAAATGGAAGGGCGGCCTGCGGCTCGATGACGCCGCGCATTTCCGGAAGCGCTTCGCAAAGCACGAGGTGGTGATCCCCGGCGACTGGGATGCCAGCTACCTGTTCGTCGTCATCACGCGTCCGCCCGATCACAAGGAAACCATGCCGCCGAAGGACAAGGGCGAGCGCCTCACTCCCGACGAGATCATGACGGTCGCGAAGTGGATCCACGAGGGAGCCCGCATCAACGGCGACCGCGGCGACAGGGGCGATCCCGATTTCGCGCCGGAGGACTTCGTCAAATTCGACCGGCACGGCCGGCTGGTGACCGAGCAGTTCGGGGCGGACGCCGCGGCGGCGCCCGAACCCGCCACGGCGCGCCCCCGGTCGTGGACCAACCAGGAAGGCAAGACGATCACCGCGACCTTCAAGGGCATGGAGGGTTCCGACGCGCTCCTCCTCCTCGCGAACGGACGCACGGTGCGCTATCCGCTCGCCAAGTTGTCCGCGGCGAGCCGGGCCGAGATCGAGAAGCTGGCGGCCGGAGGGGCGAGGTAGCCGGCCCGGGGATTCCGGCCGCGGCGGATGCCGCGCCAAGCGGACAGAGCGTCAAGGTGTTAAGACCGGGGTGATCAGGCGAAGGCGGGCCGGATCCATGCGCAGCCCATCGGATCGTGTCGTGTTTTGTGATTCAGTTTCGCGCCCTGAAGCGGTATTCATAGGGCTGCTTGATGGTGGAGTGGTTTCGGCAGTGGCGCGGCGCAGGCCTGCTTTTGATCTGGTTCTGGGCCGCCAGCGGCCGGGTGGCGGGAGATCTCGAGCGTCTCCTGGTGGAATGGGTGGGTCCCGAAACGCTGCGGCTGACGTGGGATGCCAACCACGGGCACCGCTACCAGGTCTTCGAGAGCGCCGACCTGGCGGTGTGGACGCCGCGGGGCGGCGAAATCGTGGCCGCCGGAACGCAGGTCATCGAGGACCTGGCCGTCCCCGAGCCGCGGCCCGCCGTGCAGCTCTTCCAGGTCGAGAACCTCACCCTGCGCGATACCGACGGCGACGGGCTCTATGATGAGTTCGAGCAGGACCTGATCGATCGCGATCCGTCGCTGACCTTCGCGACCATCACCCCGGAGGGGGACCTCGACACCGACGGCCTCAGCAACCTCGCCGAGCAGACCGCCGGCACCGACGCCCTCGCCGCCGACAGCGACGGCGACACGCAGCCCGACTGGCAGGAATTGGCGCAGGGAACCGATCCCCTCTCCGCCGGTTCGACCGCCCCGGTGGTGGCCGTCACGGCCCACCAGGGGAGTTCCGCGATCTTCCCGTTCACCGGCCCGGGGCTCGCCGACGCCGGCATGCCCTACGAAGTCGTGCTCACCGGCAACACCTACACGATCGACGGCGATTACGAGCTGAAGAACTCCACCGAGCCGGACGGCCCGGCCTACGTGTGGAACGACATCTCCGGCACCGGCACGAACCTGGCCGCCATCAAGGCCGACGAGAACGCGGTCGAGGCACAGACCCTGCCGTTCACCTTCGACTTCTACGGCCAGGGCTACACGCAGGTCTTCATTTCCGGACAGGGTTTCCTGACCTTCGTCGATCCCGGCGGGTCCTTCCCCGGCTTCCCGAAGGACCACCGCGCCCCGCTCCCCAACCCGAACGGCCATCTCGCCCTCGTGGCCCCTCATGAGGAATACACCGAATTCGAGGTCGCCGGAGAAGCCTACTTCCAGGGCTTCGCGGACCGCGCCGTGGTGCAATGGGAGGCCGTGCAGCCCTTCGGCTCGGCGACGGTGCGCACGTTCCAGGCGATCCTTTTCGACGACGGGCGGATCCAGTTCCTTTACAAGTCGATCCCGCCGGAACCGGGCGGCGGATTCCTCGTCGGCTACCTCTCCGGCATTCAGAACGCGGACGGGACCATGGGAAGCGCGGCGGCTTGGTATGACGGCGGCCACCAGGGCCTGCCCCTGCATTCCATGGCGCCGGAGGTGAGCGTCGAGTACACCCCCCTGAGCGGATCCGCGGCGTGGCTTGACGTGCCGGAGTTCCTTCCCGCTCCCGGGGCCACGGACTGGTCGCTGTCGCTCCTGACGGCGCCCCTCGACCTCGGGGATTCCGAGGCGGACATCGAGATCCGCCATCCGGGCGGCACCGTGATCTATCGCCAGGCGTTCCGGGCGACGGTGGTGGCGCCGAGCGGTCCCGGCAACGACACCCTCACGGGAACCTTCGGCCATGATTCCGGGCTCGATGGGCTCGGCGGCGACGACCTTGTTTACGGGCTCGCCGGCGACGACCGCCTCCTCGGCGGCGCCGGAACCGACACCCTCGTCGGGGGCCCCGGCGACGACCGGCTCGATGCCGGCGCGGGCCCCGACATCTACCTCTACAATCCCGGCGACGGGGATGACGTCATCGACGAGCTGATCGACCTGCACACCCCGGGCGGGGGGGTGATCAACACCCTGCGGTTCGGGCCGGGAATCGAGCCGTCGATGGTCCTCGTGGCCGAATCGCCGTTCTCGCTCGACCACACCATGACGATCTTCGATCCGCCCGGGACACCCGTCGGCACGGTGACGTTCGAGCGCTGGCGGACCCAGTCGGGGGTCACCTCCGTTTTCCATTACGAGACGTGGCAGGTCGAGTTCGACAATGGCGAGGTGTGGCCCGCCGGGTTTTTCAACGGCATGCGCTTCGGCTTCTTCGGAACCTCCGGGGCGGACACCATGATCGGCTCGGACAACGACGAGCGTTTCGAAGCCGGGGCCGGCAACGACACCATCCTCGCCGGCGGCGGGGTGGATCAGCTATTCGGCGATGCCGGGGCCGATGTCCTCGAGGGCGGCGGTGGCCGCGATGGGTATTATTTCGACGCCGGGACCGGCAGCGATCTCATCCGGGAGGTGCGCGAGTTCCGCCCCACCCCCGGATCACCGGTCCTCGAGGAAACCTCGCTCTTCTTTCCCCATGTCAGTGCGATCAGCGGCCTCGGAATCGCCTTCGTCCCCCCGCTCGGCCTCCAGATCGATCACGGGCCGGGAGATTCCATCTTCTTCGAGAACTGGTTCGAGCGGGGCACCGGTGATCCGCGCGAACCCCATCTCGGCTCCGCGGTGCGCTTCCGGTTCGGGCCGATGTTCATCGCGCATCCCGGGGCGAACCTCGTCACGGAGGGCCCCGACCGCCTCTTCATGGAGGCCTTTCCGGCGGCCTCGCCGTTCGATGGCCTCGGCGGGAATGACCTCATCGTCGGAACCGACGGCGATGACCTCATTGCGATGGGTTCCGGCGACGATGTCTTCGTCCTGTCCCAGGGGGCGGACCGCTACCTCTGGAACCTCGGTGACGGGGATGACGAAATCGACTTCCCGTCCGTCAGCCACGAGGACCATCCCTTCGAGATCGCCTTCGGGCCGGGTATCGATCCCGCCGCGAACATCCGATTCGAACCGGCGGGCGGCATCGACCGCCTCCGCCTCGTGATCGAGTCGCCCCCCGGAACGCCGGCGGGCAGCGTGGTCTTCAACACCTGGAGCGTGAAGCGCTCGAATTCCGACAGCCGCCTCTCGGAACTGCTCACCATCACCTTCGCGGATCATCCCGGCGCGGATCTCGTCGGGCGGCGCCTCGGGACCCCCATCGCCGACTACCTGGTGGCCAACCCCGGCGGGGACGTCCTCGACGGGTTGGCCGGGGACGATGAACTCCGGGGGGGAGACGGCGACGACACCCTCACCGGCGGTCCCGGGGCCGACCGGATCGTCCTCGTTCCCGGCACCGATACCGACACGGTCGACGGGGGCGTCGGGGACGACACCGTCGAGGTGCAGGTCGGCGCCGGCGGGGCGCACCTCCTCTACCGCGCCGGCGACGGGGCCGACGAGTGGCAGATCCGGGGCGGAGCGAACCAGCGCACCGCCGCGTTCATCGATATCCCGTGGACCCGGGCCACCGTCGATCAGATCTTCGAGGGCGTCGGACTCGGGAACGACGAGGCCCGGGTGGCGCTCTTCGACGGGGCCGGCAATCCCACCGACACGATCCGCATCCTCCACGAGCCGAAGGCCCTCACGGCCACGTTCCTCGACGGCATCGCGATGCAGATCGTGCCGCGCTTCTCGAAGGTCGTCCTCACCGGAACCCCGGGAGCCGACGACGTCACCGGAACGTCCTTCACCGACGAGATCTCGACCGGCGACGGCGATGACACCCTGTGCGGCGGCCCCGGCAACGACATCCTCACCGGCGGCCCGGGGTCGGACCTCTACCACTACAATCTCGGCGACGGGAACGATACCATCGTGGAGTTTTCCCTTCCCAACTTCGATACGAACCGTTTCGTGTTTCCCGCCGGGGTGTCCCCGTCCGACGTGGCATTCACCGGCGATGAGAACGACCTCGTCCTCGTCATCATTGATCCCGGTGGAACTCACCCCCCGGCCGAGATCCGCTTCCCGGGGTGGTATCTCCTCGGGGCTCGCACCCAGTGGGAGTTCGAGTTCGACGGCCTTCCGGTCCTCCAGGGCGGCAGCCTCATCACCGACGGAAACGACACCTTCGTGGGGGGCGCGGCGTCCGAGGTGATTTCCGCCGGACTGGGCAGCGACCGCATCGTGGCGCGCGGCGGCGACGACGAGCTGCGCGGGGACGAGGGCAACGACCAGCTTGAAGCCGGGGATGGCAACGACCTGCTCGTCGGCGGCGCCGGGGACGACGTCATGCTCGGGGGCGAGGGCAGCGACACCTACCTCTACTACCTCGGCGACGGGAATGACATCCTCCGGGAAGGCCCGTCGACGGGGCAGAACCGCCTCTTCTTCGGCCCCGGGATCGAGGAGTCCGACCTGAGCTTCGAAAAGGCGGGCATCCACCTCGACATCCTGGTGAGGAACGCCTCGGGGAGCGTCACGGGAACGGTCCGGATTCTCGCCTACTATTCCACCGGGCAGCCGCCGTGGATCATCGAGTTCGACAACGGCGACACCATCAGCCAGGTCATCGTGGCGCCCGGGGTGCCGACCAACGCCCCGGATCTCCTCGAGGGATCGCCGGATGGCGACGTCATCCGCGGGCTGGGCGGCGGGGATGACATTTCCGGCTTCGACGGCGACGACTACCTGGAAGGCGGGCCCGATGACGACACGCTCCGCGGCGGCTTGGGATCGGACGTCTTTGGCGTCGGCCCCGGCGATGGAATCGACACCATCCGCTTCGACCCCGTGGAACGCGCCCCGGGAGACGTCGATGTCCTCCGGTTCCTCTCGGGGATCGACCCGGCGGACGTGCACCTTCTCGAATTCACCGACCGCGGCGAACTCCTCGTCTGGCCGGACCGGGAGCCCCTGCAGTATGTCGTCATCGAAAATTGGGACACCGCCGCGGCGGCCGCCGACTGGCCGGTCCAGAGCATCGAGTTCGACGGGGGCACCACCTGGGACGCCGCCGCCATCACCTCCCGGATCGTCACGACCTTCACCGGCTCCGATTTGAATGCCGATGGAGTCACGGATCTCGTGGCCATTGCGCTCGGGATCAATCCGTTTGCCATCGACCTCGACGGTGACGGGCTCACCAACCTCGTCGAACGCCAGCTCGGGACCGGTCTCTTCGACTCCGATTCCGACGGGGACGGCGTTTTCGATTCCGCCGACGCCGATCCGCTCGATCCGCATGTCACCACCTTTCCGGGATTCAGCGGTGACCCGCTTGTCATCGAGATTTTCACCCCCTCAAACGCCGTTGTGACCCCGTGATGCATCCCGTGGAGAAACCGATCATGCGATCCATGCGTTCCTGTTTGCTCGGGCTCGGGCTCGTCGTCATGGCGCTCGCGGGGATGTCGTGTCGCGATTCCTCCGCGGTCCGCGGCGCCGCCGGCGAGGGTGCCGCCGCCCGGGAATCCGCCGCGGGATCGCCGGAGACCGGGGCCCGGCCTCCCCTCCCGGCCGTGAATATTGCCACCGGGGAGGTGTCGGCGGAGGAAGCGGAGGCGCTCGATGCGGCCCTCCGGGCCTGCGCCGCGGCTCCCGGCGATCCCGGTCCGCTGGAGGCCTTCCTCGCCGCAAACCCGGATGGCTCCCACGCCCTCGCGGTGCGCATCGCCCTCTCGCGGCTCTATTACAAGCGCGGCCGCCTCTCGGACGTCATGCGCAACGCGCGCCTCGCCTGGGAGGCCGCGCGGCACGCCACGGATCGCACCAGCCGCGCCCTCGCGGACCGCGCCTACGGCGATTACGCCGAGATGCTCGCCTTCTTCGGAAAGCGCGAATCGCTCAGGGAACTGGTCGACAGCGTCGCGGATCGCGAGGTTTCCCCGAATGCGGCTTACGGCTTCCTGCGCGCCCGGGAATCGCTGGTCAGCATGGAAAGGAACACCGCGCAATCCCACCTGTGCGGGCCGCACTCCCTCTTCTGCATCCTGCGCGCCCAGGGGGCGGACAACCCCGATGTCGTGTTCGAGTCCGGCGTGACCTCCACCGCGCAGGGGATGAATTTCGCCCAGGTGCAGGCGCTCGCGGACGAGGCCGGGATGGATCTCGCCGTCGCCAGGCACGCCGCCGGCCGGTCGGTGCCGGTCCCGGCCGTCATCTCATGGAAGGAAGGCCATTTCTCGGCGGTGACGCGGCGCACCGCCGACGGCCGCCTGGTCGTCGAAGACACCATGTTCCGGCAGCCGTTGCGCGTCGCGCCCGAGACCCTCCTCGCGGAGTCGAGCGGCTACTTCATGGTTCCGCGCACGGCGCTCGGCGGCGAGTGGCGGGAGGTCCCGGCCGCGGAAGCAGCCACCGTGTGGGGAGCCCACACCCCGGTGCGCCCCGAGGAAGACGACAAGGATCCGTGCAAGGACGCCGGGTGCGGCATGGCGGTGTGGAGCGTTGACCGCCTTCACGTCGACCTGCGCCTGCGCGACACGCCGCTTCTCTACCAGCCGGCCTTCGGTCCCGGGGTGGCGCCCACCTTCACCTACAACTACCTGTCGACCAACCAGCCGGCCGTCTTCGACTACGTCCATGCCGGCCCGAACTGGAACCTCGACTACGTGACCTTCGTGGAGGGCGACTTCAGCGATCCCGACGCCGGCATCTTCCGGTTCCAGCCGAATGGCGGGGGCGGGCGGCACTTCTCGCCCGCCGGCAGCGGATCCTACGAAACCGATTCGCGAACCCTCAGCCGCCTCACCCGGGAAAGCGCCGGTTCCTACCGCATCGACCACCGCGACGGATCGTTCGAGATCTTCGACGTGCCCGATCTCAACGGCGGGCGACTCTTTTGCTCCAGCTACACCGACCCCCAGGGCAACACCGTCAGCTACCAGTACGACGCCCAGGTGCGGCTCACCGCCGTGGTCGACGCCACCGGCAACAGCATGACCCTCGCCTACGGCGATCCGGATCCCCTGCGCGTCACCTCCATCTCCGATCCCTACGGGCGGCAGGCCGTCCTGACCTATCACCCCACCGGGCAACTGGCGAGCATCACCGATGCCATCGGCATCACCTCGAGCTTCACCTACGGCGACGGCGGGTTCATCACCGCCCTCGACACGCCCTACGGCACCACGCAGTTCGATCGCGTCGACGACGGCCAGCGGCGGACGCTCACCATCACGATGCCGAATGGCGACCGCCAGCGATTCCGCCACTATCTCTTCGGCAGCCCCGCGGAGATCTCCCAGGCCGCGCCCGCCTACCCGGTCCCCGCCGCTTCGCCGCTCATCAATCCCGCCCCCTTCGGGCCATGCACCACCTTTTACTGGGACCGCAAGGCGATGCACTACCACGAGGACGATGCCACCAAGGCCGTCATGCACGCCTACCAGTTCAGCGAGGGCACGCGCTTCAACACCGTGAACGTCCTGGCCGCGATCAAGCCGCCGCTGGAGAACCCGGTGTTCTTCGTCTACCCGGGGCAGACCAACCCGTTCCGGGCCGGCACCCTTGACCAAGCCGGCCTCACCGCGCGGGTTCTTCCCGACGGCAGCGAGCAGGTCACCGTCACCGAGTACAATTCCCTCGGCCTCCCGACCCGCCAGGTCGATCCGCTCGGACGCGAAACCCTGACCGAGTACGCGCCGAACGACATCGACGTCACGACGGTGCGCCAGAAGGTGGCCGGCGGCGCCACCGAGACGCTCGGGGAGGTCCTCGGCTACCTCAATCACCGCCCCCTCCAAGTCCGTGACGCCGCCGGCGAGTTGACCACCTTCACCTACAACGCGCGCGGCCAGCTCTTGACCACCACCGATGCCCTGAATCGCGTGGTCTCCATCGACTACCTCGAGGGGGATCCGGACACTCCGGGATTCGGCATGCCCGACCAGGTCACGTCCTACCGGGTCGACCACGTCACGAGCTTCACCTACGACGCCTTCGAGCGGGTCGAGTCGATCACCGGGCCGGACGGCTACTCCACGACGCACACCTACGACAATTTCGACCGGCCGCTGACCGTCGCCTACCCCGACGGGACGCAATCCGCCTTCGACTACCTGCACCTCGATCTCGTCCGCGCCACCGACCGGGAAGGCCGCCGCGTCGAGCACAGCTACGATGCGATCCGCCAGCGGACGACCAGCCGCGACGCCGAAGGACGGCAGACCCGTTTCAAATGGTGCCGGTGCGGCGGGCTCGAGGAACTCACCGACGCCCTCGGCCGGGTCACCCGCTGGAACCTCGACCTCCAGGGGCGCCTCGTCTCGAAGGTCCTTCCCGACGGCCGCACCTTCAGCTACGCCTACGACGACGTCGGCCGCCGCTTGTCCCGGACCGACCCTCTCGGCCAGGTTTGTTCCTACACCTACAACCTCGACGACACCGTCGCCACGAAGGATTTCCTGAACACCGTTAACCCCACCGCGGGCTACACCTACGCCTACGATCCCCACTACCTGCGCGTCACCAGCGTCACCGACGGATTCGGCGCGACCTCCTACACCTACCACCCGTACAACGGGGCCACCCACGGCGCCGGGCAGGTCGCCACCATCGACGGTCCGTGGGCGAATGACACCTGCACGAAGACCTACGACGCGCTGGGGCGCCTCCTCGGCGACAACCTCCAAAATTCCCCGCTGGGATTCGCCTACGACGTCCTCGGGCGCGTCGACACCCTCACCGATGCCCTCGGCGCCACGACCTACACTTTCGACGGCCCCACCGCCCGGATCCTGACCGCCACCCGCCCCGACGGCCTCAGCTCCGCCTGCACATACAAGCCGCTCGCGGAGGATTTCCGCCTCGCGTCCATCACCCACAGTCATTCCTCCGCCGGCGTGCTCTCGAGCTTCTCGCACGAATACTCGCCGCTGGGACGGATCATGGCGTGGACCCGGCAGCGCCGGCCGGGCGAGGCCACCCAGCGCTTCGACCTTTCCTACGACCGCGTCGACCAACTCACCCGTGCCGCCCTCACCGATACCGCCACCGGCAACGTCCTCGACAACTTCCAGTTCCGTTACGACCAGGTCGGCAACCGGCTCTCGGTGCATCGCGGCAGCGCCCTCATCTCGCAGGACCACGACGTCGCCAACCAGCTCACCGATGCCGCTCCCGGCGGGACGACCCGCATCGAGGGACGGATCAACCGCCTCGCGACCTCCATCACGGTCGACGGGCAGCCCGCGGCGCAACTGGCGGACGGCCGCTTCTTCATCGACGCCGACCTGAACCCGGGGCTGAACCAGCTCCCGCTCGTCATCGAGGAACCGGGCGGCCCCACCACCAACAAGACCCTCGAGATCCAGGTCGATTCCGGGGAGGCCCTCGTGTACACCTACGACCTCAACGGCAACCTCACCGCCGTGGCCCCCGCCGCCACCCCGGCCCAGCCGGAGCGCACCTTCACCTGGGACGCCGGGGACCGCCTCCTCAGCGTCACCCGCCACCTCCCCGGCCAGACCCTGCGCACCGAGTTCGGTTACAACGAGCGCAGCGAGCGCGTCGAGCGCCGGGAGTTCACCGACGCCGTCCTCACCGAGCACGTCCGCTACATCTGGCACGGCAATGTCCTGCGCCAGAAGCGCGACGCCACCGGCGGAACCGTCCTCACCACCTTCGCCCCCGGCGGCGAACTCGACGTCGCGGGCGGCAACATCAAGCGCCACTACCTCCGCGACCACCTCGGCAGCGTGCGCAACCTCATCGACTCGGCCGGCACCGAAATCGCCAGCTACGACTACACGCCCTTCGGCGAACGCAGCCTGATTGCGGGGACTCACGAAGCCGAGATCGGCTACACCGGCCATTCCTACCACCCGCCAACCGGCCTCGTGCTGGCCCTCCACCGGGCCTACGATCCCGGGAGCGGACGGTGGCTGTCGCTGGACCCGTTGGGGGAAAGCGGAGGGCTGAATCTTTACAGCTTCGTGCTGAACGACCCGGTGAACCTCGTCGATCCGGACGGACTGAATCCGATCGGGGCCTTAATCGGTTTTGTAGAAGGGGTCGCGAGAACCTACGTCGAGCCACTTGCAGAACGGGCGGGCTCCTATGTGACCTTGGCCAATGCCGGGCAGACGAGTCTTTACGGCGTCGTCCCCCAGTCCGCATTCGACCACAAGGCGGCCCTCAAAAACGGCTGCCAGGACGCGGCCATCGGACTGGCCGGAGGCAAGATCATCCAAGGGACCGGCAGACTCCTGAAACAGTGCCGGCGGGCGCCAACGACGACCCCGAAGCCGGTCAAGCCGGGTAGCTTCGACGATAATCCTCCGGGTTGGAATGAGAATTGGGATTGGCACTCATCGACACGAGCCCGAAAGGGACAAGACGGCTGGAGATGGCGCGATGAACAAGGGGGAGAGTGGAGGAGGCATTCCCCTGACAAGCATCACCCCGAGGCTCATTGGGATTACAACCCGAACGATGCTTGGAATAGCCCGTGGAAGAACGTAGATGATAATGGTAACCTCTTACTCTTCACATCGCCATGACGAAATCCGCGTTAGAAGAATACGCCAGTCGTTATCTCCGGACTGGCGATGAAGATGCGTTCCACAGTTTGATTGAAAGTGGAGATGAGTCGTTGGAAGTGCTGGCTTCAAGGCTGTCAATTAACACCTCCAAGGAGGTTGCGGAGATCTTGCAAGAAATTCGCACGGAGCGTGTGACCTTGTTCCTCCAAGAGCAACTGAAGGCGGCAGATACTGAAAGTTGCTGGAGGATTTTTGCGGAGGCTTTGGCCTATCAAGCCAATCCAGGTAAAGAGTTTTACGAGGTGGAGAAAAAGCGACTAGAGTCTCTTGGTCGATACAACGAAGCGAAATACTGCGAAAGCTTCTTTTGAAGGGCACGCGTCGCACGCTGTCGCCTAAACGAACTCCACCCAAGCGTCCTGCAATCGACCGCTGCGGCACGCCCCGTCCTGCTGAGGTCCCTCTTGCGGCTTCGCCGAATAGAAAAGGGGTGGGCACCTCGCACGGTTCGCGCCTCCGCGCGTGATAGTGGTTCGAGGGGGCGCTCGCCAGGCCTTGACGGTCCCCGCCGCCGGCTCGTTCCTAGCCCGGTGAGGCGCCGAGCATTTCCATCACGGAAAGACTACGCCGCCTATCGAAGCCGATGACCCCGGACGCGCCACCAACCCGGGAATTGAGATCCGCGGTGGATTCTCACCGGGCGAACTGGTCGAGAACGTCAGGAACTGATTCGACAAGTCCTTGAGAACCGCGGTGAAACCGGG
>JABDMC010000362.1 GCA_013001695.1 Akkermansiaceae bacterium
CCGGTCAGCGCCTGGATCACCGGGGTGGTGGCGGTCCTCGTCGTGGTGACCTTCCCGGTCATCGTCCTCCTCCACCGCCTGGGCAGGATCGGCGACGAGTTGCGCGAGGAACTGATGAAGCGCACCCGTTCCTGGGCGATTCTCGCCCCCGCCTTCATCGTCCCGGTCCTCGCCGGGGCGGCATGGACCATCCTGTGCGTCATGATCATCGCGCTCCTCTGTTACCGGGAATACGCCCGCGCCACGGGGCTCTTCCGCGAGAAATCCATGAGTCTCCTCGTGGTGGCGGGCATCCTGGTGGCGACATTTGCCGTGGCGGACCACTGGTATGGCTTCTTCATGGCCCTCGGCCCGCTCACCATCGTCGTGATCGCCGCCGCCGCGATCCTCTACGACCAGCCGTCGGGATACATCCAGCGCGTCGGCCTCAGCGCCCTGGCCTTCCTCTTCTTCGGGATCTCGTTCGGCCACATTGGCTACATGGCAAACGACCCGGACTACCGGCCCATCTTGCTGATGCTCGTCGTGAGCGTCGAACTGAACGACATCTTCGCCTATCTCACCGGCAGGACGCTGGGCCGCCGGAAGCTCGCCCCGCGCACCAGCCCCAACAAGACGGTGGGCGGCGCGGCGGGCGCCATGATCCTCACCTCGCTCCTTGTCGGTGTCCTCGGGCATTTCGTCTTCGCCGGAACGATCATGGACGACCCGCTCAAGCTCGCGGGCCTCGGCCTCATCGTCAGCATCGCGGGCCAGCTCGGCGACCTCATGCTGTCGTCCATCAAGCGCGACATCGGCATCAAGGACATGGGCGTCACCCTCCCGGGGCACGGCGGCTTCCTGGACCGTTTCGACAGCCTCATCCTGGTGGGCCCGGCCGTCTTCCACTACGTCGGCTACTTCCGGGGATTCGGCGTCGAGGAGCCGGTCCGGATCATCACCGGCGGCGGTTCGTGATCATGGGCGCCGACTGGAAATACGAACCGGCCCACGACCATGGACTCACGTGGCGGGAGCGCTTCCGCAGCATCCGCCGCGAAGCCGGCCTCTTCTCCTCGGCGACCTCCTTCGCGTGGCGCGGCCTCACCCGCCTCTACCTCCGGGGGGTGCACCGGCTGGGGGTGGACGGCGCGGAGCACCTTCCCGCCGCACCGCCCTTCGTCCTCGCCGCCAACCACGGCAGCCACCTCGACACGCTGGTGCTTTCCTCCGCGCTCCCGCGGGCGATGTCGTGGAATGCCTTTCCGCTCGCGGCCGGTGACACCTTCTTCGAGACCCCGGCCGTCTCGGCCTTCGCCTCGATGTTCATCAACGCCCTGCCGGTCTGGCGGCGCAGCTGCGGGGCGCACTCCCTCGATGAACTGCGCAGGCGGCTCGCGGAAGATCATTGCATCTTCATCCTCTTCCCGGAAGGCACCCGCACCCGGACCGGCCAGATCGCCAGATTCAAGCCGGGGATCGGCCGCCTCGTCGGGGGCCACGCGGTCCCGGTCGTCCCCTGCCACCTCACGGGCGCGTGGGAGGCCCTGCCACCCGGAAGATCCCTGCCGCGGCCCCGGAAGATCTCCCTCCGCATCGGCCGTCCGCTCGACTTCTCGCACCTCTCGAAAAGCCGCGACGACTGCCGGACCATCGCCGCCGACACCGAGGCCGCGGTGCGCGCCCTCGCCACCGACTCATCCCCATGACCCCTCCCCCTCCCACGCCCACGCCCACGCCGCTTGCAACCTAACTTCGATAACGTTATCGAAGTTAGGTATGCACTCCAAAGCCACCGAGCAGCTCCGCGACGCAGGCTACGAAGCTCTGTTCTTGATGGGGGGATACCTCGCCCTGTCCGTCCATCCCACCCTGCGCAACCTGGACGATATCCTGCGATGGATCGACGAAACGAAGTCGCGCCGGCAGTTTCTAAGAAGGCTTGAGAAGAGGGGATTGGTGGAATCCGGGACCCGGAACGGACAGTGGGTTCCGCTCCTGACTGACCTCGGCCGTGCCGCCTTTGCGGGCGGGCGTGACCCCAAGGAGGCCTGGAATCGTGGCTGGGACGGGCGGTGGCGGCTGCTGACCTTCGACCTTCCGCGCAAGGAGCACCCGGCCCGCATGAAACTTGCCCGCTGGCTCGGCCGGCACCATTTCGGCCGGCTCCAGGGGAGCGTGTGGATTTCGCCGGATCCCGTCCAGGACATCGGGGAAGTCCTCTCCGGACACCGCATCGATCCGACCAAGGTCCTGGTCTTTGAAGGAGCCCCGGCCGGGATAGATGATCCGCGGGGGGTCGCGGCCTCAGGCTGGGACTTCGAGTCGATCGATGCGGGCTACCGCGACTACCGGAAGTTTGCGGAGCGCATTCTCCAGAATTTGCGAAAGAGCAGGCCCTCCCGGTCACGGATCCAGGGCATCCTCCGGGACGAACGGCAGCTTTGGCGGGAGGCGGTGCGGCAGGATCCGCTCCTGCCCAAAGCGCTCCACCCGCGTGGATACGAGGGTCCCGGGTCTTGGAAGGTCCGGGGTGACATGCTCAAGCGCCTGCGGCGGGCCCACCGCCCGGGCGGCCGGGCGTGAGGCGGAAGGCCCCCGC
>JABDMC010000010.1 GCA_013001695.1 Akkermansiaceae bacterium
CCAACATGGAATGCAGGGCGGTTGCGGCGTTCCTGCGGACTTGGTGGTCCGGTTGCGGCAGGCGGAGCGCCCGCCCTACAACTTCTCCAGGGCATTTCCGCGCTCCTGGAGCGGAATGGCCACCGCCTTCCCGCCCTCGCGGTGCGACGCGAAGACCGCGCAGATCATTTCCACCGTCGTGGCCCCGTCGCGTCCGCTGCACAGCGGGTCGCGGTCCTCGTCCACCGCGGCCATCAGGTCCCGCACCGCCCGGACGTGATTGCCCACCTGCGCCACCTTCTCCGGGTGCGGTTCCGGCTTGCCGATCCCGGCGGAGGTGATCGGGACCCACTCGCGGGCCCCGGCCGCCGGGTCAAAGGGATTGCCCTCCATCACGTGCGCCAGCGGATCGCGATCGATTCCGAGGCGCACGACCCCCTTGCTTCCGACGATCTGCAGGCAGTAACCGCGCCCGCCGGTGTCGTCGTTGGCGAGCGAAAAGTAGTGCCCGACCGTCCCCTGTGCGAACGCGTAGCGGGCGTGCACCTCGTCGCCCGCCAGCGGCCCGAGTCCCTCCGCGCCCGGCTGCACGTCATCCTTCGTGACGGGCCGCCCGTCCTGCCGCAGCAGGGCGGAGCAACTCTGCGGGGCCCCGCCGAAATAGCACATGAGGTTGAAGATGTGGCAACCGAGCACCCAGAGGTCTTCCCCCCCTCCCCGCCGGTCGCCCTTTCCGCGCCCGCGCATTTCCAGGACCCGGCCGATGGCGCCGTCTGCGACGAGCTTCCGCACCGTCGGCAGCGCGGGATGATATCGATTCCGGTGTGCCACCGCGATCTTCGCCCCGTGCTTCTCGCCGGCCGCGAGGATCCGGTCCGCCTCCTCCGGCGTGCGGCAGAACGGCTTCTCGGCGTAGATCCCCTTCACCCCCGCCTCGATTGCCGCCAGCACCATCTCCGCATGCTGGTCGGCGTGCCGCGGACAGACCGAGACGAACTCCGGCGTCGTCTCCGCCAACATCCGCCGGTAGTCGCGGAACCCGCCGTCGGTCCCGAGACGCTTCCTCGCCTTGGCGAGGCCCTGCTCGTCCGCATCCGCCACGCCCACGATCCGCGCCTCGGGAAGCGCAAGCCACACCTTGTCGAGCCCGTGCCCGTAGTTCCCGCGGCCGGTGTGGCCGATCACCGCCACCCGCCGCTTCTTCTCCCCGTCCGCCGCAGCCGCAAGGCCGGTGGACAGGCCGGCGGCCGAGGCGGTGCTCAGGAAGCGGCGACGGTTCATCACCACTCCATCATCCGGAAATCCGCAACCAGAGGTCAAGCGATTCGTCACCACCCTCAGCCGGGGCGCGCGATGCATGTAGTCCCGCCTTCAGGCGGAACGAAGCCGTCCCCTCCCTCCTTGCTCACCTCGCGCCCTCGAAGCTCCTCGACGTGTTGAAGCAATCGCGGCTCACCTCGCGCACACCCGTTCCGCCTGAAGGCGGGACTACATGCCTCCGATTTCGGCGGCGGCAGGGTTCATCGCCCGCCCCCATCACTCATCCCCCTCCTCCGCCTCCGCGTACAAGCGCGCCAGTTGGCGGGCGATGCGCTCCAGCTCGCGGAAGTAGTCGTCCTCCTCCATCTTCGCCTTCCGGCCGCGGAGGGCGAAGAGTTCGGCTTCGAGGGCGTTGCGGCGCTGGCGGATCTCCGGGGGGAGGCGGCGTTCCTCGGCGCTCGGCACGAGGTGCCATTGGTGGGCGCGCAGGCCGTCGGCCTCGGCCCCGTCCTTGGCCACCTTCACGGCCCGCACCCCGCGGAACCAGTCGGCCGGCGTCCCGCGTCCGTCCCCGTTGTCGTCGAGCAGGGCCTCCTCGGTCGGAATCCGCCCTTCCTTCTCGTAAAACTCCTCGACCCCCTTGGCGGCGGCGAGAAAGGCCTCCACCAGCGAGGTCCCCCCGTCCTGGTCGATGTCGGCCTCGGGCGAATCGATCGATGCCGCGAGTCGTTCCCCGAACCGCGCGTAGGAATCCTCGTAGCCGCTCTTCGTGGCGGTGATCACGATCCGGTTCTCCCCGGAGAGCGCCTTGATGAACGGGCTGCTCGCGGTGGCGGTGTTGATGATCGCCACCGGCCGCTTCAACGGCTCGAGCATCCCGGCGAGGTCGGTCGCGGCCAGGTCGGCGCCACGCAGGTTGAACTTCGCCTCGCGACCGTCGAATGTTCCGTGGCCGATCAGGACGATCCACAGGGGATCCGCCGATGCCGGATCGAGCCCGCCGAGCGCCGCCTTCACCTGCGCGAGGTCCTGCCCGGCGGCCTCCCCCCGGCCGATCATGGTGACCGTGGCGTCGCCCCTCTTTCCGGCCTCCTCCCATGCCTCCGCGGCGTTCTCAAAAGTCTTCCCGAACTCCTCCGATCCCGCGGCGCCGACCACCACGAGAAGGTCCGCGGCGTGGGCCGACACGCCGAGCGCCAGGACCGATAAGATCGTCAGGCTCCGTCTCATGCCATTCCCGCCCGCCTCCGGATGATCCATTCCGCCGCAAAGCAGCCCAACACCGCGAGGAACACCGCCGGGGTGTGCCACAGGGAGTGCGACCAGGTGCGCATCTCGGGCGCCCCCATCCCCGGGAGGCGCGACGCGAATTTCGCGAGGCCACCCGCATCCAGCACCTCGCCGCCGGTGGCCGCCGCGATGGCTTCCAGCAGGTCCCGGTTCGGTTCCAACCGCCGGAATTCATCCGCGGCGCCGTTGGCGGCCCAGCCGTCTTCCGTCTCTCCCACCGGGAGTCCGTTGGCATCGGTCACGGTGGCCTGCACCGTGGTGGCCCCCGCCGCTTCCGTCACGAAGGTCACCTCGAACACCCCGGCCTCGGTGTCGGAGGCGGTGGCGGCGAGGGCCACCGGCTTCCCGTCCTCGCCCGTCACGGTCACGGTCACCCGGGCGTCCGCCATCGGTTCATGTCGTTCGTCCCGGACGCGCACCTTGGCCCGCACCGCCCCCTCGCCGCTTTCCTTGAGCTCGAGCGAAACGCGCTCCGGGACGTCGGCGATCAGCCAGCGCACGACCTGCCGCCACGCCTTCTCCATGTCGGGCCGGTTCTCCGGCACGCTGAACCCCCACCGCCAGAGGTCGGCGACGAGGAGACTGCCCACCCGGCCGTTGCCGAAGCGCTGCACCGCCAGCGCCGGCCGCCGCGTCCCGCCGTCATCGACGTGCGCCAGCACCGTGGCGCCCGGCTTGATGGCGGCCACCCGGTTCAGCGACTTGAAGGAAGACATCCCGGCGAGACGCTCCCGCTCGGCGCTCTCCGTCTCACGCAACCGCACCCACGGCGACAGCCAACCGTCCCGCGTCAAATCGAGCCGCAACTCCCGTCCCGGCGCCTGGTCGGAGGCGCCCCCGAGATGCACCGGAAGCATCTTGCCGACCGGCGACTTGTCGTATCCCCCGGGCGCGAAGCTCTCCGCCCCCCCGAGCATCAGGAGGCTCCCGCCGCGCCGCGAGACAAAGGCGTCCAGCAGATCCATCTGGTCGACCGTGAAGAACGACCGCTCGAGGTCGTCGATGACGACGGCGTGGTAATCGAAGAGGTCCTTCGCCTCGCGCGGGAAGCCGGCGGATAGTTCCCGGTCGTCGCGGGTGTTCAGCCGCACCAGCACCGGCTGATCGAACTCCGCGGTGTCGTCGTCGGGATTGAATCCCCGGAAGAGCGGGTTCGCGGTCTCCCCTTCCCGGCCCCGCCACGTGAACTTCGGCTCGCGCCGCGCCACCCGGATCAGCCCCACCAGCTCGATCTCGGGGTCATCCGCGAGGGACCGGTTCAGGAACTTGAATTCCCAGTTCGGCCGCCCCGAGACATACAGCACCCGGTACGGTCCGCTGCCGCGGTTCACGGTCACCAGCCGCGTGTTGTTCACCGCCGTGGCCTCCTCCCCGCCCCCGGCCTCGATCTCCATCCGGTAAAATTGGATGCCGGACTTCGGCGGGCGGTGCAGGAACCGCACCGACTGGGATTCCGTGTCGCCGGACGGCGAGAAAACCTGCGTCTCGATCTCTTCGCCGTCCCCCCCGCGGAGGCGCACCGTCACCTGCCTGCCGGAGTAGCCGCGCGCCACGAGGTCCGCCCGGACGGTGACGGGCGCGTCCTCGAACGACGACTGCGAGACGGCCGCGGCGGTGATGCTCAGGTCGCGCTCCGGGGCCTCGCCACCGATGACCACGGGATACACCGGCGGCAGTTCCCCCAGCGCCCCGAGATCGACCTCGTCGGTGGCATTGCCGTCGGTCAACAGGACCACCGCTGCCACCGGGCGGCCCGCGAAGCGCCGCTCCACGCTCTCGAGCGCCCCCCCGATCGCGGACGCCCGCCCCGTGAAATCGAGTTGCGTGAACTCGCCGACCCGGCGGAGTTGCCCGTCCATGGCGAAGCGCCGCAGCCCGAATGTCTGGGTGATCGTCTCGAGCCAGCCGGCCTCCTCGCCGTTGGAGTCCGTCATGAGGGCGGCCAGCGCATCGGCGCGGGTGCGGCGCTCCCCGGCGTCCCGCACCTCCATGCCGGCGCTGTTGTCGGCGATGACCGCCACGATGTTGGCGCCCGGTTCGGCTTCCTGCCCGACCCATGCCGGCTCGGCCAGGCTGAGCGCGAGGAGCGCGAGGGCCAGCAGGCGCAGGACAAGCGGCATGGCCATGCGCCGCCGCGATCCGCGCCGCAGGTAGCCTGCCACCGCCCAGGCCGCGCCGCACAATGCCAGCACCGCGCCGGCCCACGCCCACGGCCCGCCTTGAAAGACGATTGTCGCTGTGACCGGGACCCCGTTCATTCCCCCCGGCCGAGCCGTTCGTAGTATTTTCGCACCAGCTCCTCGTACGGTCCCGGCACCGGATCACGATCGAGCGGCAGCCGCGAGTCGGGCTTCTCGATCCGGGCCAGCTCTTCGTCGATCCGCTCGCGCAGTTCCGCCAGGGGTTTCATGATCTGCCGGTCGATGAGATCCCACTGCGGTCCCTCCCCATGGCGATTGAAATCGCGACGCATCTCCCGCGCCCGGTCGCGGACGCGCGCCACGTCCTGCTGCATCCCGGCATCATCCAGCATCTCCTCGACGTCGCGGAGCCGGTCAGTCCACTCCCGGTATCCTCCGCCGTAGATCGGCGATTCCGGCCCGTGCGCTCCACCGTGTCCCCCGCCGTCCCCGCCGGCCCAGCCGTCAAAGAAATGCCCTCCCCCCTGCGGCGACCCCGCCGCCTGGCCAGGTTGCTGCCCCTGGCCCGCTTGCTGCCCCTGGCCCGGCTGCTGCCCCTGGCCCGGCTGCTGTCCCTGGCCCGCTTGCTGTCCCTGGCCCGCTTGCTGTCCCTGGCCCGCTTGCTGTCCCTGGCCCGGTTGCTGTCCCTGGCCCGGTTGTTGTC
>JABDMC010000026.1 GCA_013001695.1 Akkermansiaceae bacterium
GGGGGGCCTTGGGGCGACATTCTTCTTTGCGGGGACGCGAAATCCCGTCAGAACGTCTGCCGATGAACATGATCCGATTAGCCGGGCTGGCAGGGGTCCTGCCGATGATGGCCGGGGCGCATCCACACCTGGGACCGCCGCCCGCGGGGGAAATCCTGACGGTGGCAGTGCAGACCGGGAAGGGCGCGCACCTCTACGAGAACGTCCCGTGGTGGGGGACAAAGGAAAACACGGGGGTCGGGCGGACCAACGGCGGGGTGGCGATCGACCGGGCGGGGCGGATCTATTTCAGCACCGACACACCGGACGGCATCCTGATCTTCCAGGCGGACGGCACGAAGACCGGGAAGGTGGGCCCGACGAGGGTGCACAACCTCTTCATTCGCGAGGAGGACGGCACGGACTACCTGTGGGCGGCGGACAATGGCGGCTCGCGGCTCATCAAGATGGGTCTTGACGGGAAGGAAGTCTTCGCGATCCCGAACGGGAAGACCGGGGAGGTGCCGGGGGGGTTCAAGGGGATCACGGACGCCGACATCGCGCCGGACGGCTCGATCTTCGTGGCGATCGGGTACGGGTCGAGCTTCATCCACAAGTTCGATTCCGAGGGGAAGCTCCTGAAGACCTTTGCCGGCAAGGGAAAGGGCGACGGGCAGTCGAACACCTGTCACGGGCTGGCGATCGACCCGCGATTCGACCCGCCGCGCGTGATGGTGGCGGATCGCGAGAACGGGCGGGTGACGCACTTCGACCTCGACGGGAACTGGATCGGGGTGGTGAGCGATGACCTGCGGCGGCCGACCGACCTCTCGTTCCACGGGAATTTCTGCGCGGTGGCGGAGCTGGCGGGCGGGGTGAAGATCCTCAACAAGAAGGGGAAGGTGGTGGCCCTCCTCGGGGAGAACCCGAACGAGAAGCAGCGTGGGAAGAACGGGGTGAAGCCGGAGGAGGCCGCCCCGGGGCACTTCACCGCCCCCCACGGACTGGCCTACGACCAGGCGGGCAACCTCTACGTCCAGGACTGGAACGCCCACGGACGCATCACCAAGCTGGTCAAAGTGGACCCGGAGAAGAAGAAGCAATGAGCGCCATTCCCCTCGAAGACAATTTTGAAGACATCCTCGGCAAGGCCCTGCGCGGGACCGGGATCGCCGACGAGGTGCTTTCCTTCCTGACCGCGGTTCCGGAGGAGACCATCGCGAAGCTCAAGGACGGCGAGCTCGACGAAGCCGCCCTGCGGAAGGTGGCCTCGCCCCTCGGGCTCGACGCCGGCACCCTCGTGGAGCGCGCCAGGAATTCATGGCGGCCGGATCCGGTCGAGATCGACGGCCTCCGCCAGTTCAACACCGCCTACGACGACATGATGGTGAATGCCTACCTCGTCTGGGATCCGGCGTCGAGGGAGGCCGCCATGTTCGACACCGGCACGGATGCCTCCGGGGCGCTGGCCCTGGTCGATGAGCTCGGGCTGAAGCTCACCGCCCTCTACCTGACCCACACCCACATCGATCACATCCTCGACCGCGAGGCCATCCTGGCCCACAGCCCGGGCCTCCCGGTGCTGGTGAATTCGCTCGAGAGCCCCGGCGAGGCGACGCGGTTCCAGACCGGCGAGGCCTTCTCGATCGGCACCCTGCGGGTCTCGACGCGGCTCACCAAGGGCCATTCGCCCGGGGGGACGACCTACGTGATCCACGGCCTCGAGCGGCCGGTGGCGATCGTGGGCGACGCCCTCTTTGCGCAGTCGATGGGCGGGGGAATGATCTCCTACCAGGATGCCCTCGCCACGAACCGCAGCGAGATCTTCACCCTTTCGGACGACACCGTGGTGTGTCCCGGACACGGACCCATGACCTCCGTCGGCGAGGAACGGGCCCACAATCCCTTCTTCCCCGAATTCAAATAACAAGCACCAGAGAAAGCAATGAGCCAGAAAGTAGCATTTGTCGGAGTGGGACGCATGGGCGCCAACATGGCGCGGCACCTTCAACTCGACTGTGGCCACGAGGTCACCGCCGTTTACGACATCAACAAGGAGGCCGCCGCGGAGTTGGCGAAGGAACTTGGAGCGAAGAACTGCGACAAGCTCGCCGACGTCACGGCGGCCGCGGACGTGGTCATCACGGTGATCACGAACGATGACGCCATGCGCGACATCTTCTTCGCCGGAGAGGACAACCTGCTCAAGGAAGCGGCGGGCAAGACCTTCATCAACTGCGCGACCCTGTCGCCGGGGGTGCACCGCGAGGTGTATCTCGCCGGGAAGGCGGCCGGGGCGGAGGTGCTCGAGGGCGCCATGGCCTCGAGCATCAGCCACGCGCGGGAAGGGAACCTCTACCTGATGATCGGCGGCGACGAGGAGGTCTTCAACAAGCACCGCGCCCTCCTCGACGACCTCTCGCTGAACCTGCGCCTCTGCGGCCCGGCGGGAAAGGCCGCCGAGGTGAAGGCCCTCGTCAACATGGTGATGAACATCAACACCGCGGGGCTGGCGGAAGGCCTCGGCCTCGCGAGCGCCCTGGGGCTGGACCTCAACATGGTGTGCGAGATCTTCTCGCAAACCGGGGCGAATTCGCGGGTGCTCGAGACGGATTCGGAAGACATGATCGCGCGCGACCACGACTGCTGGTTCTCGGCGGAGCATGCCGCCAAGGACTCCGGCATCGCGGCGTCGCTCGCGGCGCAGGAGGGGCTGAGCCTCCCGGTGAACTCCGCGACGAAAGCGCAGTACGACCGCATGACGGCGGAAGGTCTCGGCGACCTCGACAAGTCGGGGATCGCGGAGCTGACCTTCCCGGGCCGGCACGCCAACTCGTGAGGGGAGCGGCGGCGTCAGGCCGCCCCTCCGGTCCTCAAAAAGAAAACCCCGGGTTGTTCCACCCGGGGTTTTTTGTGTGATTGGCCTGAACCAGGCGGCCGGGGGCTATCCTCAGCCCGCGACCTCGGATTTGTGGAAGTCGTTCCAGTCCTCGAGGTTGTTGAGATTGACGGCGTCGAGGATCTGGGTGTCAGCCGGGAGGCCGACCGCGCCGAGGATGCCCTTGCGGGTGTCATCGTCGTGGTTGTAGCCGTCGACGGCCTTGTTGTGCTCGGCGACCTTGGCCTGGTCAACGGTGCCGTTCTGCTGGCACCACTGCTCGAACTGGACGTAATTCGGCTTCTCGGCCTTCACGTAGTCCTTCACGGCCTGCTCCTCGAGCCCGAGGGCGCCGAGGGTCATGGCGTCGAATCCGGCGCCGATGGCGGGATACTCCGGGTTGAGTTTGCCGACGGCGTCGAGGGAGACCTTTTGCCAAAGCCGCGGGAGATGCTTCACACCGAGCGGGCCGGTGGTGCCTGAACTGATGGTTGGTACGATACTCATGATCTAATTGCGTTGAAGACGGAAAGAGGAGTAACGAGGCGGGCCGAAGCTTGGCAACATCAATCCACGGCCGGGGGCGGCAAAATCCTTAACCCTTCTTGTTAGTGTGGCGGAGCGTTAGGAGTTGGTCGCCCGGGTTGACCGTGGCGATGAGGCCGCGGAAGCGGAATTCCTGCGGTTTCCGGTTGCTGTGGAGCTGGAGGCCGAGGGGGGAGGCCTTGAGCATTCCGGGCTGGTCGGTGAAGTCCATGACGAGGTGGCCGTTGGCGACGCAGCGGATGCGATTGCCGGTGACGAGGAACTCGACGCGGTTCCAGGCGCCCTTTTTCTCGGCGGCGAGGCCCGCGAGGGGGCCCTTCTGGCCGGGGGGGAAGACACGGTTGCGCCCGTAGGCGTCCCAGATTCCCCAGTCGTGGCAGAACATGAGGAGGGGGCCCTTGAAGCCGTGGGCGTTGCCGCCCTTGTCCTCGAAGCGCTCCCCGAGGGCCGCCACCGCGGAGTGCATCGTGGAATGGAGCGGCGACATGGTCTGCTTCACCTCGAAGAGGAGGCGGAAATTGCGGAAGGTCCCCTTGGTGAAGAGGTAGGTGCTGGAGGGCACCACCCCCTTGTTTTCGCCGATGATGAGGCCGTCCTCGACGCGCCAGAACTTCGGGTCGCCGTCCCATCCGTCGAGATTGCTGCCGTTGAAGAGGTAGAGGGGCTTCTCGCCCTTCGGGAGCAGGGGGACGAGCTCGGCGAGGGGGTTGCCG
>JABDMC010000052.1 GCA_013001695.1 Akkermansiaceae bacterium
CGCCTGCCGAAGGCCATGCCATTCCCGCCTCATCCCACAACCCCCTCGCCCCGGAGGGTCCACTCTCCGCACCCGTGATCCGCCCACGACCTCCCGATTGTGCTATCTTGGCAAGACCCCGGCAGGCGGGGCGCCCGCCCTACAAGACCCCGGCAGGCGATGCGCCCGTCATACAAACACCCCGGCAGGCGGGGCGCCCGCCCTACAATTCCCCCAAGCGCGCGTCCAGGGCGGCCCGCAGGCGGCCGAGGTCGGCGGCGTGCCCGGGCTGCCCGGCGAGGTTCGTGAACTGCTTCGGGTCCGTCCGCATGTCGTAGAGTTCCTCCGACCGGTCGCGGTGGCGGATGTAGGCCCAGTCCGCGGTGCGCAGGCAATGGCCGGCGTGGAGGGACAGCGCCCCGTCCCGCACCGTGGCGCCGGCGTCCTCCAGCACCGGCACGAGGCTCCTTCCCTGCACCCCGCCCGGGATCCCGAGCCCCGCCAGGTCCGCCAGGGTCGGGAAGAGATCCACCAGTTCCGCGAGCGCCTTCGTCCGCCCCGGCTTCATCCCCGGCGCCGAGATGATGAGCGGCACCCGCAGCACCTCCTCGTGCAGGTTGCTCTTCTGCCAGAAGCCGTGCTCCCCGAGGTGATACCCGTGGTCGCTGGTGAAGACCACCGCGGTGCTCTCCCGCAACCCGAGACGGTCGAGTTCCGCCATGATCCGGCCCACCTGCTCGTCCATGAAGGTCACCGAGGCGTAGTAGGCGGCCCACATCCGCTTCTGGTTGTCCGGATACCGGTCGATCCCGGTGCTCTTCGAGGTACTCCGGGCGATCCCGGGCTTCGGGATGTCGTCGAGGTCGTCCGGCACCGCCTCCGGCAGCGTCATCTTCTCCCACGGATACCGGTCGAAATACTGTCGCGGCTGGACCATCGGGTAGTGCGGCCGCACGAACCCGGCCGCCAGGAAGAAGCGCTCGTCCTTGTGCTTCCGCAGCAACTCGATCGTCTTGCCGGCCGTCTTGTGGTCCGGCTGGTCCGACCCGTCGCCCTCGTAGCTCACCGAGACGAACATGCGGTGCGGCATCCTCGTCGATTGCCGGCCTTCCAGCTCCTTCGTGAAGATGTTCAGGTTCAGGCAGGCGTAATCTCCCGGGGTGTGCGCCTCGAGCCCCGGCGAGTTGAACCGCTCCGTCCACGACGAGGCGATGTCGGCGCCATTCGTTCCCGCGATGATGTCCCCCGGGACCCGCATGTGGTAGATCTTCCCGACCCGCGCGCTGTACATCCCGCTCCCGCGAAAGTGCTCCCCGAGGTTGATCTTCCCTTTCCCCTGGTAGCGGCCGTGCATGAAGGACGTCCGCGACGGCGCGCACGAGGTCCCCTGGCAGTAAGCCCGCTCGAATACCATCCCCTCGCGCGCCAGCTTGTCGATGTGCGGCGTCTTGCAAACCGGATCCCCGTAGCAGCCCAGCACGCTCGCCTTCAGGTCGTCGGACACCAGGAACAGGACGTTCCGGACCGGCTGCGCGCCGGGACGCGCCGCCACCACCACCAGGGCCATGGCACAAATCAGGGTGGCTCTCATGAATCCAATCAACGGCGGCCGCCGGCGCGGCCTATCACGAGCCTCCCACACGCGGCATTGCACGGGGCCGCCCCTGGCCGCTACGCTGGCTCCCGCTTCATGAAGGCCGCCCACTTCACCGACTTCCAGGGTGCACTCACGGTCGAGACCCTCCCCGATCCCGCCCCGACGCCCACCGGCGTGGTGGTCCGCGTCGAGGCCAGCGGCGTCTGCCGCAGCGACTGGCACGGCTGGATGGGGCACGACCCCGACATCACCCTGCCCCACGTCCCGGGCCACGAATGGGCCGGCGTCATCGAAGCGGTGGGGGCGCAGGTCACCGCATGGAAGCCCGGCGACCGCGTCACGGCGCCCTTCGTCTGCGGATGCGGCGACTGCCCGGAATGCCGCGAAGGCAACCAGCAGGTCTGCCCGCACCAGTTCCAGGCGGGCTTCACCGCCTGGGGGTCCTTCGCGGAGCTCGTCATGATCGAGTATGCCGACGAGAACCTCGTCCGCCTCCCGGAGTCCATGGACTTCGTCACGGCGGCAAGCCTCGGCTGCCGCATGGCCACCTCCTTCCGCGCCGTCGTCCACCAGGCCCGGCTCCAACCCGGCGAGTGGATCGCCGTCCACGGGTGCGGCGGCGTCGGTCTCTCCGCCATCATCATCGCCCGCGCCCTCGGGGCCCGGCCCCTCGCCATCGACGTCGACCCCGCCAAGCTCCAATCCGCCGCCGATCTCGGGGCGGTCGCCACGATCGATGCGGCGCGATCCGACGACGTCCCCGCGGAGGTCGAGGCCCTCACCACCGGCGGCGCCCACGTCTCCCTCGATGCCCACGGCAGCACCGCCACCGCCGCGAACTCGATCCGCTGCCTCCGCCCCCGCGGCCGCCACGTCCAGGTCGGGCTCATGACCGGCGAAGCGGCGCACTCCCCGGTCCCCTTCGACCGCATCATCGCCCGCGAACTCCAACTCTCCGGCAGCCACGGCATGCAGGCCCACGCCTACCCCGATCTCTTCGCCATGATCGACGACGGGCGCCTCGACCCCGCTCGCCTCGTGGGCCGCACCACCACCCTCGCCGACGCCCTCCCCGCCCTCACCACGGAATCCGCCTTCGCCCACCCCGGAATCACCGTCATCAACCACTTCTGACCGAGTCCCCGGTCCTCCCGCCCCCCTTGTCCGCACCCCCCCACCATCCCCTCCCCGGCGCATCGTTCTCCCTTAATTCGTGAACGTTCACGAATTAAGGGAGAACGATGCGCC
>JABDMC010000068.1 GCA_013001695.1 Akkermansiaceae bacterium
CCGAGTGGGGCGTCTCGCGCGGGCGCCTCATGCCGGTGCACCACGTTTACGGCGAGGACGAAATCCCGGAGAGCGCGCGGCGGGCGCTGCAGGAATCCCTCGTGCTGGTGCACGGCGGGATGGCGCAAAACGTCGGCCCGATCCTCGAGATGGTGACCGAGAAATACCTCCTGCGATCGGAAACCGAATGGGCCGGCCGCCAGGAGGCCCTCGGCTTGCTGGAGGAGTTGATCGATGCCCTGAAGAAGGGCGACATCCGGACGCTCGGGCGGGCCACCATGAAGAACTTCCGGGGGCCGATCCAGGCGATCATTCCGTGGGCCACGAACCTGTTTACGGAAACGCTCATCGCCAGGGCGGAGGAGCGCTTTGGCGGGGATTTCTGGGGGTTCTGGATGCTCGGGGGCATGTCGGGCGGCGGGATGGGGTTCATCTTCGCGCCCGAGCGCAAGGCCGAGGCGCAGGAGGCCATGCGCGACATCATGGCGGAGGCCAAGGCCCGGCTGCAGTACGCCCTCCCCTTCGCGATGGACCCGGTCGTTTACGATTTCGCGATCAACGGCAACGGCACCACCGCCGACCTGCGGGCCGGGGACGGTGCCGCCCTGCCGGCGGGCTACTACAAGCTGATCGTGCCGCCGTTGCTGCGCCGCGACCCGTCGACCTTGTCCGCCGCCCAACGGGCGGACCTGCAGCAATTCGAAACGGCGTCGCGCGAAGATGCCTCGTTCGGCTCGGCGCTGCCGCAGGTGCTCGAGGACATGGCGGCGCCATCCGACGGGCCCGCGGAGGATGACGGCGAATCGCTGCAGGGCTTGTTGGAGACGAACGGATTCGACCGGAAGCTCCACGAGCGCATCCGCACCGACCTGCTCGCCGGACGGATCGGGCTTTCGCAAAACCGGTTGCCGGGGACCTCGCTCATCGAGGACGTCGCCCCGGGGGACGTCGTCGACCTGTCATCGGGACCGGCCGCCGGGGAGCATGACCTGAGGTCCGCGGCCGAGGCCGGCGCGGCGGCCCTCGCGGCGGGCGAACTGGCGGTGGTGACCCTCGCGGCCGGGGCCGGGTCGCGGTGGACCGGCGGGGCCGGGACGTGCAAGGCGCTCAACCCGTTCGCGCCGCTCGACGGACCCTACCGGACCTTCATCGAGGCCCACCTCGCCAAGTCCCGGAAGGTGGCGCGCGAATTCGGGGCGGAGATTCCGCATGTCTTCACGACTTCCTACCTCACCACCCAGCCGACCCGCGATTTCCTGGCGAGCGTCTCGAACTACGGTTACGCCGGCCCGCTGGCGGTCTCGCCCGGCCGGTCGGTGGGCCTGCGGATGGTGCCGACCGAGCGCGACCTGCGCTTTGCATGGGAAGAAATGCCCCAGCAGGTCCTCGACGAACAACAGCAGAAGGTGCGCGACTCCGGGCGGGCGGCCCTCATCAACTGGGCGAAGGAAAGCGGCGAGGCCGCGGACTACACCGACAACCTTCCCTTGCAGTGCCTGCACCCGGTGGGGCACTTCTTCGAGATCCCGAACCTGATCCTGAACGGCACCCTGCGGCGCCTGCTGGATGTGCGGCCGCAGTTGCAGACCCTCCTCCTGCACAACATCGACACCCTCGGGGCCGATGCCGATCCGGTCCTGCTCGGGATGCACCGGCATGCCGGGCACGGGCTCACCTTCGAGGTCATCACGCGCCGCCTCGAGGACCGCGGCGGCGGCCTGGCGCGCGTCAACGGCCGCACCCGCCTCGTCGAGGGCCTCGCCATGCCCGACGAGGAAGCCGAGTTCGGGCTGTCGTTCTACAACTCGCTGACGACCTGGATCGACCTCGACCAGTTCCTGGCTCTCTGCGGGTTGACGCGCGACGACATCCTCGCGGGGGACGACGCCAAGCTCGCGGCGGCGATGCGCGCCCTCGCCGACCGCCTCCCGACCTACATCACCCTGAAGGACGTCAAGAAGCGCTGGGGACACGGGCAGGAGGATGTCTTCCCCGTCACGCAGTTCGAAAAATTGTGGGGCGACCTCACGGTCCTGCCGGAAGCGAATGCCGGCTACTTCGTGGTCCCCCGCCTCCGCGGCCAGCAACTCAAGGACCCCGCCCAACTCGACGGCTGGCTCCGCGACGGATCCGCCGAGCACGTGCGCTCGTTGTGCGCGTGGGAGTGATGCTCCCCTTCGACAAGCTCAGGGCAGGCCCTTCGACAAGCTCAGGGCCAGCCCCGGTGCTCACCAGTTTTCAGATATCCTGCCAATCGGGATGATATCCGATTAGAGTAGCTACCACTTGAACCAAAAACGGGCCATCCTGTCGCACCTCGGAACATCCGTCTGGAATTCAACAGGGGTCTGGTAAATAACTTGTTAGGTCCGAATAATCGCCTCGAGAAACGGCAATGCATACCCACCGCCTTATTCTTCCATTGCTTGGCCTGATTCTCCTGACTGCTTGCGAAGTGATTGCCAGGGAGATTCCGAAGGGCACTGCTTCCCTGTTTTCTACCACATCGACCGCAATCGAATTTCGAATCTTGGGTGAAGCGGTGGAGATAATCCAAATCCATCAAGGGGACAAGGACGTCGCTCAGAGC
>JABDMC010000142.1 GCA_013001695.1 Akkermansiaceae bacterium
ATGCTGAACACCCCGAAGATCAGAAGCCCGTACATCGTGAGAACGAGCACCCAATTCATCCCGAGGATTTTTCGGAAGAGCGGTGTCATCTCAGCAGGGCTGGAATACGATACGCCACGGGGGATTCATGACAAGGGAGGAGGGTCGCGCATGGGAACAAAGCGCACCCCGCCCTCGTCCTCGTCGCTCACCAGCCCGCCCTCTCCCATCCGGTAGCGGTGGAGTTGCTGCACCTGGCCGGCGGGGCCGATGGGGATCACGAGGCGCCCCCCCGGCCGGAGTTGCTCCACGAGGACCGGGGGAACCGCCCCGGGAGCACAGGCCGACAGGATGGCATCGAAGGTCCCTCCCCCCGGCCACGGCTCGAACCCGCTGGCGCACCGGAGGTCGACGTTCGCCGCCCCGATCCGCGCGAGATGCCCGCGCGCCGTCTCGCACAGGGCGGGGTCCAATTCCACCGCGCAGACCTCCCCGGCGAGCGCCGAGAGGATGGCCGTCTGGTACCCGCACCCGGCCCCGACCTCGAGGACCCGCTCGCCGCCGGTCAGTTCGAGGAGTTCGGTCATGAGCGCGACGATGTACGGCTGGGAAATCGTCTGCCCCCCGCCGATGGGAAGGGGCCCGTCATCGTAGGCGCGCGCCCTCAGCCCGGCGGGAACGAACTCGTGCCGCGGAATCTGCCGCATCGCCTCCACCACCCTCCGGTCGGTGATTCCCCGCCCCACGAGGTGCGCCGCCACCATGCGTTCCCGCGCCAGCGTGAGATCCGCATCGCCATCCTGCCGCCTGAACATCGCCACTCCCTCCTCTTACGCACCTCCCCCTGCCTTCTCTCACTCCCCCCGGGGCACCGCTCCGGCAGATGCGGAGGGACCCGGCGGCGCGCCCTAATCCTCGTGGAGAAAGGCGGTCAGGGGGCTGGTCGGATCGGCGCGCCGGCCGGCGGCAGGGAGGCCCGCTTCCCACGCGCGGCGCCCGGCGGTGACGCCCTCCCGGAAGGCGACGGCCATGGCAAGGGGATCACCGGCCACCGCGATGGCGGTGTTGACCAGGACGGCGTCGGCGCCCATCTCCATGGCTTCGGCGGCATGACTCGGGGCGCCGAGCCCGGCGTCCACCACCACCGGGACCCGGGCTTGTTCGATGATGATCCCGATCTGGTCTCGGGTGGCGAGGCCCCGGTTCGACCCGATCGGCGCCCCGAGGGGCATCACCGCGGCGGTGCCCGCCTCCTCGAGCCGCTTTGCGATCACCGGGTCGGCGTTGATGTAGGGCAGGACGGTGAAGCCCTCGGCGACGAGCTGCTCGGCGGCGAGGAGCGTTTCCACCGGATCCGGCAGCAGGTAGTTCGGGTCGGGGTGGATCTCGAGCTTGATCCACTTCGGCAGGCCGGCGGCTTCCGCGAGACGCGCGAGGCGCACGGCCTCCCCGGCGTCCATGGCCCCGCTGGTGTTGGCGAGGAGAAGGTACTTCGCGGGATCGACGAACTCGAGGATGTTGGCGAACGGGTCGTCCTGCCCGCTGAGGTCGGCGCGGCGCAGAGCCACCGTCACGATCTCGGTGCCGGAGGCCGCGAGGGCATCCCGCATGACCTCCGGCGAGCCGAACTTCCCGGTCCCCAGAATCAGCCGGGACGAAAAGGTCCGGTCCGCGATCGCTAACGGGCTGTTGTCCAAAATCAACCGGGAATGAGGTCCGCGACAGCCTCGCGCTCTTCGCGGAGTTCCGCAATCGAAGCGTCGATGCGGGCCCTCGAAAAGTCGTCAATCTCGACGCCCTCGACCACCGACCAGTCCCCGGCGGCATCGGTCCGGATCGGCATGGAGGCGATGAGACCCGGGTCGATCCCGTACTGGCCGCTGCTGCACACCGCCACGCTGTGCCAGTCGCCGTCCGGGGTGGGATTGCTGAGGCTGCGGATCGTGTCGATGGCGGCATTCGCCGCGGAGGCCGCCGAGGACAGCCCCCGGGCCTTGATGATGGCCGCCCCGCGTTGCTGCACGGTGCTGATGAAGTCGCCCTCGAGCCAGGCGCGGTGCGAGATGACGTCCGTGACCGGGCGCCCGCGCACCTTGGCGTGCACGAAGTCGGGATACTGCGTCGCGGAGTGATTCCCCCACACGCACAGGTTGGTGACCTCGCTGGAGTGCACGCCGGCCTTCGCTGCCAGCTGGCTCTTGGCGCGATTCTCGTCGAGGCGGGTCATCGCGAACCAGCGGTCGTTCGGGACCTTCGGGGCGTTGTTCATGGCGATGAGGCAATTCGTGTTGCAGGGGTTGCCGACCACCAGGACGCGCACGTCGCCGGCGGCGCAGCGGCCGATGGCGTCGCCCTGCCCGGTGAAGATCTGCCCGTTGATGCCGAGGAGGTCCTTGCGCTCCATGCCCGCCTTGCGCGGCACGGACCCCACCAGCAGGGCCCAGTTCGCCCCGCGGAATCCCTCGTCGAGATCGGCGGTGGCGACCACCTCCCGGAGCAACGGAAAGGCGCAGTCGTCGAGTTCCATGACGGTGCCCTCGAGGGCGGCCATGGCAGGTTCGATCTCGATGAGCCGAAGCTTGACCGGTTGGTCGGGACCGAACACCGCCCCCGAAGCGATTCGAAACAACAACGCGTACCCGATTTGTCCTGCTGCTCCCGTGACCGAAACTGTGATTGATTCTTTCATATCCCGCGGGGGGAGGCTTTAGCGGCCCGCGCATGGCGGGTCAATGGTTTGCCGCCGGACAGGCCGAAATGCCCGGATCCCATGGGACCAGCGGCTTCACCCGCCAAAAAAAGGTTGCCAAAGCCGCCGATATCAGCATCATTACCAAGTCTGGAAGTAGCAGCGGTCGTTGTTTTTTACCCGCTGCCAGGTTGAGGACCCGTCCCACGCTCTTGGCGAATGCCGCGGTCCATTTCCCCGGAAATTCTCCGGCAGACACCGGCGTTCCCCGTCTACCCGCGGTCCGCCCCCTCCCCCCAAATTCTCGACTGATTTTCGGCATGGCCGGACACAACAAGTGGTCAAAGGTAAAGCACATCAAGGCGCGCGAAGACGCCAAGAAGGGGAAGATATTCAGCAAGTTCGCGCACGAGATTGCGATCGCAGCCCGCGATGGCGGAGGCGATCCGGACCTCAATCCGCGCCTGCGCACCGCGATCGACAGCGCCAAGGGACAATCGATGCCCAAGGACAACATCGAGCGGGCCATCAAGAAGGGAACCGGGGAACTCGGCGGGGAGGCGATCCAGGAAGTGACTTACGAGGGCTACGGTCCCGGCGGGGTGGCCCTCCTGGTGGAGGTGGCCACCGACAACACGAACCGGTCGGCGTCGGAGATCCGGTCGATATTCACCAAGAACAACGGCAGCATCGCGACGCCGGGAAGCGTGGCCTACCAGTTCGAGCGGAAAGGCGAGATCCGGCTCGACGCCTCGTCGGTGAGCGAAGAGGATCTTCTCGAAGCGGCCCTCGAGGCGGGCGCGGAAGACATGCAGTCCGACGGCGGGCAGCATGTCATCCGGACCGCGGCGGCCGACTTGAACGCCGTGGCAGTCGCCCTGCGGGAGTCCGGTCACCCGCCCGTTTCGCAGGAGCTCGTGTCGATCGCGCCGATTCCCACCATGGTGGAGGACGCGACCATCGCGCGGCAGGCCATCCGCCTGTTTGAACTGCTGGACGACTACGAAGACACCATGAACGTGTTCACAAATTTTGAGATTGCCGAGGCCGCCCTGGCCGGCATCGAAGCGTGAGATTTTCCCCTCTCCCATCATGACACCCGACCCGAATCCCGAAGCAGTCGACGCCCCCAAGTCCAAGGAGGGCTCCGAATCCCGATCGTCATCCCGCCCGGGCGGCAAGGGGGACACGGATGAGAAAGGGTCCCGCAAGGGCGACGGAAACCGGTCCTCGGGCGAACCCGAGGAGAAGCGCCGCCGCAACCGGCGCCGGGGTGGCCCGGTCCGCGGCCGGGTCCGCGGAAAAGGGCGACGCGGCGGCAAGGGCAACGGCGGCAACCGCAAGGGCGGCGATGGCAACAACCGCGGCCAACGGGGACAGGCCGAGGAGGAACCTCGCGCCCAGAAGGCCGCCGACCTGACGGGTCCGGCGGTGGCCGTGGACGGCATGCTCGAACTGGCGCCGAAAGGCTTCGGCTTCCTGCGGCGTCCCGACAGCGACTTCGAGCAATCGCGCGACGATGTGTTCGTTCCCCCGGAGTTGATCCGGCAGGAGGGCCTGCGCCTCGGCGTGTGGGTCCACGGGAAGGCCAAGGAGGGCAACCGCGGACTCCAGCTCGTGGACGTCAACAAGGTGAACGGGGCGCGACCCGCCACGGCGCGGAAGTACCCGGCCTTCGAAGAGCTCAAGGCCGTCAATCCCTCGAAACGCGTCGCCTTTGAAACCGACCCGGACCGCTACACCACCCGGGTGGTGGACCTGATTTCGCCGATCGGCCGTGGCCAGCGGGGGCTGATCGTCTCTCCCCCCCGCTCCGGGAAGACCACCCTCCTGCTTCACCTCGCGGAGGCGGTGCGGGAGCGCTACTCGGACAACATGCACCTCATGATCCTGCTGGTCGACGAGCGTCCGGAGGAGGTCACGGAATTCAAGCGGCAGATTCCGGAGGCCGAGATTTACGCGAGTTCGAACGACATGCCCGCCAAGAACCACTGCCGGCTTGCGGAACTCTGCATCGAGCGGGCCAAGCGTCTCGTGGAGGCCGGGCAGGACGTGTTCATCCTCCTCGATTCGATCACCCGCCTGGCCCGTTCCTACAACACCAGCATGCGCGGCGGCAAGGGACGGGGCTATCAATCCGGCGGCATCGTGGCGGGCGCCCTCGAGATGCCGCGGCGCCTCTTCGCGGCGGCCCGCAACACGCGCGAAGCCGGATCGCTGACGATCATCGGCACGGCCCTCGTCCAGACGAACTCCAAGGCCGACGAGGCCATCTTCCAGGAGTTCAAGGGGACCGGCAACATGGAATTGGTCCTCGACCGGAAGATTGCGGAGCACTTCGTCTTTCCGGCGGTCGACATCTTCAAGTCGGGAACCCGCCGCGAGGAACTGCTCCTCCCGGAGCACATGCTGTTGAAGATCCACCTCATCCGGCGCGGATTATCGGGGCACCGGCCACTCGAAGGCATGGAACGGCTGCTCTTCTTCCTGAAGAAGTTCCCGAACAACGCCCAGATGCTCATGGAGATCAAGGGCTAGTGTGGTGTCCCGGAAGTAATGTGACATGATGCGCGAGAATGATTTTGCAAGTTCAAGGCGTGAGGAGGGAGTGAATCGAGATTCACGACCGAAGAACAACGTGGAAATTGCGGAAACAGGCCGCGCCCGATCTGCGTCTG
>JABDMC010000165.1 GCA_013001695.1 Akkermansiaceae bacterium
CGATAACGTTATCGAAGTTAGGTTGCCCCGGGCGGGTGGGGAGCGGGACGGGTTGGCCGCGATGGGTGGTGGCCGCGGAGGGTTCGAGGAGCCGGGCGGAAGAAGGTAAAGAAGGCTGGAATCACGAGTATGAACGGGCCCTCGGGATGGAGAGATCGGTGGCGAGATGAGGTTCGAGCGGAGCATCAAGCTCGGGAGACTGGGAGGGGAAGAAGGCCTCGACGACGATCTCCTCGAAATCGTCCTGGCCGAACTGGGGCTTGACCGCCAGATGCATGTCCGCCGGGCGCGGCCCCGGAACTGGGAATCCGCCAGCGGAAAGATCGACCTGGGAGCGGGCGGCGATGACCGCCCCGGGCCCCCTTCTCCACCCCTTTGGCGCCTTGGAATCGGGGGGCCTCCGCGCTTGTGAAAAATTTCACAAAGTGCGCTTGCCCGGGGGAATCCGCCCCCCCATAGTCCCGCAACGCGTAGCGAGGCGCCTGTTTTTATGAGCGAATCCGCACCGGCGACGGCCGACAAGCTCCCCAAGGATCTTGCCGCTGAGAAGGGCATGGTCAACGTCCAGATCGATGGCGTTTGGATCCAGGTCCCGCGCGGGACGCGCATGATCGAGGCCTGCAAGGAGGCCGAGAAGCACGTCCCGCATTATTGCTATCATTCCAAGCTCTCCTCGCCGGGGAATTGCCGGATGTGCCTCGTCCAGATGGGGATGCCGCCGCGGCCGAAGCCCGGGGAAGAAGCGGTCTACGGGGAGGACGGCTACCAGGACATCGGCTGGATGCCCCGCCCCGTGATCGCCTGCGCCAACACCGTCGCGGAAAACATGGGCATCCGCACCACCGGCGAGCTCGTCGAGGAGTGCCGCAACGGCGTGATGGAGTTCCTCCTGATCAATCACCCCCTCGACTGCCCGATCTGTGACCAGGCCGGCGAGTGCGAACTCCAGGAGTATTCCGTCGAGTTCGGCCGCGGCTTCTCGCGCTTCGAGGAGATGAAGGTCAAGAAGCCGAAGAACGTCGAGATCGGCCCGCGCATCCGCCTCGACGACGAGCGCTGCGTGATGTGCAGCCGCTGCATCCGCTTCATGGACGAGGTCGCCGACGATCCGGTGCTCGGGTTCATCGACCGCGGGACCCACACCACCCTGACGGTGCACCCCGGGCACACCCTCAACAGCAACTACTCGCTCAACACCGCCGACATCTGCCCGGTCGGGGCCCTGACCTCCAACGACTTCCGGTTCCAGATGCGCGTCTGGTTCCTGAAGCCGACGCCGTCGATCGACGTCAACTGCGGCACCGGCTGCAACATCGACATCTGGACGCGGGGCAACGAGATCTTCCGCATCACGCCGCGCGAGAACAACGACGTCAACTCGGCGTGGATGCCCGACAGCCACCGCCTGAACTTCCACTACCTGAACTCCGAGGCGCGCCTCTCGCAGCCGCTGCTGCGGAGCGGGAAGGAGCCCCATGAGGCCACCGACTGGCCGACGGCCATCAGGAAGGCGGCGGAAGGCATGCGCGGCCGGCAGCGCGGCGAGATCGCGGTGATCGGATCGGGCTGGCAGACCAACGAGGAGCTCTTTTTGCTGGAACTGCTCGCCGACACCCTCGACACCGATCTGCTCACCCTCGTGCCGAGGTTCGGGGAAGCCGACGGGAAGCTCGTTTCCGCGGACCGCAACCCGAACACCACCGGGGCGAAGATCCTGTGGGAGACCGACGACCCCTTCGTCACGCTCGACGCCATCCGCGAAGGGGTGCGGAGCCGCAAGATCCGCACCCTCATCGTCTTCTACGAGGACCTCCTCGAGGACGCCGGCTTCCGGGCCGAGGACCTCGAGCAACTCGACTTCCTGGTGTCGAATCACATTCTCCCGAATCCCACCGCGGCGGCGAGCGACGTCGTCCTCCCGGGGGCCGGCTTCGCCGAGAAGCGCGGCTCCATGGTGAACGTCACCGGCCGCCTGCAGCGGCTGAACCAGGCGACCCAGCCGCCGGCCGGCGCCATGGACGACTGGGAGATCCTGCGCGACCTCATCGCGGCCCTCGCGCCCGACTACGAGAAGCCCCACCTCCTCGAGGACGTCTTCGGGGCCATGGCGGACGAGTTCGAGGAATTCAAGGACCTCACCCTCTCGAAGATCGGCGCCCTGGGGGTGCCCATCAAGGACACCGGCGAATCGATCCCGCTGCTGGAGGCGGAGCGCGCCCGCGTCGAGCGCGGCGAAATCGTGGGCTGATCACCGAAACCTGCAATCGACAACAAGCAACCGTGGACTGGGTCCTTCTTCTGGCAACCGGCATCAAGATCGCCGTGATCTTCGTGATCACCCTCACGGTGGTGGCCTACTCGACCTATGCCGAGCGGCGCATCAGCGCCATCCTCCAGGACCGGGTCGGGCCGAACCGCGTCGGGATCCCCCTCACCCTCTTCGGCGGCGCCAAGGACTGGTCGTTCTTCGGGTTGATCCAGCCGGTGGCCGACGGGGTGAAGAACCTCCTCAAGGAGGACTACACCCCGGCCCACGTCCGGAAGGCGTTTTACTGGATGGCCCCGGCGCTCACCGCCGCCCCGGCCTTCATCTCGGTGGCGGTCATTCCCTTCGGCAGCGAGGTGACCCTCTTCGGCCAGACCGTGAAGCTCGTCATCGCGGACATCGGGATCGGGCCGCTCTTCATTTTCGCCATCGCCTCGCTCGGCGTCTACGGGATCACCCTCGCGGGCTGGTCGTCGAACTCGAAGTACCCGTTCTTCGGCGGGGTGCGTTCCTGCGCGCAGATGAT
>JABDMC010000180.1 GCA_013001695.1 Akkermansiaceae bacterium
AAACACTTGACCACGTGCAATTTTTGGATGACCCCAATGGCTCGGGATTAAGCCCGATTGTCGTTGGTAGCGGCACGGCTGCCCGTGCCGACCAGCTTGGCCTCCAGGCATTCTGGAACAGCTTCACGGTCGGAAGGCGCATGTCTTCCGCTACGAGGCGCAAACCAAATTATACACCTTCACGACTGACGCGGATGGCGCTTTTGCTTTGGGCTGGGCGAATGAAATCCGCCGCCACGGGCGCGTCCCCCACGAATCTCCAATTGACTCCCGGCCTTCTCCCCGCCAATCTGCTGGCATGAGAAATCTCCTCGCTCCGCTCGTCCTCCTTGCGCCCGGTCTCCTGCTCGCCGGCGAACCCAAGGCTGCGTCCCCGTCCGCGACGCCCGAATTCAAGGCCCCGGTGCGCCTCATGGCCGGGGAGAAGTTCCTCGGCGAAGGCCGCTACTATCCCTCGCCCGTTTTTCGCGACATGAACGGCGACGGGAAGCTCGACGTCGTGGTCGGCGACCTGCGGGGCCACCTCACCATCGCGCTGCGCACCGGCCGCGCCATGGAATTCGCCGCCGAGACCGACCTCCTGGGCGACGACGGCAAGGCCCTCGACTTCAGCAACTGGTGATGCATCGGCATGAGTCCACAGTTCGTGGACTTCAATGCCGACGGGAAGGACGACATCGTCGCCGGAACCTTCGACGGCTCCCCCCACCTGGCGCTTGCCGCCGGGAAAGGGTGGAAAAAGCCCGAGCACATCCTCGATGCCAAGGGCCAGCGCATCATGATGAACCAGTATTGGCACTACGAGAAGAAGGAGTGGCTCAACACCAACCGCTGTGACCCCGAAGGCGGCCCGAAGCTCGGCGGCCACCTGACTTCCGCGTGGGCCTGGGACCATGACGGCGACGGCGACCTCGACCTCCTCCTCGGCGATTACGACCAGGGCCGCGTCCTCCTGCGCGTCAACGACGGCAAGCCCGGGGCCCCGAAGTTCCGCGAGCGCAACGAGATCCTCGAAGCGGACGGCAAGCCGATCGCCTTCGGAAAGATCAGCACCCTGCGCATGATCGACTGGGACGGCGACAAGGACATGGACCTCGTCATCAGCACCGCCGGCGACAGCTACGGCGACGGGAAGGGCGGCGGCGTGCACCTCTTTCTCAACACCGGCAAACCGGGCCAGCTGAAGTTCGCCGCCAAGACCGACCTCATCGCCCCCGCCGCCAAGGCCATGACCGCCGAACCGACCCGCCCCGACGCCGGCCTCTACGTCGACATCGCCGACGCCGACGGCGACCACGACCTCGACATGATCGTCGGCGGATACTCCTTCAACGAGGAGAAGAAGCGCGAGCCCTACGTGTGGTTCTACGAGAACGCCGGTGGGGAGTAGGGGCCACGGCGTCCCTCCCTCATGCCGACTTCATCGGGCCCGCCATGCTCGGACCGCTGGTTCCGGGAGACGGGCTCGGCCGCAGCTGCCGCGTGATTGACGGCCGACCTTCGTCATCTTTGGGGTGGTCGCGTGGTCTTGGGGACCTTCCCGATGGTTCCACGGGCGGACCTCGCCCCCGGTTCGGGAATAGCCAATATCGAAAAAGGAATTTCGAATATTGAAGGAGAGGGATCGGCGTGCCGATCCTGAATCCCAACGGGATTCCGTCGATCAGTCCAGGGTTGGAACCAACCCGGGGAATCGTGTCCGCCGCGGAGAAGTGCAACGCCGAGGGTGTTGCGGAGGATCCACCGCCGGCCCGTTCTTCACCGTCCGGCCTCCGCAACCGCCTTGCGGTTGGGTCTGCGCAACCCTCCGGAGTCCCCCGGTTGTCCCAACCCGGGGATTCGTGGCCGCCGAGGAGAAGTCCAACGCCGAAGGTGTTGGGGAGGTTCCACCGCCGCGCCGTCTTCCACCGTCCGGCCTCCGCAACCGCCTTGCGGTTGGGTCTGCGCACCGCTCCGGGCTCCCCGGGTTGTCCCAACCCGGGGCTGCGGTCCGGAAGCCCTTTGGGCTTCGTCGGGCCAAAAAAAGCCCGGCATGGCTGCCGGGCTTGTCGCTCTGGTCTCGGGATAGAGGGACCGGGAGAGAAGAGAGGACCGGGATAGAGGGACAGGTCATCTGTCAACAGGGGATCAAAGGGATAGAGGGACGAAGGGATAGAGGGACAGGTCATCTGTCAAGAATGGCACTTAGTTTAGACTGCGCTTCGTAGC
>JABDMC010000183.1 GCA_013001695.1 Akkermansiaceae bacterium
ACCGAAGAACAACGTGGAAATTGCGGAAACAGGCCGCGCCCGATCTGCGTCTGCGAGCGGAGTGAGCGAATAATTAAAAACTCCAAACCTCCCAGCATGTTGCAGAACTTGCGGGACGCCACACTAGTCTTCCGCGTGCAGTTCCCGCAGGAGGCGCTCGTGCCGGGCCTTGCGGAAGGCGCGGACCGCGATGAGGAGGTAAACGAGCGAAACGGCGAAGAGCGCGAGGAGATAGCGGGTGGAGGCCGCCGCGAGATGGAAATCGCCCTCCCGCAGCTGCCCGATGACGGCCCCGGCCCCGGTCAGGGTGTAGAGGAAGGAGAGAAAGGCCGCCCCCGCGAGGCCGTGGACGCGGTTCTTGAGGGCGAAGCACCCGCAGATCAGGACCGCCCCGCCGAAGAAGAATGCGGAGCGCGCAATGACGGCCGTGTCGTGGACCCGCGCCGCCACGGCCGCCGCCGTCCCGAGGGCCAGGCACGCCGCCGCATAAAGAAAGGTAGGTCGGAGCAAGGCCCCGGAGTTTCGGAGTTTGGGGACGCCGCCGCAAGTGGTAAGCTCGCCCCGATGAGGAAGGTCCTGCGTTGGGCGGTGGTTGTGGCGCTCGCGGGCTTCGCCGCGCTCGGCGGCGCCAGCTGGTTCGCGGCCCGCCATCTCACCGTGGACCGCCTCGTGGCGGAGGCCGAGAAGGAGATCAACAGCCGGGTGCAGATCGGCTCCATGGAAGTGTCCCTCTTCCAGGTTCCCGCCCGGATCGTGCTGCGCGATGTCATCCTCGCCCCGCGCGACGGGCAGGAGGCGAAGCCCTACCCCGAGCGCGCCCCCCTTGCGGGCGGGCCGGTGGAGGTGAAGGAAGTCCGCCTCGCGGTTTCGCTGGCGCAGCTCCTCGCCCGCCGGATCGACATCCGCGAGTTCGCCTTCGAAGAACCGCGCCTCGGGATCGTCCTCGACGAGGAGGGGAACAACTCGCTCGACGAGCTCCTGCGCTCCCCGGGGGGCGGGAAGAGCGGGAAGAGCGGGGTGCCGGCGGCCCCGCCGGGCGGCGGGGGCGAGTCGCTCAACGTCTATCAGCAGGGGTTCCTGGCGCGCATCGACGGGGTCCGCTCGACCGGCGGCGAGGTGGACCTCGAGATCGCCAAGACCAGGCTGCGCCTCCTCCTGCACGACGTCGACGTGCGTCTCGACGCCATCGAGGTCGATCCGGCCGCGCTGGCCGAAACCAACGCCGCCCGTTTGTCGCTGGCGGGACGCCTCGAGGTCCGCTCGACGAAGAGGGACCTCCTCTACGGCCGGCTCGATTTCGACGGTCCGGCGCGCGTCAAGCTCTTCAACCCCGCGACCGGCGACCTCGACCCGGAGGTGTCCGCCGACCTCGCCCTCGGGGAGGAGAGCTACCTGAACGCCGAGATCCCCGTCGTCCGGAAGGCGTGGAAGGCCGTGCAGCTCCTCGAAAAGCTGGGCGTGAAGGTCGACGACCTGCCGCCCCGCGCCGACTTCGGGCGGAGCCGGTCGCTCGCGGTGCATTACTTCGCCGACCGGTTCACCCTCGAGAAGCCGATCTCGCTGTGGTTCGACGACTGGGAGCTGGCGGTCGTTGACGGCACCTGGATCCAGACCGAGAGCGACCAGCACGCCGGGAGCGCCGAGCTGGTGGCGTCCGAACGGCTGAGCAACGGGTTCCGCTCGAAGATCGGCGAGGGGCTCTCCTACCTGCCGAAGGAGATATACCCCGAGGTCCTCGGCATGGTGGAGGGCGAGTTGCTCCGGGACGGGAGACTGGTGGTGGAGATCGCCTCCGCCGGAGACCTCTCCGACCCCGACGTGAGCGCCCTGAACATGGTGCCCGATGTGGGGGACCTCGTGAAGGCCGCCGCCGGCCGGGTCTCCGGCGGGCAACTCGAGGAGCTCGCGGAAGGCCTCCTGAAGAAGCTCCTCGGCGGAGATTGAGATTGGGTTGCCCCCGGCGCTCGCCTAACCTCCGCCCATGATCGACATGCTGGTGCGGCTCTACGATTTGCCGGATTACGGGGAGGTCTACCAAAAGGTGGAGGCGGCCGGCGTGATCCTCCGGCGGCCGGGCGTCTACGAGCGGCACCTGCTGGCCGACTGGGTCGGGACGCATTTCTCGCCGAAGTGGGTGAGCGAGGTGAAGGTCGCCACCACCCGCCAGCCGGTGTCCTGCTTCATCGCGACCCGCAACAAGGAGATTCTCGGGTTCGCCTGCTACGACACGACCGCCAAGGGCTTCTTCGGGCCGACCGGGGTGGGGGAGGGCGCCCGTGGCCTCGGCATCGGGAAGGCCCTCCTGTTCAAGGCCCTCGAGGGGCTCCGGGATGAGGGCTATGCCTACGGGTTCATCGGGGGCGTGGGGCCCAAGGAGTTTTACGCCAAGGCGTGCGGCGCGGTGGAAATTCCCGGTAGCGATCCGGGAATTTACGCGGATCTTCTGCCCGAGCCGGAATGAACCCCGCCACCTCCCCGACGGGGAATCGAGCATGAGTCCTGAATCCCCGCCATCCATCGAGCCGGCATCTGGCGACGCGCCGCGCCCCGTGCCGGGCGGCCAGGACCCCGCCTTCGTCAAGGGCGCCTTCGCCCGGATCGCGGACCGCTACGTCGTGACCAATCACGTCCTGAGCTGCGGCACCGACATCCTCTGGCGGCGGAAGGTCGGACGCATGGTGGCGGAGTGGGATCCGCGCCGCGTCCTCGATGTGGCGACCGGAACGGGCGACCTCGCCTGTGAGATCCAACGGCAATGCCCCGGCGCCGACGTCGTGGGGACCGACTTCTGCGAGGAGATGCTGGAGCACGCCCGCACGGCCGGGGTGCGGGAGACCCTCGTGGCCGATGCCCTCGCGCTGCCCTTTCCGGATGGCTCCTTCGACCTCGTCACGGTCGCCTTCGGCCTGCGCAACATGGCCGACTGGGAAAAGGGCCTGCGCGAAATGAAGCGCGTCATCCGCCCCGGCGGGCGCCTGCTGGTCCTCGACTTCTCGCTCCCGTCCGGGATCCTCGCGCGTCCCTACGCGTTTTACCTGAACCGCATCCTGCCGCGCATCGCGGGGGTCCTCACCGGCCAGCGCGAGGCCTACGAATACCTCGCGGGGTCGATCGAGCGTTTCCCCAGCGGAGAGGCGATGCTCCGGTTTTTCCGCGATTGCGGCTACCGCGGGGCGCGGTGGATCCCCCTCACGTGCGGGATCGCGTCGATCTACGTCGGCACGGTGCCGGCCGCGACGGACGGCGGGTAGCGGACCGCGGCGGCCGGCCCCTGGCGGGGCGGAGCGCCCGGCATCCCCAATCTTAGCGCTTAACAGCCCGCACCCCAGGCCGCACACTGCGCCCATGTCGATCGAAGGATTTGCCAACCGCTTCGTTTGCGATCTCGTGGCATACGAGCCGGGGAAACCCATCGACGAAACCGCCCGCGAGCTCGGCTTGCTGCCCGAGGAGATCATCAAGCTCGCCAGCAACGAGAATCCCCTCGGGCCGTCGCCGCGCGCCATGGAAGCCATGCGGTCCGCGATCGAGGAGGCCCACCTCTACCCGGACGGCGGCGGCTGGAAGTTGCGCAATGCCATCGCCCGGCGCCATCGGCTCGGCATGGAGAACGTCGTCCTCGGCAACGGGTCGAACGAGATCATCGAGCTGCTCTGCCACAGTTTCCTCAATCCCGGCACCGCCCTGGTGGCGGCGGAGCACGCCTTCGTGGTCTACAAGCTGATGGCGACCCTGTTCGGGGCCAAGTACCGCGAGGTGCCGGATCCCGGATTCGTGCATGACCTCGATGCCATGGCCGCCGCCATCACAGAGGAGACGCGCCTCGTGTTCATCGCCAATCCCAACAACCCGACCGGAACGATGGTCGGCCAGGAGGAAATCGACCGCTTCGTGGAGGCCCTGCCGGAGCACGTCGTGGCGGTCTTCGACGAGGCCTACCACGAGTTCCTCGCGGCGCCGCCGGACACCCTCAAGTGGGTGCGGGACGGCCGCAACGTGGTGGTCCTCCGGACCTTTTCGAAGGCCCAGGGGCTGGCGGCCCTGCGCATCGGCTACGGCCTGGCGCCCGCCCCGATCGCGGGGATTCTTCACAAGGCCCGCCAGCCGTTCAACGCCAACGCCGTGGCCCAGGCCGGGGCCCTCGCCGCCATGGGCGACGCCGATCACGTCCGCCGGACGGTGGCCAATAACTCCGAGGGGCTGGCCCTCTATCACGAGGCCCTCGCGGCGCGGGGACTCCGGGTTGTTCCCAGTGTCGCCAATTTTGTCCTCGTGGAGGTGGGCGATGGCGACCGCGTCTTCCAGGCCATGCTGCAGGAAGGCGTGATCGTTCGCGCCATGCGCGCCTACAAGCTCCCCGGGTGGGTGCGCATCTCCGTCGGGACTCCGGAGCAGAACAAGCGCTGCCTCGAGGTGTTAGAAACGGTCCTCGCGGATTGACATTTCATCTCCGGCAGGGTATATCGCCATCCTCCGATGAGCGAAAGCAGTCTCCCGGCGGACCGGATCTTTTCCTGCGAGAAGTGTGCCGGGGAGATTCGCATTCCCTACGATCTCCCGCCGACCACCGCGCCCTGCCCGCTCTGCGGGCAGGAGATCACTTCGCCGCCGCCCCCGCCGCGGCCCGCCCCAAGCGCCACCGGACCGCCGGTGGACCTGACGCCGGTCGAGAGTCACGCCGAGCGCCCCCGTGAACCCGCCCGGGGCCCCGCGCAGGCAGCCGGTTCCGCGGCCTCGGTGGCATCCGCCCCGGC
>JABDMC010000184.1 GCA_013001695.1 Akkermansiaceae bacterium
GCCGGGGCGGAGCGCGCCTGCGGACCCGGGCCACTGACCATCAATGAGCTGCAGCCTGCTCGCTCTCCCGGGGGGTGGGGTGGATCACATCATCGGGCGAGGAGGGTGGGTGGATGGCAGGTCACGGCTTGGTCATCAATGCCGAAGGATCACATGACCGGCGGATCCAAACGGTTTACATTTTTTCGGCCCCGGCCATCATATCGGCGCCAGTCAGATGGTCGGTAGGAAGGACAAAGCCGGGGCGGAGTTCCCGGAAACAGAGTGGACGTTGGTCCGAAGAGCGGCGAACAGGGGTGGGGCCGAGGGGACCGATGCGACCGAGGCTTGGGCGGAAATCTGCCGGAGCTACTGGCTTCCCATTTACGCGTTTGTCCGGAGGAGCGGATCTTCCCGGCAGGATGCGGAGGACACGACGCAGGAGTTTTTCACACGGATCCTCAGCAAGGACCTGATCACCCGGATCGATTCCAAGGAGGGCAAGTTGCGGTCCTATTTGCTCGGGGTCCTCAAGAACCTCCTCTCCGAAGAGCGGAAACGGGCGAAGTCCAAGAAGCGGGGCGGCGAGGCATCGTTCCTGCCGATCGATCTTGGCGATGCGGAGACGCGGTTCGGCGATTCGGCCAGCGCGGAGCGCACGCCGGACGAGAGCTACGATTACCACTGGGCGCTTATGACCCTGGAAGCGACGATGGGACAAGTGCGGGGGGAGTACCGGGAGAAGGGAAAGGAGGCGCTGTTCGAGGCGGTGGCCCCGAGCTTGCAGGGCGAGTCCCTGGTGGCCTATGCCGAGTCGGCTGCGGCGCTGGGGATGACCGAGTCGGCGGTGAAGGTCGCGGCGCACCGGCTCCGCCATCGGTTCCGCGATGCCCTTCGCGAGCAGGTCGCCAGAACCCTGGAAACCGGGGCGGATGCGGAGCAAGAACTCCGCCACCTGCGAAACGTCCTCCAACAATAAACCCCGAGAATCGCCCGCATTGAGGACCCCCATGAAGACCGGCTCAATCGAAGATGCGGCGCGCGCGAATTGGCGATGGGCGAAGTGACGACATGCGATCGCTGCGGGAGCCCGATTCCCGGGGCGGGGAGCCTCTGCCCGCGCTGCGTGATCAGCGAGGCCGTTCCCGGCGGGGCGGTGGCGAGGGGGGTGCCGGCCCCGGCGGTGGATGATTACCGGGCCCTCTTTCCCGAGCTGGAGTTCGAGGGCGTGCTGGGACGCGGGGGGATGGGCGTGGTGTATCACGTCCGGCGGACCGAGGGTGGGGATGAGGCCGCGCTGAAGCTCCTGCGGGCCGACAGCGCCGAGGATCCGGAACTGGCGGAACGGTTTGCGCGGGAAGCGCGGACTCTCGTCACCCTCGAGCACCCGAACATCGTGGGACTCCTCGACTACGGTGAGCGGGGGGGGTGGCTCTTCATCCTGATGGAATACGTTCCGGGGTGCACGCTCGGCGAGCGCCTGAAGGAGGGGCGGATGGAGCGCGGAACCGTGCTGCGGATTCTCGAGGCCGTGACCGGCGCGTTGGAGTATGCCCACGGGCGCGGCGTGATCCACCGGGACATCAAGCCGGGGAATATCCTGCTGGGGGACGGGGGCGAAGTGAAGCTCGCGGACTTCGGCCTCGCCAAGTGGACCGCGGGCGGCGGCGAGGAATTCACCCTGACGACGGTGGCCTCCTCCTTTGGCACGCCGCTTTACATGGCGCCCGAGCAACGGAACGACTCCGCGCAGGCCGACGAGCGCAGCGATATCTATTCGCTCGGGGTGGTCGCCTACCAGATGGCGACCGGGGAGATTCCGGCGGGCCGTTTTCCCCGTCCCTCGCAGGCGGGCATCGCGCACGGCCCCCTGTGCCGGGCCATCATGAAAGCCCTGGAAAGCGATCCCGCCGACCGGTGGCGCTCGGTGGCCGATTTTTCCCGGGCGGTGGCCTCCCGGCGGCGGGCGGCGGCGGCGAGGATCACGCAGGTGGCGGCGATTCCCGTGGCGGCCCTCGGCTGGATGGGGTGGTCCTCGTTTCCCGAGGAGACCGGGGAGCCCGGGCGCACCGTTGCGATCGCGGAGAATCGGCCCTCCGGGACAATTATCCTGGGGGCGGAGAAGCAGCTGCGTCCCGGGTCGGTTCCGATCGGAAGCCACTTCGGGCGCCAGATCGTGTGGAAGGATCGCGATCTCGCGGTCGCCGCGACCGGCTCCCACCGGGGACTGGGCGGGCCCGGAAGCGGGGCCGGGTCGGTGCGGATCTTCCGGCGGGAGAACGACGCGTGGGGCGAACGGCAGGCTCTCACCGCGCCCGGTGGCACCGAGGGGGACCTGTTTGGGATGTCGATGGGCATCTCGGGCAACCTGCTGGCCATTGCGGCGCCCTTCCATGAGGACGGGATGGGAAAGGTCTTTCTTTACGAGCGGACGGACCCCAAAGCCCCCTGGATGCTGGTGCAGGCCCTCGCGGAGCCCGGGAAAGAGGAATTTCGGTTCGGGTGGGGCACGGCCGTCGCCGGTGAGACTGTCGCGGTGCTGTCCCGGCGGAAGATCGATGCCGGATCATATCGCGGACGGTTGTTGATCTACGAGCGGGGCCCGGACGGATGGGCGCTCGACCGGGTGGTGGAGGAGGAAATCGTGGCCTCGATTGCGCCGGGCAATGCGGTTGCCTTCGATGGGGAGACGCTGGTTGTCGGCCTGCAGAGGTGCTCCCTGGCCGGGGTGCCGCAGTCCAAGGTGCCGCAGTCCGGGGTGCCGCAGTCCAAGGTGCCGCAGTCTGGGGTGCCGCAGTCCGAGGTGCCGCAGTCCGGGGTGGCGGCCGTCTACGAGCGGAAGGGGGGGCGCTGGCTACGGGT